>NZ_BAIS01000026.1 GCF_000613345.1 Prevotella disiens JCM 6334 = ATCC 29426 | reverse complement strand
TTAATTGCTTTCGTATTTTTAGTGCGAAAGCGTGTGCAAAGGTATAACATTTTCTGATACGCTCCAAATTTTTCCGAAACTTTTTTTTGAAAAAAGATGATTTTTTATTTTAAATGCGCCCATTTGGCACGAAAAAAGCCTATTTCTGCTGTTCAAAAATAGGCTCTTTTGAGTTTTCGTTTTTTCTTTTATGAAGGAGAAAATTATTTCTTTTACGCCAGCATCAGCCAATACGCTTAGATAGCCATTGTAGCGCAATGATACCAAAGCACCTTTCTTAATACAAAGCGGTTCGGGCAGTTCAAAACTTGTCCATTGGTTATCTTTATTGGCAATACCCACCTTTTCGTAAAGTATTTTATTAGTTCTTTTTCAAAGTGAGATTTCTCGCCACGACTATATTTAAATTTCGCTTTGCTCATTTATATAGTTCGTGTGGCTTAACGAAATCGTTCTTTTTCAAGTGCAAAATAGCTGCTTTCTGGCAAGTTATGATACTTTGTAGGGGCGTGATTTATCACGTTCCTAATACGCTAAAATTTGCGGAGAGGAACGTGATAAATCACGCCCCTACAAAGTATCATTGCTCGAAATCGTTCATTTTTTCGTTAACGAATGAATCTATTAAGACTAAAAAAGGATATAGCCAACTTTGATTGTTGCTATATCCTTTTATAATTGTGAAAAAACTTCTATTGATTATTTCTTAAAGAAGTCTTTAACGGCTTCATTAGGAACCATTTTTTCATCAAATGTGTAAGCGCCAGTCTTTGGGCTCTTTACCATTTTAATTACTTTTGTGTATGCGCGACCATCCGTTGAACCTTCATGGAGGGTAGCGACCGCTTTCTTTGCCATAGTCTATTTTTTAAATTTAACTATTAAACGTGCTTACTTAATCTCCTTGTGAAGAGTCATCTTCTTCAAAATCGGATTGTACTTCATGAGTTCAAGACGCTCTGCAGTATTCTTACGATTCTTTGTTGTGATATAACGGCTTGTACCTGGCATACCGCTACTCTTCATTTCTGTGCATTCGAGAATGACTTGCACTCTATTTCCTTTAGCTTTCTTTGCCATGATATTAGTCTCCTAACACTTTAATATCCTTCCAGTCTACATAACCTTTGGATACGGCTTGCTTCAACGCTGCGTCGAGGCCTACCTTGTTAATTAAACGAAGACCAGCTGCGCTAATCTTCAATGAAATCCAGCAACCTTCTTCTACATAGTAGAATTTTTTGCTGAAGAGGTTTACATCAAAGCTGCGCTTTGTGCGATGCTTTGAGTGAGACACATTGCAACCTATTTGTGCCTTCTTTCCTGTGATTTGACAAATCTTAGACATTTCTATCTGTAGTTTTGTAATTCGTTAATTGATACCTATTCCAAACAGGGTGCAAAATTACAAAAATATTCTAAATAAACAAAGGAAAATGCAAGATAATCAATTGATTTAATGTTTTTTTTGATAAAAAGAGCCGTTCAAACGGTATTATGCGCTGAACGGCTTTACTTTCTTTTGAATGGTTTTATGCTTTTTTAGGGCATAAAACTATTCGTGATTGTCGTTTTTTCTTATCAGAAGAATGGTAGTTTTTATTTTTCAAAGTGCGATTTCTCGCCACGAGCATGTACAAATTTCGTTTCACTCTTTTGCATGCTTCGTGTGGCTTACGAAATCGTTCTCTTTTAGAGTGCAAAATAGCTGCTTTCTGGCAAGTTATGATACTTTGTAGGGGCGTGATTTATCACGTTCCTCTCCGCAAATTTTAGTATATTAGGAACGTGATAAATCACGCCCCTACAAAGTTTCATTGCTCGAAAGGTGCGATTTCTCGCCACGAGCATGTACAAATTTCGCTTTGCTCATTTATATAGTTCGCGTGGCTTAACGAAATCGTTTTTTATTTTACTACGAATTTCTTTCCGTTCTTGATGTAAATGCCTGGTTGAAGTTTTGTATTCTTTGGCATTTGTACTCCTTGCAGATTGTAGATAATGTTGTTTTCTACTTTCTTTGTGGTGCTAACATTTTCTATTCCTGCTGTTCCTGCTTTCCCTTCTTGGTAAAGCATTGGATAAATGTCTTTTGCAGAAGGAGTTTCGTAGCACCCAAAGCTCTTATATTGAACAGAGTATTGCATTGTTTTTTTTGTTGCTACTGATTGAATTGTGTAGGTACCATCTGTTCTTGGTTCTATTTTCCACACTGCTGCCTCATCTTCTGTTTTTACGGTTGCAATGGTTTTATAACCTGCATTTTGAGAAAGATACTTTCCGTTGTTATCTTGTATCTTAAATCCGCCTGCTACTGCCGTAAATGTGTAAGCTAAGGTTTCATTTTGTTGAACAATAACGTTTTTCGTTTCTGTTACATCTGCTGGTTCAGGGTAGCCATATTCCTTATTAAGTGGTTTCATGGCTTTGAGTCCATTGTTATTAATGACGATAAGATATTTTTTTCCGTCTTGTGGTTGGGCAGTAATCTTACTGAAAATATATGAATTTTGTTCAGTCGCAATCGTGTAAACAGCTGTTGCTATGCTACTTTGCTTATCTCCATTGATTGCAATAGCGCGCACAGTGGTCGTTGTTTCTATTTTAAATTCTCCTTTGTATGGAGTGCTTTGTGCATTTGGATTGCTGCCATCGAGGGTGTAATAGATTTTAGCTCCCGCTGTCTTGCAGGCTATTTTCACGGTTAGAGGCGCAGTGTAAGTGCCTGCGCTTGGTGTAAATTCAGGAGCGTAGACGTCTGGAGCTTTTTCGTTAAGATAAACCGTGTGATAGCGTTCATCGTTATCTGCCGATGAAATAGAAGTATTAGGATTGAACGCTACATTTACGCTATCTCCCCACACATATTCAGCCAAATAAGGGTAATCGATGTAAAGATTACGATTCTTTTGTCTTTCATAAGCAGCGTTATTGCGGTCTATTTCTACTTTATCTACCTTGTCTTCCTTCGACCATTTTCTATAAAGGTCTTGCGCCCATTGACGCAACGATGGGTATTGACCATCCTCCATAGTTTGCAATCCTGTCTTTACCCAATGGTAATCGGCGTATGTGGTTGCCATGTACATATAACTGCGACTAAATTCGCCTTTAAATTCTTCGCCTGGCTCCCACATCATCACATTTTGTTTGTTGCCAGCATTGCCACTACCAATCTTCGTAAAGCCTTCACCAGCGTATGTATTGGTAACATGCTTTACTTCACCCATTGGATAATTATTTTTATAGGTATTGGTTTTTTCATCACATGGGTAAAGATTGAATAAATCTCTGTAACCTTCTATTTTTGCTCCACCCCACCAACTCTTAGGGAAAGAGTGTTCAATGTTCATGCCCGAAATGCTTGCGCCACGATTTCCAAAGTTGAATTTAAAATGACTGTAACGATTTCTACATTCGTTTGTTTCTGGAATGCGGTCAGTGTCATAGAAACCGTCCCATGTGGCATTCATTCCTGAACCATATTGCAACGTTCGAAGATTTTTTCTTGCCAAATCGAAGAGAGCTTTTTTCAGTTCTCTACCTTTCAAACCTTGCAACGAAGCTGCATATTTCTTTAAATCTTGATGATTAATAGCTTGGGACGAAACGCTAAAACTAAGGAATAAAGCACATAAAGTTGTCCTGAGTAAAAATTTCTTCATATTTTTAATTAATTAGATAAAATTCATCATGCTGCAAAGTTAAAGAATTGTTGTTTGAAAACAAAATTATTTTCCCTAAAATAACAATTTGCTGCTTTTTAAGATTGTTTCTGATTGCCCAGTTGCTAATATTCCCACCTTATAATATTATTGTTGAACGATTTCGTTAAGCCACACGAAGCATGCAAAAGATATTGCAAGCGAGAACAAAGAAAGTTTACTTTCAATTTGTCGAGTGCAGCTATATCTTATCCAAAGAGCAAAGCGAAATTTGTACATGCTCGTGGCGAGAAATCGCACTTTAAAAAAGAACAGAAGAACTATTAGAAAAAGCACAATCTATTTTCTTGAAATATTCTGTCGCTATTTGTAAAAATGTTCCTATCTTTGCATAAGATATAACTACATTCGGCAATGCGTAGGGGCGTGATTTATCACGTTCCTAATAAATAAATCATACGCAAGTTGTTAGGAACGTGGTGAACCACGCCCCTACAAGGAAACATAAATGCTAGAACAGTGGCAACCCTGCTCAGTGAATAATTACAACGTACGAAAAAATGAAGAAAAAAAAGACACTTCATCTTAAAGAAAATATTGGTAACAACTTGATAACTTCAATTTGTTACATCTGGTGGATTGAAATGAAGAATACTATCAAGGACGAAGGTATGCTCATTTTCTTCATTCTCGTGCCGTTGGTCTACCCCCTACTCTACTCGTGGATTTACAATAACGAGGTGGTGCGCGAGATTCCTGTGGTAATTATCGACCAATCGCATTCGGCTACGTCGCGCGAATTTATACGAATGTTCGATGCTGCACCCGATGTTCAGGTGGCTTACTATTGCAATAATCTTTCTGAAGCACAAAATATCATTGCCCAACAAAAAGCAAATGGCGTGTTGTTCTTCCCTGAAGATTTTGAACGCACCTTGAACCGAGGCGAGCAAGCCCATGTGAGCGTTTATTGTAACATGAGTCTGATGTTGGCTTACAAGGCGATTTACCAAACGTCGATGGCGGTGTCTATGGAAATGGGAAAAGAACGGTTGAAAGATTCGCCCTTAAATATTACGGTGCGTGACGAAGAAATTGGGACAGAACCCATGGTTATTGCCGAAGAACCTATTTTTAATACAACGGGGGGGTATGGAAATTCTATTCTTCCTGGCGTGTTAATCCTTATTTTACAGCAGACTTTGTTGTTGGGCATTGGGCTTTCGGCAGGTACGGCACGCGAAAACAATCGTTATCAAGACCTTGTTCCGATTAGTAAGCACCACAATGGAATTTTGAAAATCGTATTGGGCAAGTCGCTTTGCTACCTGATGATTTACAGTGTCATGGCAGCTTATGTCCTCTTGGCAGTGCCTCGTTTCTTTAATTTCACGATGTTGGCCCAACCACTCGACCTTTTTAAACTTCTTTTGCCTTATCTTTTAGCGGTTATTTTCTTTGGTATGACGCTATCGTGTCTTGTGCGCTATCGTGAAAACGTGTTGTTGCTCATCGTTTTTACCTCTGTTCCTTTCTTATTTCTGTCGGGAATTAGTTGGCCGCAAAGCAATATTCCGAGTGAGTGGGAAAGTGTTTCGTGGCTCATTCCTTCTACCTTTGGCATTCGTGGCTTCAGTCGTATGGCTTCAATGGGTGCGAATATCGCCGATGTGAAAACGGAAGTATTGGGTCTTTGGATACAAGCTACCTTGTATTTTGGTGTTACTTGCATTGTTTATCGCAGCCAAATCATTCGCGCTCGCAAGCATGCCGTTGCACAACTCGTGGGTATGAAGGAGAAAATACAATGCGAAAGGGAAAAAAGAAAGGCTTAAAGAGAATTGTTTTTTTTAGTTTTTCCTAAGGGGGAGTTTTTTCTAGGAGTTCTAGGGGTTCTAGGGTTTCTAGGATTCCTAGTTCTCCTAGGATTCCTAGTTCTCCTAGTTTTCCTCAAAAAAAAACGCAATGCGTTTTTATCGGCATTGCGTTATTCGCTTTATGATACCTTTTCTGATTTTGGTTGCTTCTCCAAACAAGCTGGACAAACGCCTTTATAATAGAGCTGGGCATCATCTATTTGGAAACCGCCGAGTGTTTTTGATTGTGCCACAGGAGGTTGCATATCAAATAAGTCGTAAACTTTGCCACATTCTTTGCAACAAAAATGTGCGTGGGGGGTTGTATTACCATCGTAGCAAACACGATGCTCGTCAATGGTAATCATGAGGGCGCCTCCTTTTTCAGAGAACATTCTCAATGTGTTGTAAATTGTTGTCTTACTGACAGTTGGTATTTTCGCCCTAAGGTCGTTGTAAACCTCATCAATCGTAGGGTGCGTAAAATGAGTTTGTAAATATCTCATAATTTCTATGCGCTGCAATGATGGGCGAATACCACATTCTATAAGTTTCTGATAAGCAGGATCCATGTACATATTGCTTGTATTTTTGTTTTTGTGGTTGCAAAAATACACATTTTACCGAGAACGCACAAATAAAAGACTTGAAATATTTCCAAAAAAGCCTTTATTTTTACAAAAAAATATACTGAAATAGGTGCTATTTTCGTGTAAATATGAAGTTTTGTTTTTAAATTTTCATAATCGAAAATCCTTCAAAATTCTCATTATTTATTTTTTCAATCAACATTTGTCCTGCTTTTGTGATTTGGCATTGCTGACAACGGCTGTCGTGCGAGCATGCTTTCCGCTCAATGCACCCCTTGCGTTCGAGCGATGCGATGACTTTCGATGCGTTGGAACGTGTTAAGTTCATGTAGTTGCTATTTCGCCAGCCAATAAACAGCCTCTCTCGCTGAGCAAACAGAGCAACATTAACTCGTTGATGTTCAATGAAAAGCGTTCGTCCAAGATGCGTTCAAAATCTACGACCGCCCGAAACAATTGGTGAATTTTACGTATACACAGGTTGTCCATTCGTTTTTATTTCAAAAGAAGTTCCTTAATGCCGCGTTCTATCTCTGCGCGTGGCTGTGCGCCTACTGCGATAGTTGGCTGACCATTTTTAGGAATGAAGAGCAAGGTTGGGATTGACTGAATACTAAACAACGCTGATAATTCTTCATTTTTATCGACATCTACTTTATAGACATCAATTTTCCCTTCATATTCTGCTGCCAATTCTTCCAAGATAGGTGCTGTGGCTTTGCAAGGACCGCACCATGTAGCGTAAAAGTCTATGATAGCTGGCTTGTCGCCACGATAGTCCCACTTTCCGCCGTTCTTTTTATAATCAACAATTTTCTCTGAGAACATTGCCTCGTTCATTTCTATCACTTTCATCTTTTTTACCTTTTTAGTTTCTTCAGTTTCCTGCTTCTTTTTATTATTTTCTTTTTTGTTAGCCTGAGCGCAACTCATCATCGCAAGCGACAAGGTTGCTAATGCTAATACCATACTTTTTTTTCATCTCTCTCTTTAACTTTCATTACCCTATATATATATAAGGTGGGGGTTGAGTGCCAATTTTCGAAATTATAATAATTCCGTCTGTTATCTGAATATTGTTTCCGTTGGAAACTTTTGCAAAAATAGAGCATTGTTTTTGATAAAACAAATTTCCAATGGAAAATAATGCTATTTCTAACAGATTTTAACATATATCAATTGAAATTGTTTTAAATATGTAAGAAATATTATTTTTATGGAGTACAGATACATTAAACGCCAAAAGTGCCTATTTTAAGGTGTCAAAGTGCCTATTTTATGAGCCAAAATAGCCTATATGAAAGTTTTTCTCCTCTTTTTCTCCATTTTACATTAAATTGTATCGTAAATTGTTTGGTTTTTCGCAAACTTAATAACTTCCTAACAACTACAAGTAGCCTTTAAAAGTAGGTAGAACAGTGGCAGACATGCAAAAAAGTAATACCTATATGTGGGTATTTTTCAAAACTTTGGTTAAAGGACTGATGACGTCCGCTTTATTTTTTATATATTTGCAGACAAAGGCACGATTTCGTTAAGCTAAACGCAGCGTACAAGATATTGCAAAACGAGCGCAATGCAAACTTGTTTCCCTTGTAGGGGCGTGATTTATCATGTTCCTATAAGCAGGCAAATATTCGTTTTTGATGTTAGGAACGTGATAAATCACGCCCCTACGACAAAAATTCCGCCCCTACACCGATTTGCTGACAATCGCTACATATTGTCGAGTGCAGCTATACAAAGCGAAATTCGTACATGCTTGTGGAGAGAAATTGCACTTTAAAAAAAGAGAAAGAGATGAAATTATCAGAGCTGAAGACGGGAGAAAAAGGCATCATTGTCAAAGTTTCAGGACATGGCGGCTTCAGAAAACGCATCATAGAAATGGGGTTTATCAACGGAAAGGAAGTTGAAGTTTTGCTCAACGCTCCGTTGCAAGACCCCGTGAAATACCGCATTATGGGCTATGAGGTGAGCCTCCGACGCAGCGAAGCGAGCTTGATAGAAATAATGGCGGTGGAGGCGAACTATTTTAATAAAAAAAACGAACCCTACAACCCTGCCATTGAGGTGGAACCCGATTCCAACGAGGCAAAACTATCGCCCAAAGAGGCAGTGGCAGCAGCCAAAAGACAACGAAAAACCATTCGGGTGGCATTGGTAGGCAACCCGAATTGCGGCAAAACATCATTGTTTAATTTTGCTTCGGGAGCGCACGAAAGAGTGGGAAACTACTCAGGCGTTACGGTTGATGCGAAATATGGATATGCCACGTTTGAAGACTATCAAATAGAGATGGTCGATTTGCCTGGCACTTACAGCCTTTCTGCCTACTCGCCAGAAGAATTATACGTCAGAAAACAGTTGGTGGAGCATACGCCCGACATCGTTATCAATGTCATTGATGCCGCAAATTTGGAACGAAATCTTTACCTTACCACACAGCTCATCGACATGAACCTCCCAATGGTGTGCGCCCTGAACATGTTTGACGAAACCCAACAACGAGGCGACCACATTGACCACAAACGATTGAGCCAACTTTTTGGCGTTCCCATGATTCCTACCGTATTCAAAAATGGCAAAGGAGTCAACGATTTGTTTGAAACAATCGTACAAAATTATGAAGGAAAGGAGGGCAAACACCCTACCTACCGACACATTCACATCAACCACGGACACGAAATAGAAAACGGAATTGCCGAAATTCAAGCCCATTTGAAGCACGAATTGGACATACGACAGAAATTTTCCACACGCTATTTGGCTATAAAACTATTGGAAAACGACCGACAAACGCGTGAATTGGTGGAAACTTTCCCCGATGCAAACGAGATTTTCAACCACCGAGACGAAACTGCCAAACGAGTGAAAGAAGAAACTTTGAAGGACAGCGAAACGGCTATCATGGACGCAAAGTATGGATTTATACATGGCGCACTCAAAGAAGCAGGCTACCGAGAAGGCAAGGCAAAAGATGTTTACAGCATGACGCATGCGGTGGACAACTTATTAACACACAAATACTTAGGTTTTCCGCTCTTCTTCCTCTTCCTTTACATCATGTTTACAACCACGTTCACACTCGGACAATATCCGATGGACTGGATAGACATGGGCATAGCCCAACTTTCGCAAATGGTGAGCAACCTTCTACCCGATGGTCCTGTGAAGGCAATGATAGTAGACGGAGCCATTGCAGGCGTGGGGGCGGTCATTGTTTTCCTACCGCAAATCCTCATTCTCTACTTTTTCATATCCTACATGGAAGACTGCGGCTACATGGCGCGCGCTGCTTTCATCATGGACAGACTGATGCACAAAATGGGACTGCACGGAAAATCGTTCATACCACTCATTATGGGCTTCGGTTGCAACGTGCCTGCCATTATGGCAACCCGAACCATCGAAAGCAGACGCTCACGACTCATCACCATGTTAGTATTGCCAATGATGAGTTGCTCGGCACGACTCCCTATTTACATCATGATGACGGGCGCATTCTTTACCGCTGAATATCGCTCGTGGGTGATGTTGTCCTTATATATAATAGGTATCATCATGGCAATCCTATTGGCACGATTGTTCTCGAAAACCATTGTAAAAGGCGAAGACACACCTTTCGTTATGGAACTCCCACCCTATCGCTTTCCAACATGGAAGGCCATTGGGCGACATACATGGGAAAAAGGAAAACAATATCTCAAAAAAATGGGAGGAATCATTCTCGTTGCATCAATCATTGTCTGGGCATTAGGCTATTTTCCAATGGCTGACGACCCTAAAATGACCCCACAACAGCAGCAAGAACAAAGCTATATAGGAAGAATTGGCAAGACCATAGAACCCCTTTTTCGTGCGCAAGGCTTCGATTGGCGATTAGATGTAGGACTTTTGGCTGGCACAGGCGCAAAAGAAATTGTCGCTTCCACCATGGGCGTACTCTATGCCAACAACGATTCCTTCAACAAGGATACAGAATACAACAACGAAGGGGGAAAATATAATCTGTTCCAACAACAATTAACAAAAGATATTGCCACACGAAACAATATCTCTTACGACCAAGCACGACCACTGGCAACCCTCACCGCCTATAGTTTTCTGCTCTTCGTCTTGCTCTATTTCCCTTGCGTAGCCACCATTGCAGCCATCAAAGGAGAAACAGGAAGTTGGAAATGGGCACTCTTTTTAGGCCTCTATACCACCACCGTGGCATGGATAATAAGTGCGATTGTTTTTCAAATTGGGCGACTCTTTCTTTGATTATTGGAATTATTTCAATATATTTGCAACCATGAACGAAAGGAATGCTATTTGTTGAAAGAACAAAGTCTTCACGTTCGTACATAAAAGCGTAAAAAAATCAGAATAACAAATCAATAAAAAAAGAAAACAATGGAAAAATCAATCGTAAAAAGTGTCGGTAAATACCGCATGGAAGCAACATACGAAAAGTCAGGACAAACACTTTCAACCGACCCAGGTAAGGAATCAGGCGGCTTAGGCGAATATGCCACACCAGTAGACATCATGGCACAATCGTTGGCAGCATGCTCGCTGACAACTATTTCCATGCGTGCTGCAAGAGAAAACATCGACCTCACAGGTGCGTATGCAGTGGTAGGCGAAATCGTTGAAGACCCTGCAACCATGACAGTTACAAAGATAAACATCGAATTTCACGTCAAAGGTGTAGACGAAAGCCTTCGCAAAAAGTTGGAAACCTTTGCCCACAAAGGCTGCTATGTAGGCAATACCCTCACTTGCGAAAAGAATTTCACTTTCGTTTGGGAATAATCTGACGGGTCTGACAAGTCTGACAAGTCCAATAAGTCCGACAAGTCTGACGAGTCCGACACCGCAAATCGCGCAAAAAAAGCAGTTATAACAAATATTAACAAAGATAATTTGTAAAACTTACACTTTTCTACTACCTTTGTAGTACTTAAAAAGCAAATAAAAATTTTAAAAAAGAACATTATGAAAAAATATGAATGCGAAACATGTGGTTACGTTTATGACCCAGAAGTAGGCGACCCTGATGGTGGTATCGCTCCAGGTACAGCTTTCGAAGATATTCCAGAAGATTGGGTTTGCCCACTTTGCGGAGTAACAAAAGACGATTTCGTCGTAGTAGAAGAATAAGAAGCAGACTATATCAAACTTAAAATAGGCGGGAAAGAACCATTTAACAATGTGTCTTCCCCGTTTTTTTTAACCCTGCCAAGCTCAGACTAGTCTAACTAGTCTAACTAGTGTAACTAGTCTAACTAGTCCGACAAGTCCGCTGTGCCGAATGTGTTTTCCTTTTTTTACCCCTACCCCGCCCCCTTACAATCAAAAATGCTATAAAATAGCCCAAATATGTCAGAAAAGAAAACCAACAAAGGTGGCATGAAAAGTGTCATCGCAGCCTTAGGCGCAAACATTCTCGTAGCCATTTCAAAATTTGTAGGCTACACCCTATCGGGTTCAGCCGCCATGCTCAACGAGTCTATCCACAGCGTTGTAGATTGCGGCAACCAAATTCTGCTGCTCATCGGCAACAACCGTGCAAAACATGCTGCCACAAAGACACACCCATTTGGAGAAGCACGTGCAAAATACTTTTTCAGCACCATTGTTGCCATGATGCTCTTCTTCGGTGGTGGCGCATTGGGAATTATGGAAGCTGCCGAAAAACTATTCCACCCAGGGCATAGCATAGAAAATACAGAACTCGTCCTCGCTATTCTTGCCTTCGGACTCATCGTGGAAAGCTTTTCATTGCGGGTAGCATTCAAAGAAATTCATGAACTCAACCACGAGAAACTGCCCCTCTACACGTTCTTAAAAGAAAGTCGCCATAGCGAAATTCTCATCATTTTCGCCGAAGATACTTGCGCCGTCATCGGACTTTTATTGGCTATTTCAGGCACTGCCCTGAGTCATTTCACAGGAAATCCATTCTTCGATGCCTTCAGCGGATTACTCATTGGCATTCTCCTCTGCCTTGCTGCCCTCTTCTTAGCACGCGAATTTTACAGTCTTATCGTGGGGGAAAGTGCAACAGAAGCCGATGAAGCTATATTCCGTAACGCCTTCAGCAGAAACGAAATACAACGACTTATCGATATCAAAACCATTCACCTCAGCCCTGAAGAAATATTGCTCACGGCAAAAGTAGAAATCAAAGTCGAACAAGAGCATAACGTTCATGAAATCATCAACGATATAGAGCGAAAAATAAGAAGTCAGTTTCCACATTATAAAATATACATCTACATCGAAACCGACAAATTTCAAGAAAATTACAAAGCAAAGGAGCTTTCTTAAGGACAAGAAAAAGCAATTGGGAGTAGGAAAACTGGGAGAACTAGGAAAACTAGGAAAACTAGGAAAACTAGGAGAACTAGAAAAACTAGGAAAACTAGAAAAAAAAACTATTCCTCTCGTATTTGTACATGCTCGTGGCGAGAAATTGCACTTAGAAAAGAAGGTTTTTGCTGTACTCAAAAATTGTTTTCGAACACAATAAAAATTCAAAAAAAAACCAATAAAAAGATTTGGAGAAATCAACAATTCTGCATATCTTTGTTGCCGTTATCCTGAAAACAATCTTTTTTACCTTAAATTCACTAATACCTATTGAAGATTTGAAGCGGTGGCCTGAGAGGGTCGCCACTTTTTTTGCCCTATCGGCAAGCCTTGTCCATTGGCACATTACGACATTTGCACATGCTCGTGGCAAGAAATTGCACTTTGAAAAAACACAATGTTTCTTTGTTCTTGGAAACTGCAAATGCAAGCATCAAATAATAATTTTTTAATAAAAGTGATTGAATTAAAAACAGACAGAAAATGCACGATATAAATTTTATAGCCATCGATTTTGAAACCGCCAGCAACGCCCAAGCAGCCATTTGCGAAGCAGGAATCAGTATTGTCAAAGGTGGAAAGGTGGTGGAAACACGGTCGTGGTTGGTGCGCCCCGAAGGCAATGCGTACAACTATTGGAACACGCGTGTGCATGGGATTACGGCAAAAGATACCGCCCATGCGCCTGAATTTCCTCAAGTGTGGAACGAAATCATGACCTATCTGGCAGATTGTCCCATTCTTGTCGCCCACAATGCAGGGTTCGATATGGGTTGCATACGTCGTTCGTTAGCCTTTTATGGGCTGAAAACACCCGAAATAACCTATTATTGCTCGCTGCGTGCTGCCCGAAAAATATACGATTTCGAGTGCAACAAATTAGAATTTCTGTGCCAAAAGTTCGAAATTCCCTATGGTCAGCACCACCGAGCAGGCGACGATGCAGCCATGTGCGCCCACCTTTTCTTGCGTGAATTGAAAGATTTTGGTTGGGCAGATTTGTCAGAAATGCACTTTTGTGAGGGGAAATTGTAGTCAGCAAGTCAGCGTAGGGGCGTGATTTTTTCGCTTTGCTCAACAACTCGTATCACGTTCCTAACACCAAACAAACAATCTTTGCTGAGAGGAACGTGATAAATCACGCCCCTACAAAATTCCATTGTGCCATTATCGGCGCAAATACAAAAGTGGAATGAAATTATTTCCGCTTCATGGACTTATAAAAAATATTCCCTACTTGCTCACTACAAATTTGGCTTCGCAGACTAACAGTTGTTAATCAAGACGATAATAATTGTTATCATTTCAAATAGTCTAAAAATTTGGTTACCTTTGCAGATGGATAGCAAAATATTTGCATGGTAAAAAAACAAATACAAACATTTATAAACTCGGGGCAAACGCTTGTCCCACAAACAATTAAACAAAATGAAAACAAAATTTTTAATGGGCGCAATTGCCCTATTGAGTGTATTCGCTTTCACTATGACTTCATGCAACAAAGACGAAGAAGATGAAGGAATCGAAATCACAAACGTAGAAATGGGTCATGAAGGCACAGCCATAATTGGTCAAGGCATACACTTGAAATGTGCTATCAAGGCACCTGCAAAAATCGAATCGATTGTTGTTACAATGAAGGCTGTTAATGGCGAAGGCTATCAAATTGAAACTTACGATAAAGGTACGGATAAAGGCAAGTATGTTGGCAAGTATATTGGCTTGTTGAATACAGTTTTCAACGAGAATATTGTTACCAAAGAAACTTTGCCAGAAGACAATTACAACGTTGCAATCATCGTAACTGACGAAGCAAACCACGTACAAATGGTAACCAACAAAGTTGCTTTCAAAAAAGGCAAAAGTAAAAGTTTCTAACCTTAACCTCACTGACGTAGCCACAGGCAAGAAAGTAACACATTATTTAAAGCAATATATTACGGTGGTAATTTTTAGAACCCACCATAAAAAAAGGCGAAGCATTTCACAATGCCTCGCCCTCCTTAACTAATTAATCCTAAAAAAAATAAAATCATTTGTTCAATGAATCAAATGTATCAATAATTTTCTGCCTTCACTTGGAAGTAGCTTTGTGGGTGTGCGCATACAGGGCATACCTCTGGAGCTTGCTTTCCAACAACGATGTGTCCGCATTGGCGGCATTGCCAAATGGCTGAACCATCTTTTGAGAATACCATCTTGTCCTCTATGTTCTTCAAGAGTTTGCGATAGCGTTCCTCGTGTTTCTTTTCGATAGCACCAACGGTACGGAATTTAACAGCCAATTCAGGGAAACCTTCGTCCATAGCTTCCTTTGCCATAGTTTCATACATGTCTGTCCATTCGTAGTTTTCGCCGTTTGCAGCGTCTTCAAGGTTTTGTGTTGTGGTAGGAACGTCAGCATCGTGCAAAAGTTTGAACCATATTTTGGCGTGCATACGTTCGTTGATTGCCGTTTCTTCGAAGAGTGCTGCAATCTGTTCGTAGCCTTCTTTGCGTGCCTTACCAGCATAGTAGTCGTACTTCATGCGTGCTTGGCTTTCACCTGCAAAGGCTGCTTTGAGGTTGGCTTCGGTCTTTGTTCCTTTCAAAGCGGCACCATTAAATTCTTTAAACTTCTCTGCTTTAACGTGGCAAACTGGGCATTCTGCTGGTGCTTCTTCTCCTTTGTGCATGTAACCACATACGGTACAAATAAATGTCTTCTTCATAATGTTTTTGTTTTTATTAAATAATAATATTTCTTGTTCTTTTTACCTGCGAATATTATCCTCCTGAAATTTGGAACAAATCCAATTATCTTGATTTTGTACCGCAAATATACAAAAAAAACTGACATTATGTGCAAAAAGACACAACATTTTTATGAAAGGAACGCTGTTTAGACATTTACTAAATAAGGTTTTGTGAGCCTTGTTTGCGCCTAATCCACTTTGACAATCTTGGTGGGTGCTTTCTCTTTGTTGCGCCTATTGACAGTGGTGATAACGGCTTGGGCAAGGTTGATGAATGCTTGTCCTGTTACGCTGTCGATGTTTACCGCCGAAGGGGTGCCTTTATCGCCATTTTCGCAGATGCCTTGTACCAATGGAATTTGTGCCAAAAGCGGACAATTCATTTCTTCTGCCAATCGTTTGCAACCTTCTTTTCCAAAGATATAGTACTTGTTGTGAGGGAGTTCGGCAGGTGTGAACCATGCCATGTTCTCTACCAAACCGAGGATTGGCACGTTTACTTTTTCGTTTCTGTACATATCTATTCCCTTGCGTGCATCAGCCAACGCCACATTTTGCGGAGTTGAAACGATGACTGCCCCCGTTATGGCGAGGGTTTGTAGGAGTGTGAGGTGAATATCGCTTGTGCCAGGAGGGGTATCGAGAATAAAGTAGTCTAAATCGCCCCAATCGCCATCGGCAATGAGCTGTTTTAGTGCGTTGCACGCCATGCTGCCACGCCACAAAGTTGCCGTTTCGGGATTGACAAAGAAGCCCACAGAAAGGAGTTTTACGCCGTACTTTTCAATCGGCTCGATGAGTTGTCGCCCTTCTTTCTCCACTGCGAACGGACGAGCGTCCTCCACGCCAAACATTTTGGGCATGCTGGGACCAAAAACATCGGTGTCAAGGAGACCCACTTTGTAGCCCAAACGTGCCAAAGCGATGGCAAGATTGGCTGAAACGGTGCTTTTTCCTACACCACCTTTGCCCGAACTCACGGCAATGACGTTTTTCACTTGTGGCAAAAGTTTGCCTACCTCAGGGCGTGGAGCGGTTTTAAATTCGGTTTTTATCACCACTTCCACATCTTTTCCTACCGAATAATGTATTTGCGCCTCGGCTGCTTTGAGCGTAGATTTGAGGAATGGGTCGGTTTCGCGTGGGAAGAGCAAGGTGAAAGTAACTTTCTTGTCCTCAATGCGTATATCGTCGACGAGCATTTCGCTCTCGATTAGGTTTTTCTTTGTTCCAGCGTACATCACCTTTTCCAATGCGTCGGTGATAAGTTTTGGATATATTGTCATCATGCTTTTTATTTTTGTATCGTGCTACAAAGGTAATGATTTTCACCGAAAAAAGGAAATAAAGTTGATAAAAGCCTGTCCTCGTGGTAATATGCAGCCTGTGGAAGCCTTGGCAGCGATGGTTTCCTTTTTTGTCGATGCGCCTAAGAAGCCTTATTTTCGCCACAATGATTGCGGAGGTAAGTACCATAAAAACTAAAAACCGCCTATTTTGCGTTTCAAAACCGATTGTTTTCCGTGGCAAAATAGGCGGTTTCAAATGAGGGTCTACTGACGTCTTGTGTACGACTTCCAATTTTCACGTTTATTTGCTGCTACTTTTCATTTCACGTGTTGCATCGGAATGACCATTTCGCCTAAATCCATCATGGCATTGATGAGTGAAATTTTTTCATATTGCGGTAAATCGGTTTCACGAATGGGGCGTTCGGTGAGTTTTCCTTGTGCAATGAGTGCAGCACGGCGTGTTCCCGCCAGTAGGGGGGTGGTGGGCGTAACCCATTGGGTGCCGTCATAAAGCGCAATGTTGGTGTATGATGTATCGGTGAGGTAGCCCTGTTTGACGATGATGATTTCCTCGTCAGCCGATGTGCCTTCGTGTAGTCGTTGAAGTGCGCTGCGGTCTTCGCTTTTCTCTTGATAAAGAATGGCATTGTCATGTACAAGACGGAGTTTTTCAACGTGTCTTATATTATAAGGTGTAACTTCTATGTCGTAAATTACCATTGCGTCATAAGTGAAACGCAGTTTTGCTCGTCCCACGGAGGTGGCTGCGAGCGCGCGAATAGGGTCGGTCGGAATGAGCATGGAGCGTCCAAAATGTTTTTCTTGGGTGGCTCTAATGCGTGCAAGGTGGCGGTCGAAATTCTGAATTTCACCATTCAGCACGCAGATGGTTTCTATAAATTTGGGCATTGATTTGATTTTTTTTTAAGTTGAGGGGCTGGTTTTTTCTAGGATTCCTAGTTTTCCTAGGATTCCTAGTTTTCCTAGTTTTCCTAGTTTTCCTAGTTCTCCTAGTTCTCCTAGTTAATGATGGGCAGATACACCTTTGCAACGACCTCGTTGTATTCGTCATCGTTGTTGCTTTGAGCCGTAATGCCGCCCCCCGCCTTATAATAAAGGTGTTGGTGGTCGGTGTCGATGAAGCGAATCATAACTGCACTGTCGAGCGTTCCGTCGGCATAATGCCCCATCACCCCTGTGTAGAAATCACGATTGTAGCCCTCTGCCTCTTCGATAATCTGCATGGTGCGAGGCTTTGGAGCACCCGTGATAGAGCCAGCTGGCAGAAGCGCAAAGAGCAAATCGCCAATATGGTTTTGATATTCGGGGAGAATGTTGCCTGCAATTTCCGAACTTGTTTGTAGGATTTCTCCTTTATTTGTCGTCAATCGGTCGATGTAACGATATTTTTCCACCCTCACTTGATTGGCGACAATGCTGAGGTCGTTGCGAATAAGGTCTACAATCGTAGCGTGTTCGGCAGCCTCTTTGGCATTGCTAAGCAATTGATTTTCAGCATCGGGGAGGGTTGCGCTAATGGTTCCTTTCATGGGGAAGGAACGAATGGTGTGGTTGTCGATGCGCACAAATATTTCGGGCGAGAAACAAACAAATTCGTCCTTCACATAACAACGATACATTGCATCGGAACGGAGGAAGATGTCGCGCAGCGAAAGATTGGTTTCTATGGGTACACGGCACGTCAAATTCGCCAAATACGAGTTGCCTGCTCGTTGATTTTGCTTGATGTGTTCAATGCTTTTTTCGTAAGTTTGTCGGTTGGGAACCTCCACTTTCCACTCCACAGGGTCAAGATTTGGCACAGCGTTGTGAGGAATATTGTTGAATTTTGGGAAGGCAAACAACGCCTCATTCGGGTCGATATGAGTCGTTTCCTCGATGTAAACATTCTCTTGGTTGTAGCTGATAATGAAGACAAATGGGCGATTTTGCTGCGCCAATTCATTCATTTTCCGTTGAGCTTCTCCTCGATTGTAGCGTTTCATGTTTTGTTTCAATTGCAGTTGTCATGCAAAAGTACGAAAATTGTACGAGTGTATGAAATTTTTTTAATAACTTTGTAGAAGATATAGCTGCACTCGGCAAACTGAAAATAAATTTTCTTTGCACTCGTTTGCAATCTCTTTGTAGAAGATATAGCTGCACTCGTTTGGCAATGCGTAGGGGCGTGATTTATCACGTTCCTAATAAATAAACCATACGCAGATACGTAGGGGCGGAATTTATTCCGTTCCTAATAAGCAAACCATACGCAGATTGTTAGGAACGTGATAAATCACGCCCCAACAAAGGGAAAATAAATTTTCTTTGCACAAGAAATTGCAGGAGCGTTGGGCATACAATTTTACCCTATCTATGTCCAATAGCAAATTATTTGTGCTTCTTCCACGCTCAAACGCAAATATTTTTGTATATTTGCAAGCCCGATTTTGTCGGTACTATATATTATAAAGGTGGGAGGAAACTGTCGCCTTGCTGAAAAATTAAGTCTAAAACAATGAAATATATTATTATTCCCGAGCGAGAAAAAGCCTTCCAACTGCCTTTCTTTTTTGCTGTTGAAGAGTATGTTGCTCGCACTTACAAAGATGACGACTACTTCATGGTGTGGCGTGTTGAACCAACCGTGATGCTCGGACGTAACCAATTGATAGAGAACGAAGTAAATATTGAATATTGTAAGCAAAACGGAGTGCATATCTATCGCCGCAAAAGTGGTGGCGGTTGCATCTATTCCGACTTAGGTTGCATGCAGTTTTCGTATATTTCGTTTGCCGAAAACGTCAATACAGCGTTCGTTGAATACATGCAAGGCATTGCCAACGTATTGAGAAGTCTTGACATAGACGCCTCGCTTTCGGGCAGAAACGACATTTTGGTCGAAGGAAAAAAGGTGGCAGGCAGTGCATTTTATAAATTAAAAGGGCGCAGTGTGTTGCACAATTCGTTGCTTTTCAGCACCCAACTGGAACACCTTTCGAACGCATTGACCCCTGGGAAAGAAAAATTGCAAAGTAAAGGCGTTGCCTCAGTGAGCCAGCGAGTTACGAATGTGGGAAACTTCACCGACTTAGATATTGAGCCTTTCATGGCTTACGTTCGCAAATACATGTGTGGCGACGAAGTTTTGGAATTGACAGCCGACGATATGCGTGAAATAGAAAAGATAGAAATCGAGTTGGGTTCAGACGATTTTGTTTACGGAAAAAATCCGAAATACACCGAAGTGCGCCAAAAACGCTTTGCCGATGTAGGTACGTTTCAGGCTCATATTGAATTGAAAAACAATGTGATACAGAATATTAACCTCATAGGCGACTACTTTCTTTCGGGCGATTTAGACAGAGAGTTTCTCGATTTGGTACGTGGTTCTGAGTTCACTCGTGAGGCAGTTGGCGAGCGTTTGCAAGGAGTTGAGTTGGGTAATATAATTCGCAATTTCACCGTAGCACAGTTCCTCCGCCTTCTTTTCGGTCGTGAACCCCATCTGATGAAGCCCGAATGGTTAAAAATAGACCTCAAATCGAAGAAGAGTCAGGGCGAAACGGCAGGCATTTTGGCACGACACCATCTGAATACCATTTGTACGAGCGGACTATGCCCTAACCGCAACGAATGTTGGGCAGCACGCACGGCAACCTTGATGATAGGTGGCGAGATTTGTACACGCAAGTGTCGTTTCTGTAACACCTTGAGCGGTCGTCCAAAACCATTGAACGAAGCTGAACCACAGAACGTTGCAGCATCAATAAAAGCATTGAATTTGCGCTATGCAGTACTCACTTCCGTAGACCGCGACGACCTTCCCGACTATGGAGCCGACCATTGGGTGAAGACGGTTGAAGCCGTTCAGAAGGAAAATCCCGATATAAAAATCGAACTTTTAATTCCTGATTTCATGGGCAAGGCGGAACTTATTCAGAAAGTTTTGGCAACCAAGCCCCATGTTTGTGGACACAATATGGAGACTGTTCGCCGCCTTACACCTTCGGTACGCTCTGTGGCTCAATACGATAGAAGTCTTGAAGTGTTGGCAGAGATAGTCCGTTGCGGTGTGGAAGCCAAGACTGGATTCATGTTAGGACTGGGCGAAACCCACGAAGAAATCCTTGAAACCATGGACGATATATTGGCTGCGGGTTGCAAACGCCTTACCTTAGGACAATATCTGCAACCTACCTCAAAGCATTTGCCCGTAGCGGCTTACATTACGCCAGAGCAGTTTGCCGAATACAAGCGCATTGCGTTGGAAAAAGGCTTTAAACATGTGGTGAGTGGTCCGTTGGTGCGCAGCTCTTACCATGCAGCGGAAAGCTAATGTGAAAAATGGCAAAAATGGCAAAGAAACAAAAATATATTGGTTCACCCCTAAATTATATTGGAGGGAAAGGAAAATTATTGCCACAAATTTTGCCCTTATTTCCAAACAATATTTCTACCTTTATTGACCTTTTTTGCGGTGGGTGCAATGTTGGAATAAATATTAAGGCAGAGAGCGTTATATTCAATGATAATTTAACGTATTTGATTGATTTATATAACGAATTATTACATCTATCGAGCGAAAAAATACTTGCACACATTGAACATCGAATTACCAATTTTGGATTATCGCTAACCAACAATGAAGGTTATTTGGCTTTGCGAAAAATTTATAATGAAGAACGATTACCATTAGATTTATTTGTACTGACAGCCTTTTCTTTCAACCACCAAATAAGATTTAACAACGCACATGAATTTAATAATCCTTTTGGTAAAGAAAGAAGTTGTTACAATGCAAATATGAAAACAAAACTTCTTGATTTTGTTTTAGCCATACAAAATAGGAATGTTGTATTTAGCAATAAAGACTTTAAATTGTTCGATTTCAACCATTTAAAAGCAAACGACTTTGTTTATGCCGACCCACCTTACCTTATCACGACGGGAACTTACAATGACGGCAAACGAGGGTTCACTGGCTGGAACGAAAACGAGGAAAAAGCATTATTAAATATCTTAGCCGAATTAGACCAACGTCATATAAAATTCGCACTTTCAAACGTAACAGAGCATAAGGGCAAGGAAAATAAAATATTAAAAACATGGATAGACCAACATCATTTCTTCACCCATAAACTCGACAAAAGTTATAAAAACTCAAACTATCAAACTGCAAATTGCGATAAGGGAAAAACCATTGAAGTGCTTGTAACAAATTATCAACCTGAAGAAAAATGAGATATATTGGGAATAAAGAAAACCTCTTAGATAAGATATTTCAAATTTTAAAAGACAGAGAAATCAAAGGTGAACGCTTCTTTGATTTCTTTTCAGGGACAACCAATGTTGCACGTTTCTTTAAAGAAAAAGGTTATACGGTTTTTAGCTGCGATATGCTTTATCTATCCTACTGTTTACAAAAGGCTTATATCGAAAACAATGAAGAGCCACAGTTTGAACAACTCCTTCCAACTTTACCCGAAATAAACTGCTCATCGCTTTTTGCTTTGCCTTTAGAAAAAGTTGTAACCTATTTAAATTCAATTCCTTCGGTTGAGGGATTCATTTATAAAAATTACACTCCTGACGGAACAACTCATCTTGAACGTCCAAGAATGTATTTCAGTTCGGAAAACGGAAAGAAAATAGACGCTATACGCCTGCAAATAGAGGTGTGGAAAGAAGAAAAATTGATAACAGAAAGCGAATATTATATTTTGATTTCCTGTTTAATAGAAACTGTTTCTTTTTATGCTAATATATCGGGAGTGTATGCTGCATTCCAAAAGAAATGGGACCCACGTGCGGTCAAACCGCTGGTGCTAAGAACAATTAAAACTATCAACAATGGAAAACAAAATTTTGTCTACAACACAAATAGTTTAAACCTTGTTGAACACATTGAAACCGATATTCTATATTTAGACCCACCTTACAACGAACGACAATACCTTCCTAACTATCATTTATTGGAAACAATCGCAAAATACGACTCCCCAACTATCAAGGGCATAACTGGTATGCGAGAATACGGCAACCAAAAGTCATCATTCTGCAATGCTAAAACAGCTTTAGAGGGATTAGATAATATTGCTGCTCACGCAAAATATAAATACTTATTGCTAAGCTATAATTCCGAAGGAATAATGGCACAAGAGGATATTATTCGTACTTTAGAAAAGTATGGAAAAGTAACTTTAGAAAGTTTTGAACATCTACGATTCAAAAGCAATAATAACGGGTTAGCTAAAAGTAAAAAACATATATTTGAACAATTATACATCTTAAAAAAATGAGTAATACAACGAAAAATCTATGGGTTTTAACCGAAGAAAGACCAAAGAAAAAGGTCTTGCAAATGATTTTTGAATATTTTGCAAAAGACCAAGGGTGCGGATTTTTCGGTGATACACTCCGCATTATTCCTATTCTTAATGAAGATAAACATTTTGCTTTTACCTATGAGGTCATCGGGTTTACTTGTGCAAGGGTTAATCATGTCTACATAAAAACCGTGTCAGGTTCTTCCAGTTTTACCGACTTCTTGATTTACTACCAAGATGCAATGCCAAATGTGGCAGATGCCCCACTTTACGCTATCGAAGAAACAAAAACAGACGACAGTGAAAGCCGTAATATAGGGGTATATCAACGTTGTTCTAAATTTGTTTTCATTGAAAACTACTACCCTACTGCAAAGAAAATAATGCTCTATGCGCTCCAGATTGAACAAAAAGAAAAGCCTACCGAAACCAATATTTTTGGTACACGCTTGCTATTAACCTTGGGCGTAGAAATATTAGGAAAGAAGATTGATACCCATATTTTCAAACCGTTTACATCTATTGAAGAACTTATACAATGCAAAAACAATATGCAATGCCCACCAGCAGGTAACATTCCAATATTGTTGCAAAAATCTGACGATAAAATTCAAATTTCAGGACGCTTGTTTAAAAGTGGGAGCTTATCGCACGACCCCAATATCGGCGCATTAAGCATCATTGCGGCTGTATTGCGCAAATTAGGTTGGGAAAAGGAAATAGAAATAACCCAACACGGACTCGAACAAAATCACATTAAAGCCAAAAATAAATTTATTCTTATCGCCAATAAATTAGGAATAAGCCTTGAAGGGTTAAATGCTCCCAAGGCTGAACTACCCACTGATTATTGGCATTACGAAACAAAAGGCGAAAAGTTAGGGACTATCTTTATACACCTTGTTGTCGAGAATTTCACAGAAAGTTACGCTGTGTTTGAAAACCATGCTGGTTGCGAAAAAGGTTATTTCCAAACCTCACAAGGCGAACATATTCCTTTAGCAAAATATGCTGACAGAGAGGCGTATAAAGCTGGAGATAAGAGTCAAATCATCTTTATCCCCGATTTAGTACTTTTAGACATTGAGGAAAAAGAGTCTATCACAATTGAAGGAAAGAAATATGAAAATAAAGACACAGGAATCGAAGAATTGAACAATTACGACACATTCGATGAATTGTATCTAAAGAAATACTATCCGCAATATCAAATCGTAAGAACCGTTGTACTGTATGGCAGCAAAAATACCCAAATATTTGATGTTCAGGTAGGATTTTTGCTCAATGAAGAAGGCAAATTAGTTTTGGGCATAAAAGCCCCCAAACTATTTAACCGAGCCATTCGCAACTTATTAGATTATTGGAACTAACTCCATGGTTGGTCTTGTATTGACATTACTTTGTTGCTGCTGAAATAATTTGCAAAATAATAAGTACTAATTTCTAACACTTCCCACTCCCCCACAACAAAAAAAGCCCACAACACTTGGTTGAGGCTTTTTTTTTGTTATCTTTGCAAAAAGAACTAAACCGCCCGAATGAAGGGGAATGGCTCATGCAAATGCGAAAATCTATGAAATGGTTGATAGCCATAGTGTTAGCACCCATTTTGCTATTTATAATTTTGTTGGTATTGCTTTATTTGCCACCGGTGCAAAACTGGGCGGTAAAGCAGGTTGCCAACTATGCTTCTGAAAAAACAGGACTTGAAATATCGCTCGAACATGTAAGTTTGAGTTTTCCGCTCGACTTGAAACTCGAGGGCTTCAAGATGTTGCGCCCCAACGATTCCATTCCGCAACGAAGGGACACAGTGGCAGACGTGAAGGAATTGTTGGTCGATGTGCAACTCATTCCGTTGTTTTCAAACCAAGTTGAAATCGATAAATTAACCTTTAAAAATCTGAAAGCCAATACAATGGACTATATTGGCGACTTGCAAATTCGGGGCGATTTACAACGGCTTCAACTCACGGCACACGGCATCGACTTGAACAATTCGGCAGCGATACTCAATAGTGCGGAAATGGCTGATGGCTTTTTGGATATTGCCCTCAACGACACCATGCCGAAGGACACAACGAAAAAGGAAACTTTGTGGAAGATTAATGTTGAAAAACTCAACCTTTATAATACGGCGTTGAAACTACACATGCCTGGCGACACCATGGTGGTGGGCGCAAAATTTGGAAGAGCAGCTCTCACAAAAACAAATATCGACTTACTTAAAAAATCATATCGGGTGCAAAGTCTTAACTGGCAAAGCGGTATGCTCACCTACGATATGATATACCAGAAACGAGCAAAGCAGGGATTTGACGCTGCGCATATCAGTATGACAGACTTGAACCTCGGTGTAGATTCGTTTGCTTACGACTCAACAGGGATTGCTGCCAACATCAGAACCGCCAATTTCAAGGAAAAAAGTGGACTAATTGTGAACGATTTACGGACGAATTTCAGGTTGGACGCTAATCGTTTCTACCTCACGCCGCTTTATTTGCGCATGCCTAACACCGAACTTCGAGGCAATTTCATCATGGATTTGAACGCTTTTGCCGACAAAAATCCTGGGAAATTCAAAATAAATTTGGACGGATTTACGCATAAAAACGACCTCCATGCGTTCCTTACCAGTGTTCCAAAACGTGTCATGAATGCCCTTCCGTCGCAGCCAATTATGCTCAATGGAAAGGTGAAAGGAAACATGAAGGCATTGACTTTCACAAAGTTACACACGGCAATGCCTACCCATTTCGACATAACGACAAATGGAACCATTGCCAATTTCCAAGAAACAGCGCTGCTCCGTGCCAATCTTGCCGTGCGAGGCAAAGCGCAAGACTTAGGTTTCATCAAAAAAATGTTGCCAGCAAAGACCGCAAAGACCTTCAACTTGCCACGCAACATGGCGTTCGATGCGAAAGTAAATGCACGAGGAAAACAATATTTTGGGAATGTATTCTTAAAAGAAAGTGGCGGAAACATCTACGCCAAAGGAAGTTACAACGCTGCTAATGACGTTTACGCATTAACAGCTCGTGCCAATAACTTCCACATCAACCACTTTGTTCCTAACGAAGACATCAAGCCTTTCACGGGAACTATCGTGATGAGTGGACACGGAACCGACTTCCTCAATCCAAAATCGGCACTACGTTTGAAACTCAATATTGGGAAATTTGCTTTTGGAAAATATGTTTTAGATGGTTTTGGAGGCGACATTTCGCTCAACAGCGGCATCGCCAATGCGCATATCGTCAGTACAAACAAAATGATTGGGGGTAATTTCACTTATCGTGGGAAACTCTCCGACAAAGCCATTGACGGTCGTCTGCGAGGGTGGCTGCGCCGCATCGACTTGAAACGCCTTGGCGTGATGAAAGACCCATGGGTGGTTTCAACATGGGCTGATGTAAATGTGAAATCGAATTTGAAGGACTACCATTTTATAAAAGGTCCTGTTCGCCATTTCTCTTTGACGAGCGAGGAACGCCACGGAACGAAAAAACTCATTGCAGGCGACTTTGATGTGGTGGTAAATATGATTGGGAAACAGCTTGACACCCATTTAAAAGGAAATTTAGACTACGCCAATCTCAAGGCTTTGGGTGTTATGGACAAGCAATATGTGGTGAAAACAGATGCCAATATTCATTTCCATTCGAACATGAAAGACACCTACAAAGTGGAAGGATATTTGGGAAAACTCCGCATTAATGAGCATCGTGGCAAAGATATAATTGCTTTATTTGCAGGCGATTTGAACATTAATGCCGATATGAAGGGAAAATATTTGGCAGGTAGTACCAACGGAAACGTACAGTGTGCCGACCTTTACCAATTAGGCATTGTGGACAAACCATTTGTTTCAAACTTCTCAACCAACATAGAATTTGAAACCGATGGAGCCGATAATCTCAAAATGCGTGGTATATTGGGCAATTTACAAGTGCAAACCGCTAACGAACATTATGCTCCTGGCGATGTTACGCTCGATGTGCTAAGCAGAAAAGACACAACACGAGCCGCTATAAATAGTGGTGATTTCGTGCTAAATACCGAATGGCAAGGAAGTTATCAGCACGTTTTGAAACAAGGACAACGCATTTCAACCGACCTTGGTAAGCAAATTGAGAACAAACGCATCGACCAATCTTTGCTCCAAGCCCAACTCCCAATAGGACATTTGAAGCTGAAAAGTGGCGAAAGCAATTTGTTTAGCAAAATCCTTGAACAACAAGGCTATAGCTTTAAATCGGCTGACATTGATTTAACCTCGTCGCCAAGCCGTGGATTGAACGGAAATATCTTTGTCGATTCGTTGGCTTACAACGATGTACAAGTCGATTCGATGCTCATTGATTTGACTACCAATGCCACAGGATTGAACTATGCCATGCAAATTCTGAACAATGGTCAAAACAAATACCCTTACAAAGGATTTTTACAAGGCAACTTCTTCGAACGAGGAGTCAATACTTCGTTGATTATCAACGATATGAATGATAAAACCGCATTAGCATTAGCAGCCGAAGCAGCCATGAAGGGCGACGGCATTAACCTTAGCTTAACGTCGGCAAAAGCAGTGTTGGGCTACAAAAATTTCACTGTAAATCAATCTAATTACCTTTATATTGGGCGCGACAAACGCTTATCGGCCGACATGAAACTCAATGCTTCTGACGGAGCAGGTTTGCATCTCTACACCGAAGACGAAGATTCTACGGCATTACAGGACTTCACTGTGTCGGTTCATAAATTTGAATTGAAAGAACTCATGGCTGTTTTGCCGTTTGCTCCTAAACTTTCGGGCGAGCTGAATGGCGACTACCACGTTGTTCAAACCACGCAAAACCTGTCTATTTCGAGCGATATGCGCATTAATAATATGGTGTACGAAATGAACAAGATGGGCAATTTAGGTGCCGAATTTGTCTATATGCCGAAGGGCGACGACTCACATTACATTGATGCCATTATCTCAAAAGACGGAAACGAAGTGGGAACGCTCAAAGGTACTTACAGTAATGTGGGCAAAGGCAGCCTCGATGCCGAATTTAACATGAACAAATTCCCATTGAACTACATCAATGGCTTTATTCCTGACCGCATTGTGGGCTTGCGTGGTACGGGTGAAGGTACGCTGGACATTCAAGGACCGCTCAACCAATTGGACATCAATGGCGAAATGTATCTCGACTCGTCTTACGTCTTTAGCGAACCTTACGGCTTCGAAATGCGCTTTGCCAACGACCCTGTGATGATAAAGAACAGTCGAATAGAATTTGAAAACTTTGAAGTTTTTGCCAATAATAATCAGCCGCTCAACGTGCAAGGCTACTTAGATTTTGCCAACTTCGACCGCATCGCAACCGATTTACAACTCCGCACACGCAATTTCTTGATTATCAATAGCAAAGAAAATCTACGTTCCGAACTTTATGGCAAGGCCTTTATCGATTTCGATGGACGCATCAAAGGACTGCTTTCGGCACTGCACTTAGACGGAAAACTGAATGTATTGGGCACAACCGATGTTACTTACATGATGCGTGATGCCCAACTGACTACCGACACCGAATTAGAAGATTTGGTTACTTTCACCAATCTCAATGACACGACCACCACAGTGGTGAAACGTCCCGACATTCAAGGATTTAGCATGAATCTTGCCATTGATGTGGAAGACCAAACCCACGCCACTTGTATCCTCAATCCAGAGCGTACCAACTATGTAGACCTTATCGGTGGCGGAACATTTAAGATGGCTTACGACCCTACCAACGGCGCAAGAATGCGTGGACGTTACACCATTGGCGAAGGAAAAATGAAATATTCGTTGCCTATCATTCCGCTTCGAACTTTCGAAATCCAACCTGGAAGTTACGTTGAGTTTACTGGCAATCCGTCAGAGCCTACCTTAAATATAAAGGCGACGGAACATGTGAAATCTACCGTGTCTGACGGTACAGGAAGCGGACGATTAGTCGATTTCGAAACAGGTGTGAGTCTGACCAAGAAGTTCCCAAATCCTGGTGTAGAATTCATCATTGATGCACCTGAAGACCAAGAAATGCAAAACTTATTGAAGACCAAAAGTCTTGAGGAACGTTCGAAACTCGCCGTAACCATGCTTGCATCGGGCATTTATTTCGACGGAGAAAACGGCGCAACTGCCAACGCAGCCATGAACTCTGCCTTGATGGGCTTCTTGCAAAATCAAGTAAACAGCATCACAGGGCGTGCGCTCAATTCGATGGGTGTCAATCTCACTGCCAACATGGAAAGTGCTGCCGATGCAACAGGTAGTTTGCACACCGACTATACCTTTAAATTCTCGAAACGTTTGTGGGACAATCGTCTACGAATCATCATAGGCGGCCGTGTTTCTACGGGGTCGCAAATGTCGGAACAGAACGGAGCTTTCTTCGATAACTTCTCATTGGAATATCGTTTGAACAAAAAAGAAACCCAATACCTCAAACTTTACTATGAGCGTGAGGCTTACGACTGGTTGGAAGGCAACCAAAGCGAGTTTGGTTTCGGTTTCATGTGGCGAAGAAAATTGCAACATTTCAAGGATATTTTCCGTTTCAAAAAAGACAAGGAAGTCCCACAAAAACGTGATTCACTCATCAATTTTGTCAATGAATAAAATGAAAACTCACCATAAAATAAGCAACCTCCTCATGGCGGCTATCGTTCTGTGGTTCATAGGCGTAGCTCTTGCAGCATGTAGTACGACAAGTGCTTTACCCGACGGCGAACAACTGTACACGGGAATGGAAAAAACCAAATATACAAACTATCAAAAAGGCGACCATTTTAACGCTACACAAGAAGAACTCGATATCGTTTTGGCTACCAAACCTAATGGTTCGCTCTTCGGTAGTCCGTCGCTGAAATCGCCTTTCCCTGTCGGTCTGTGGATTTGGAATGCCTTTTCGCCCGACACCGCTAAATTTAGCAAATGGTTGGTGAAAGTTTTCGGCTCACGTCCTATCACAATGTCTACCATTTCGCCCGATTTACATGCTACGGTGGGCAAAGGTTTATTAAACAAACGTGGCTATTTCGATGGAAAAATCACGCACGAGTTGGTACCACAGAAGAACCCAAAGAAGATGAAAATCAAATATGCAGTCAATATGGGACACCTGTGGACGATTGATTCCCTGCGCTATACCAACTTTTTAGCCATTCAAGACACGCTCATTGAGAAAGATTCTGCCAACGCAATTGTCAAACGTGGCGTACCTTTCGATGTGGCTTTCTTGGAAAAGGAGCGACAAAGGGTAACGCATTTGTTACGAAACAACGGTTTCTACTTCTATAAAAACAACGATGCCAGCTACTTAGCAGATACGACAAAGGTACACGGCAAAGCCAATATGCGCCTACAATTGGCCGACTCGCTCAGCCCCAAAGCACTCCGACAATGGTACATCGGCAACATTACCATTAACTTCCAAAAGCAACTCATGGAGGAATTGCACCAGCAACGCCAATCGCGCAACTGGACAATTAACTACAATGGACGCCGCCCCCCATTAAGGTCGCGCATCTTGTCGAACGATATTCAGTTCCGAAAAGGTGATATGTATGTGCAAGACAAGCATTTAGAAAGTATGGAACGCCTCAATGCGACAGGACTTTTCACCTCGTCAAACATCACGTTTACACCACAAAATACATCTGATACGTGCCGCACATTAGATGTTAAACTCGATTTCCTTTTCGATAAACCTTACGATTTCTATGTCGAAGCCTACGGAAGAGGAAAAACTTCGGGCAAATATGGTCCTGAAATTATTGTCGGTCTTACCAAACGCAACGCTTTCCGTGGCGCAGAACTCTTTAATATCCGCCTGCATGGTGCTTACGAATGGATGACAAAGCGCACCATTGACCCTAACGGAACAGGCAAAGTGAACGACTATCAATATGGATTGGAAACCAGTTTGCAATTCCCTCGTTTCCTCAATCCGTTCCAAACGCCACCTCGTATCCGCCGAGCGCGCGAACGAAAAAAGCGAGCAGAAGCCTTGGCACGAGGCGAACAAGTTCCTGTAACCACGAAAAAGGAATATTACGAATCGCCTATGACCATCTTATCGGCTTCGACCAACGTCATCAATCGTGCGCAATATTTTAAACGCCATGTCGTGGCAGGCGAAATTGCTTACACTTGGATGCCCGACGAACGCCATGCGTTCCATTTCAAACCCTTCTCGCTCACCTATGAATACATGCAAAAGGTAACCAACAAATTCCTCGAACTTACCGACAGTGTGCCTTATTTGGAAGTATCAATGGCCGACCAATTCATTCCGAAATCGATGTTCCAATACACTTACCAAAGTCCGAAGAACTATGCCAACCCTATCCGTTGGATTTCAACCATTAGCGAAGCCTCTAACCTCCTTGCAGCAGGCTATATGGCAGCAGGCAGAAAGTGGAACGAGCGCAACAAGCAAATGTTTAAGAACCCATTTGCCCAATTCGTAAAAGTAGAAACCGACTTCACAAAGATTTGGTCTGTATCGCCAAAATCTACCATTGTTTTCCACACCAATGCTGGTGCTGTCTGGGCTTACGGCAATAGCACCTTTGCTCCTTATACAGAACAATTCTTTGTAGGCGGTGCCAATAGCATCAGAGCCTTCAACGTAAGAGAAATAGGTCCTGGAACCTACAAATCTGACCGCAGCACACGCTCGTATGTGGAACAAACGGGCGAAGTGAAATTCCAAGCTAACGTAGAGTATCGTCCTCATCTTGTAGGCAATCTTTATGGTGCCGTCTTCCTCGATGCAGGCAACGTGTGGACACTCCACCACGATGAAGGACGTCCAGGCTCGCAATTCAAATTCAATAATTTCTTTAAGGAACTGGCTTTCGGCACAGGTGTCGGCATACGCTACGATATAGGTTTCTTCATGCTCCGCATCGACTGGGGTATCGGGCTGCATGTGCCTTACGAAACAGGACTAGACCGCCTGTATAACATCAAGCACTTCAAAGATGCACAGGCCTTCCACCTCGCTATTGGGTTGCCATTCTAAGGAGAACTAGGAAATCTAGGAGAACTAGGAAAACTAGGAGAACTAGAAAAACTAGAAAAACTAGAAAAACTAGGAAAACTAGGAGAACTAGGAAAACTAGGAAATCTAGGAAAACTAGGAAAACTAGGAAATCTAGGAAAACTAGGAAAACTAGAAAAACTAGGAGAACTAGGAGAACTAGCCCCCAAAAAACATTATATAAATATATAAACTGCGACAAAAAAGTGAAAATAAATGTTAAAAACACCCTTTTCACAACTTTACTCACCCTCTTTCCCTGCACTTTGGGCGAAAGTTTCCCAAAATGTCGCCCTTGCCGCATGAGGCCTTTCCCGCAAAATTACTAATTTGTCGCAGCTACACTTTAACGAATTGCATTACAGCGAGTTGCGACAAATCATAGAAAAACAAAAAACAAGGCTTCACTTGACCAACGAAAGGCTAAATCGGTGGGGAAAAGTAGAAAAACAATTCATTTTCGCAACTTTATCCGTGGGAACGAAGGATTGGAGGGTACTGCGTTCAGGATTTATTCCCAAAATGTCGCACACATCATTTTTTGTTTCCCAACTTGTCGCACCAATCTTACCTTTCTGTCGGTTCATAACTCCCTATGTGTCAGCGCTATACTACTATTTTGTCGGTAATCGTCCGTGTAAATCATTGATTTTCAAGGCGGAAGCAAGCCCTAACTAATCTAACTAATTGATTTACTAATGATTATCTAACGCTTTTGACGAGAAAGTTTTTGACTTTTTAAGGGGGATTTTTAGCTTTTTACGCCCCCCCTTAAAATTGTTTTTAGTTTTTTGTCAGCCGTTCTTACATGCACGACCCCATGCCCAAGGTAGTGGCAATCGCCGTTAGCACTGAAAGAACCATCTGAAGAATCATTTTCCACTTCTCTTTATTCATCATCGTTTTGTTTTTGCCTCGCCTTGCCACTCTGTTTCCAGCGCAAGGACAAGGATAGTTATTAATAATGTAGTTAATGGCATAGGTAGGGCGTTTCAAACGTTGTGCGCCACCACCATATTGCCACCGCTTTCCCATGAGTAAGCCACTCGGCACTCCCCTACCGTTGCCGATTGGGGAGAGCAGTGTCAGACGCTTAGGGGTGAGCTGGGTCAGGCTGATTGCCATTGGGCTTTTTTTCACCATTTTTGCCCACTGCCACCTTTACTTGTTGTTCAAGTTTCACACCTGTAACAAAGTTCTTTTGACGAGTGTTGCCAGCTCCAACCACCACTTCAGGACGGAAAAGTACGTGCGCACCCTTGATTTGTTCGCGTGGGTTAAACTCTTTGAGCTCCTTAGCACCCGTAGAAGCGATGCCCAACTTGAACGAACCAAAACCATCAAGATGGACACGCATGCCGTTCTTCAGCTGGTAGTTCATTTCCTTGACCAACGCACTGATAACTGCCAAAATATCTGGCTCGGTAACCGTACAAAGGTCGTTGATGCGTGTTGCCAAATCCTTGGTGCGAACAACACCAGAAGTTACGGCACGAGCATACCAAAAGTCTTTGGTTTTTGCATTCTTGTTCTTCAATTGATAAAGTTTATACTTCAAACTCATAATAGAAAAAATGTTTTAAGGCTCCGAATATTTCGAAGCAAGGTTAATAATTAAAACCCCTCCGTCGTAAGGGGAGTACAAAGCTGCTGTTTCTCTACATCGGACGAGTCTGACTGGTCTGACTAGTCCGACTAGTCTGACTAGTATGACTGGGTCTGACTAATTCCTACCAACCCCCACATGCAACCATCGTTTGTGTTTGCGTCCCAAGGGTTCCAACAAAATTTGTCCCACGTTGGTATGTTTTTCCAAAAACTCAGCATAGCGCATAGCCATTTCCGTTGAGGACACGAAAATATCGGCAGCCTCGCCCCGTAGGTGTTGCGAATTGAACACGCCACCCACCGCCTTGTTGAGTTCACGACAACGGTAACCACTCGTGATGAGAATGCGCCCGAAGCGAAGTCGCAAAGGTTCTAACACCTCTTCACACAAGCGTTGCAAGTTTTCGAGCAACTCTTCGTTGGTTATCGCCTCCCCCTTGTGTGCATCGGGTTCGTTCTTTATGTTCAGTTGCACCGCCTTGCCCGAACGTAAAAATTCGCCCAACGCAAAATGCCGTGTCAGTTGATAGTCGTAATCTAATTGCTTTGTTTTCATACTTATATATTATAATGTAATTATATAATAATGTTATTACATTTTTACTTGCCGTGTCAGCTATTTCTGTTGCAAAGGTACACAATGGGAAAACCGAAATCAAGTAAG
>NZ_BAIS01000027.1 GCF_000613345.1 Prevotella disiens JCM 6334 = ATCC 29426 | reverse complement strand
TATTCCGTTCCTCATAACTAAAAAATGATTTTTTAATTAGTAGTAACATGATAAAAGCTTATGAGGAACGGAATAAATTCCGCCCCTACAAATTTCCATTACTTCGCAAGCCCATTTCCTAATACAAAAAATAAATTATTTTCGTCTAACTGAGCTTGTAGAAAATATTCCCAACCTTTTTTCTTCTAAGTCTTCATTATTTGTTTGAAATCGCAAAGTGCCTATTTTTTACTTCAAAACAATAGGTTTTAGCGTGCAAAACAATAGGTTTTAATTTTATTCTATGTTTAATAGCGCCATCAACTCTCCTTGATAACGCCATCAAAATCGTTTCATGGGCTATCAAAATGAAGTTACCCAAAATGTACACTTGATGAAGCGAAAAATTTTGCAGTTTTCTTTTCATTGTTTTATGGTGGAGATGAAAAGTAAAACTTTGTTTTTATTTTAACAGTGTAACAATACAAAATTATAGTGTTCGTATAAGAATACTTAAAAATTGCAATGTGTGGTTTACAATACCATTACACAATGAGGAAAATGTGTGCAAAGTGTAAAAAAATATAATAAAAACATGATAAAATACTTGGTGGAAAGTAATAAAATACCTAATTTTGGCAACAATAAACCTAAAATATTAAATATTTTCCTTTCATGAAAACAGATTTTGAAATAGCCCACGAGGCAAAGCTCGAACTCATTGAGCGCATAGCAGAAAAAGCGAATATTCCAGTAAAAGAACTCGAACCATACGGAAAGTATATCGCTAAAGTGCCTTATCGACTCATTGATGATGAGAAAGTGAAGAAATCAAAATTAATACTCGTTACCGCTATCACACCAACAAAGGCGGGTATTGGTAAAACAACAGTTAGTGTAGGCTTGGCACTCGGTATGAATCGCATCGGAAAGAATGCTATTCCTGCCCTTCGTGAACCTTCATTGGGGCCATGCTTCGGTATGAAGGGTGGTGCTGCTGGCGGTGGTTACGCACAGGTGTTGCCAATGGAAAAAATAAACCTCCATTTCACAGGCGACTTCCATGCCATTACTTCTGCTAATAATATGATTGCAGCCCTTTTGGATAACTATATTTACCAACACCAAGACGAAGCTTTGCCATGAAAGAAATATGGTGGCGTCGTGTCTTAGACGTGAACGACCGTAATTTGCGTACAATTATTACAGGTTTGGGTGGTAAAACAGACGGATTGCTAACCGAAGGCGGTTTCGATATTACCCCTGCATCGGAAATTATGGCTATCCTTTGTTTAGCAACCGATGAAGAAGACTTGCACCGTCGCCTTGATAATATCATTCTTGGTATCACTATTGAAGGCAAACCGCTTTACTTGCGTGAACTCAACGTAACGGGTTCTATCGTAGCTCTTTTACATGAAGCTATCAATCCGAACCTTGTTCAAACAATAGAAAATACACCTGCTATCATTCATGGTGGACCATTTGCCAATATTGCGCATGGTTGTAACAGTATTTTAGCTACGAAAATGGCAATGAATGCAGCTGATTATTGTATTACAGAAGCTGGTTTCGGAGCTGACCTTGGTGCTGAAAAGTTCCTTGATATCAAGTGTCGCAAGGCTGGTATTTCACCAGTTTTGACCGTTCTTGTAGCTACTGCACAAGCGTTGAAGATGCACGGCGGTATTGATGTAGCCGAAATTAGCAAACCAAACGTTGAGGGTTTGAAAGCTGGTTTATGCAATTTGGACAAACATATTGCCAACTTGAAATCTTTTGGACAGACAATTGTGGTTTGTTTGAATCGCTTTGCTACCGATACAGACGAAGAATTGGCTATCGTTAAGGAACATTGCGAAGCACAAGGCGTAGGCTTTGCTATCAATACAGCCTTTGGTGAAGGTGGTAAGGGTGCTGAAGATTTGGCACGTTTGGTAGTTGAAACCATCGAAAAGAAACCATCTCAACCTTTGAAATATGTTTATGAAGAAACAGACGATATAGAAACAAAGGTTCAAAAAATAGCAAAGAATATTTACGGAGCAGATAGAGTGATATTGCGCCCAGCAGCTAAACGTGATTTGGCACGTATCAAAGAACTCGGTTTCGATAAATTCCCTGTATGTATTGCTAAGACCCAATACTCATTCTCGGAAGATGCAAAGGCATATGGTGTACCTACCGATTTCTCAATCACCATTCGCGATTTCGTCATCAATGCGGGTGCTGAAATGATTGTAGCCATTGCAGGTACCATTATGCGTATGCCAGGATTACCAAAAAGCCCACAAGCAGAACGCATTAACGTCGTAAATGGAGTAATAGAAGGCTTGTCATAAAGCATTATCCATAATTGCAAAGTCTCGGGGAAGTTTCTTTCTCGAGGCTTTTTTTGTTTATTAATTACAAAATTAGCTACCCATTGGCGGAATTAGTTTGGCTATTATTCGGATAACTCATGTCATTTTGTTATCAGTTCACCAGATTTGAAGTAATAAAGCTGCTATATGATGTCATATTGTAAAAAAACATCTCATAAGAACCATTCCTTTTATCGTAAGCAACGATTTTGCTAAGTCATACGAAGCATATAAACGAAATAAAATGGAGTTGAATATGGTCGTGGCGAGAAATCTAAAGTTGCAAGCAAGCAATGATACTTTGTAGGGGCGTGATTTATCACGTTCCTCTCAGCAAATTATAGGGTGTTAGGAACGTGATAAATCACGCCCCTACAAAATACCATTACTTGCCAAACGTCAGCTATTGTACACTTTGAAAAAGAACATTATATTACGTCAAACTATGGTCATTTGTTTCCGAATTTTAAACAAGATTACCATTACGAACATTATTTTATGAGCATTTGCTTTCTTGTCAAATTCTTAAAAAACTTTTTTTTCTTATTATATATTGTGTAGTTAGGCAAAATTTGAGTACCTTTGCGCCTCGAAGTCTTTAGCGTAATTTAGTTTTACACGAAGGCGGATATACTTTTGATAAATAAATAATAAAATAATAAAACTTCAAAGATGAAAATTTCATTTGAAAATCCCGACAAAATCAATGGTCTTTTGACAATTGTTGTCGAAGAAGCTGATTACAAAGACGATGTTGAGAAGGCACTCAAAGACTATCGCAAGCGTGCCAATATGCCTGGTTTCCGTCCTGGACAAGTACCTATGGGCTTGTTAAAGCGTCAAGTTGGTCCACAAATTAAAATGGATACTATCAACAAGTTCTTAGGTGAAAACCTTCAAAAGTATATCGTTGATAACAAAATCCACATGCTTGGACAACCAATGGCATCTGAAAAGCAAGAAGCAGTAGAATTGGAAAATCCTGCTCCTTACACATTTATGTTTGACATTGCAGTAGCTCCAGAATTCAATATCGAACTTACAAGTAAGGATTCAATTGAATACTACGATATTAAAGTAGACGATAAGCTCATCGACCAACAAGTAGAAATGTTCGCAAGTCGTGCTGGACACTACGATAAGGCTAAAGAGTTTGACCCAGAAAAGCGCGATATGCTCAAGGGTGATATTCGTGAATTGGACGAAAAAGGCAATACACTCGAAGGCGGTGTAACTGTTGAAGGTGCGGTAATGATGCCACAATATATTAAGGTAGAAGACCAAAAGAAACTTTTTGACGGTTGCAAATTGGGCGATATTATTACTTTCAACCCACGCAAGGCTTACCCAAAAAGTGATGCAGAAATCTCTTCATTGTTAAAGATTGACCGTAAAGAAGTTGGAAACCACACTGGTGATTTCACTTTCCAAATCACAGAAATCTCACGTTTCGTAAGTGCTGAAAATAACAAGGAACTTTGGGACGCTATTTATGGTGCAGATGCAAATATTAAGGACGAAGCTGGTTTCCGTGCTGCTATCGCTGAAGGCATCAGCAAGCAACTTGAAAACGATTCAAACTACAAGTTCATGCAAGACGTTCGTGCATACGCAGAAAAGAAAGTTGGTGAATTGAAATTCCCTGATGAACTTTTGAAGCGCATTATGCAGGCTAACAACCAAGATAAGGACGCTGAATTTATTGAAAAGAACTTTGCTCCAAGCATCAATGAACTCAAGTGGCACTTAATCAGAGAAAAAATTGCAGTTGCTAATAATATTAAGGTGGAAGATGCTGACGTTCGTGAAAGCGCAATCCAAATGGCACGCGCTCAATTTGCACAATACGGCATGGATAATGTTCCTGAAGAATATGTAAACAATTACGCTAATGAAATGTTGAAGAAGCGTGAAACTATTGATTCATTGGTTGAAGCTGCACTTAATCGTAAGCTCTCTGCTGCATTGAAAGCGGTTGTTAAATTGAAGAAAAAGTCTGTTACAATGGACGAATTTAACAAACTTCTTGCTCCGGAACAAGAAGCTGCTGCTGAAAAACCAGCAAAGGCTAAGCGCACAAAGAAGGCTGATAAAGCTGAAAAAGAAGAAAAATAAACCGACTTTGCCTTTTTATAAGGTAGAGAAAGTTTCCTCATAAACAACAATATCCTTACTCAAACCATCTCGCTTGTAGATGTGTTCGATAAGGATATTGTTGTTTTTATTTGTTCTAAAAGTAAGAAATTAATCAAAATAAACCCACTCACCCAACAAAAAAGTTGTTATTTTATGCACTCATTCTCTTTTTTTTTATTATCTTTGTGTTAGAATACGGAAATTTGTCATGTTCGACATGGCATGTTTTTTGTATGAACGACTCAGGAAAGCAGATGTTGTTTCAGCTTTATAGTCAAACAAAATGAATAAAAAAGAATACGCAATGAACGATTTTAGAAAGTTTGCCACCCAAAAATTGGGTATGAACGGAATGGTATTAGATGATGTAACAAGCATGCAAAATCAGTACCTTAATCCATACATCTTAGAGGAACGTCAGTTGAACGTTACGCAAATGGACGTGTTCTCACGTTTGATGATGGACCGTATTATCTTCCTCGGTACGCAAATCGACGATTATACAGCCAATACTTTGCAGGCACAGCTCCTTTATTTGGACTCTGTTGACCCTGGAAAAGATATTTCAATTTACATCAATTCGCCTGGTGGTAGCGTTACAGCAGGGCTCGGCATCTATGATACGATGCAATTTATTACGAGCGATGTTGCTACTATTTGTACGGGCATGGCAGCTTCAATGGGCGCAGTGTTGCTCGTTGCAGGTCAAGAAGGCAAGCGTTCGGCCTTGCCACACAGCCGTGTTATGATTCATCAACCACTTGGTGGCGTGCAAGGACAGGCATCAGATATTGAAATAGAGGCAAAAGAAATCTTGAAATTCAAGAAAGAACTTTATACCATCATTAGCAATCACTCACACCAATCATACGAAAAGGTTTATCAAGATAGCGACCGTAACTATTGGATGACCGCAGAAGAAGCAAAAGAATATGGTATGATAGACCAAATATTAATAAGAAAAAAATAAGTCAATGCCACAGAAAAAATGTAGTTTTTGCGGAAGAAGTGAATCAGATGTACGCTTGCTCATAACAGGTTTGACAGGCTATATTTGTGAAGATTGTGCGCAGCAAGCTAACAACATCGTGCTTGAATCTGGGATATTAGGTGCTAAAGACGAAAAATTCAATGACATCGACATAAAAAAAAGTGCCGAAGCCAAAAGAAATTAAAGCCTATTTAGACGAATATATCATTGGGCAAGACGAAGCAAAACGTTATCTTGCAGTGGCGGTTTATAACCATTATAAACGATTGCAGCAACCCAAAGAAGACGATGATGTAGAGGTTGAAAAGAGCAATATCATTATGGTGGGCTCAACAGGTACAGGTAAAACTTTGTTGGCTCGTACTATTGCAAAACTTTTAAACGTACCTTTTACAATTGTAGATGCTACCGTTTTTACAGAAGCAGGCTATGTTGGTGAGGATGTTGAGAGCATTTTGTCGCGTCTTTTACAAGTGGCTGATTATAATGTTGCAGCTGCTGAACGTGGAATCGTATTCATTGACGAAATTGACAAGATTGCACGAAAAAGCGATAATCCAAGTATTACACGCGATGTGAGTGGAGAAGGCGTTCAACAAGGTTTGTTGAAACTGCTCGAAGGTACTATGGTGAATGTTCCACCAAAAGGCGGACGCAAGCACCCAGACCAAGATTACATTCACGTTGATACTCGAAATATTCTTTTTATCTGCGGTGGCGCATTCGATGGAATAGAGCGCAAGATTGCTCAACGCCTGAATACCCATGTTGTGGGCTATAATTCAGTGCAGAATGTGGCAAAAATCGACAAGAAAGACTTGATGAAGTATGTACTTCCACAAGACTTACGTTCGTTTGGACTTATTCCTGAAATCATCGGACGTTTGCCAGTTCTGACCTATCTCAATCCTTTGGACAGAGAAGCGTTGCGAAAAATTTTGGTAGAGCCTAAGAATTCTATCGTAAAACAATATATTAAACTTTTCAAAATGGACGGTATAAACCTTTCATTTACTAATGAAGCATTGGATTATATTGTGGATAAAGCCGTAGAATATAAGTTAGGAGCGCGTGGATTGCGTTCTATTGTTGAGGCTGTGATGATGGAACAAATGTTTGAATTGCCGTCAAAACGTGTGAAAAAATACGAAGTTACGGCTTCATACGCAAAAGAACAATTGGACAAAGCGAAACTCAATAAAGTTGAGTAAGCTGAAATAAATATGCAAATTCGTCTCCATGGTGCTAAAAAGCATGGGGGCGAAGATGCAAAACCAACACTTTAGAAAGGAGAAACTAAACTTTAATATGGCACAAGAAGTCAATCTTACAGAGAAATTGAAGCACTTCTTTGGATTTGATAAATTCAAAGGTGCTCAAGAAGCGATTATTCGCAATGTCTTGGCAGGCAACGATACTTTTGTATTGATGCCTACAGGAGGCGGAAAGAGTCTTTGTTATCAATTGCCTTCGCTCATAATGGAGGGAACGGCAATTGTTATATCACCTTTGATAGCATTGATGAAAAACCAAGTCGATGTGATTAATGGGATTAGTGAGGAAGATGGTGTAGCTCATTACCTCAACTCTTCGCTCAAAAAGACCGAGATTGACCAAGTGAAAGCCGATATTCATAGTGGCAAAACAAAACTACTTTATGTTGCGCCAGAGTCGCTTAACAAAGAAGATAGCATTGAGTTTTTCCGCACTGTGAAGGTTAGTTTCTATGCAATTGATGAGGCTCACTGTATTTCTGAGTGGGGACACGACTTCCGACCAGAGTATCGCAAGATTAGACAAGCTGTAGACCAAATCGGGAAAGCGCCTATTATAGCTCTTACAGCAACGGCAACGGACAAGGTAAGGAGCGATATTGTGAAGAGTTTAGGCATTGAAGGTTGCAGCGAATTTAAGAGTTCGTTCAATCGTGCTAACCTATATTATGAGGTAAGACCAAAGAAAAACGAAGAAGATACCAATCGTCAGATTATAAAATTCATCAAGCAAAATCAAGGCAAAAGTGGTATTATCTATTGTCTTTCACGCAAAAAGGTGGAAGAATTGGCTGCGGTTTTGCAAGCAAACGAAATAAAAGCCGAACCTTATCATGCTGGTTTAGACTCTGAAACACGTTCCAAGACGCAAGATGACTTCCTCATGGAGAATATTGATGTCATTGTTGCTACCATTGCTTTTGGTATGGGCATTGATAAACCCGATGTTCGCTTTGTCATTCACTACGATATTCCAAAAAGTTTGGAGGGCTATTACCAAGAAACAGGGCGTGCTGGGCGTGACGGAGAAGAAGGAAAATGTATTGTTTTCTATTCTAAGAACGACCTCAAAAAGCTTGAAAAGTTCATGGAAGGCAAGCCTGTTTCTGAGCAAGATATAGGTCGCCAACTGTTACAGGAAACTGAAACTTACGCTGAATCATCGGTTTGTCGTCGTAAACTCCTACTTCATTATTTCGGAGAAGAATATCTTAAAGATAATTGCGGTATGTGCGACAATTGTTTGCACCCAAAAGAAAAGATAGAAGCGCAAGCACCATTGCTCATGGTACTAAAGGCTGTGAAAGCATTGAAGGAGAATTTCCGTCAAGAATATGTTATCGATTTTGTGAAAGGGCGTGGTACTGACGACATAAAAGACCATAAACACGACGACCTTGAAGAGTTTGGATTGGGCGAAAAGGAGGATACAAAAATTTGGAATCCTGTTATTCGTCAAGCATTATTGGAAGGGTATTTGAAGAAAGATGTAGAAAACTACGGACTTATTAAACTTACCGCAGCTGGCAAACGCTTCATGAAGAGTCCAAAATCTTTCATGATTGTTATGGACAAGGAGTTTAAAGCCGACGATGTAGACGAGAGTTTGGTAGGCGGAATTAGTGTTGCCGACCCAGAATTGTTTGCTATGCTTAAGGATTTGCGCAAACAAATGGCACGCAAATTAGGCGTTCCTGCTTACGTAATTTTCCAAGACCCATCGTTAGACCAAATGGCAATGATGTATCCAATCACGGAACAAGAGTTGCAAAACATACAAGGTGTTGGTGTCGGTAAGGCAAAACGTTATGGCGCAGAGTTCTGTAAGTTGATTCAAAAGTATTGTAAGGAGAAAAATATAGAACGTCCCGAAGAGTTACGCGTGCGTACTGTGGCTAAAAAGTCAATGCAAAAAGTGAAAATCATTCAAGGTATTGACCGCAAATTGCCATTAGATGACATTGCCATCGCCGAAGGATTAAGCTTTGACGACCTCCTTTCAAAGATAGAAGAAATCGTGTATAGCGGAACAAAACTTAACATTGACTATTTTTTGGAAGATGTTTACGATGATGACAAGATTGACGATATTTACGATTACTTCATGAATAGCCATACCGATGATATTGACGAGGCTCTGAAAGAACTCGATGACGATTACAGCGAAGAGGATATTCGATTGGTACGTATCAAGTTTATATCCGAAATGGCTAACTAAGCACGCTTTTTTAACATAACATTTGAGGGCTCATGATTCTTATTTGAATGATGAGCCTTCATTGTTCGAGACGATACAAATCCGTTGTGGATAGAAGAAAGCAATCCTTTCTTGCATAGAAGTCATCAATATAAAAGTGCGCTTACTTATACTTGTACTTTACCAAAGCAACAAGCCGTTTTGATGATGAAAGCAGGTTATACTCGAAACATCAATCCAATAGCTTCGGTTTACTATTTTAATCCAATAACGGGCGTATATCGAACGCATGAAGAAAACGTGAAAGGTGGTGATGACTATGAAATTAAGCTTGTTTTTGACAAAGGATTAGGCGACTCTTTCCATTCGGTAACCAACTTGACGACTAATATAGCATCGGATTGGATTGTATGGCGAAGTTAAAGCATTGGGAGTTTGTAAATCAAATGACCGATGAAATCCATTCAGGCTATCTTACCCCGAAATGAACAAACACCGCTTGATTTGGACTGCCAGTGCGAAGTGGTTGTTCTGGAAAAATAAAGGCTCACTTCAGTTAGGATATAACGATATTCTCAACCAACTTGTCTTCAAGCGCAGTAATATTACACCTACTTTGCGTTCTGAAACATGGCAAGATTTTATGCACAATTACGTTAGCCTCACGTTCAAATATACTTTCGATGCGAAAGGAAAGAAGTAGAAAAAGTCAGCTAAAAGGATAGAAAAGGGCTGGTGTTTTTGCATACAAATGCAAACTTAAAATTTAGTTCCTATTCTTTCGAAATTTAAAACAGCCTGTTTTGAAGTCCAAAAGCTATTGTTTTGAGTTCCAAAACAATAGCTTTTTTTTATGGGGATTTTTATCCATTTTCTTTGTATAACACAATTTACCCTCTCATTAGCGTCTTGCAGCAAAGACGATGAAGAAAGTTCTGATGGCTCTATCGTTGGCATTTGGAAAGTCGAAGAATATGCATTGAATGGTGTTAAGATGCCTATTGCTCCAGAAGACCTCTCATATTCAGAGTTTAAAAACAATGGAACAGTTGTAACCTATGAACTTGATGAAGATGGAAAAACATTTTTTGCAAACTCTCCAGAACCTTATTCTTATGATAGTGAAAAGCATCTCTTGACTATAGGTGATGAAACTGTAAAGGTTTTGAAATTGACTCAAAGCACAATGATAGTTGATGGTCAAATTATAGACGAAGATACTCATACCAAGGGAATGCAGAAAATGACTTTGAAGCGCGTTTCTAAAGTAGGAGAAAAATAATAATTGATAAAACCAATGCTATGAATTGCAAAAAATAGCATTGGTTTTATTTTTAGTTTAACTCTTTTAGAAGTCTATTTACTACCACTAAAAGCCTACGATTCTCACAAGCAAAAAAGAGTTTGTGCCGAACTTGCCGACTTAATCAAGTAGACTTATAATCTTTTGTCGTTAAATACTTTTAAATTCATGGTAGAAATTAGCAAAAATAATAATCTATCTGAAGAATAATTAGTAAATTTGCACGCAATAAATTTTCTAATATACACTATGTCTTCATTTGTTGCAGATAAAATCATCATGGACGGATTGACTTACGATGACGTCCTTTTAATCCCAGCTTATTCTGAGGTACTACCAAAGGGGTAGAGTTGAAAACCAAGTTTTCTCGTAACATAGAACTGAATGTTCCTTTTGTTACGGCAGCAATGGATACCGTAACCGAAAGTTCTATGGCAATTGCCATTGCACGAGAGGGTGGTATCGGTGTGATACATAAGAATATGACCATCGAAGAGCAAGCCCGTCAAGTGGCAATCGTAAAACGTGCCGAAAACGGAATGATTTACGACCCTGTTACGATACGTCGTGGAAGTACCGTAAGAGATGCTTTGGCGATGATGGCTGAATATCATATTGGTGGTATCCCTGTTGTTGATGATGAAAAACATTTAGTCGGAATTGTTACCAACCGTGATTTGCGCTTTGAACGCCGTTTCGATAAGACGATTGACGAGGTGATGACACATGAAAATTTGGTAACAACACATCAGCAAACCGACCTTACTGCTGCTGCACAAATATTGCAAGAAAACAAAATAGAAAAGCTACCAGTTGTCGATAAAGACAATCGTTTGGTAGGTTTGATTACTTATAAAGACATTACCAAGGCAAAGGACAAACCAATGGCTTGCAAAGACGAGAAAGGTCGTCTGCGTGTAGCAGCTGGTGTGGGTGTTACTGTCGACACAATGGAACGTGCTTCAGCTTTGGTGGAAGCAGGTGTTGATGCCATTGTGATTGACACTGCACACGGACATTCACAAGGTGTAATTGGAAAATTGCGTGATGTAAAGACTGCCTTCCCTAATCTTGATGTTGTGGTGGGTAATATCGCAACAGGCGAAGCTGCAAAATTCCTCGTTGAAAATGGGGCTGACGCAGTGAAAGTGGGCATTGGTCCAGGTTCAATCTGTACAACTCGTGTCGTAGCAGGTGTGGGAGTGCCACAATTGAGTGCTATTTACGATGTTTATTCAGCCTTGAAAAGCACAGACGTTCCTTTGATTGCCGACGGTGGTTTGCGCTATTCGGGCGATGTTGTTAAGGCTTTGGCAGCTGGCGGTAGCTCTGTAATGGTAGGTTCGTTGGTTGCAGGTACAGAAGAATCTCCAGGCGACACCATTATTTTCAATGGTCGTAAGTTTAAGAGCTATCGTGGTATGGGTTCATTGGAAGCAATGGAACAGAAGAACGGCTCTCGCGACCGTTATTTCCAAGGCGATATAAGCGATAATAAAAAGTTAGTTCCAGAAGGAATTGCAGGTCGTGTACCTTACAAAGGCACTGTTCAAGAGGTGATTTACCAACTTGTAGGTGGTTTACGTTCAGGTATGGGTTATTGTGGTGCTGCTTCAATCGAGAAACTTCACAATGCACGCTTTACACGCATTACCAATGCAGGTGTCATGGAAAGCCACCCACACGACATAGCTATTACAAGCGAAGCACCAAACTATTCGCGTCCAGAATAATAAACACGCTCCACCCTCGTTATTTAAGTAAAGAGGGTGGGGCTTTGTTCCACTATAAAATAAAAATAATACAGCCTTCTTGATAAAAAAAGAGGAGGCAAAGAATGATAAACGTTTGAAATGAGAATAATATCATTGTTGTCTGCCGTAATGCTCAGTGGCACTATGGCTTTTGCACAGCAGGTTGACCCCGTCATTATGACAGTGAATGGTCAGCCTGTAAGTCGTTCAGAATTCGAATATTCTTACAATAAGAATAATTCGGAAGGGGTGATAGATAAAAAAACGGTAGCAGAATACGTTGATTTATTTGTCAATTACAAGTTGAAAGTTCAAGCGGCATTAGATGCAAAGTTGGATACGCTTACTTCTTTCAAGCAAGAATTTATGACCTATCGCGACCAACAAGTGCGTCCGACAATGATTACTGATGCTGATATTGAGGCTGAAGCACAAAAGATTTATAAGGAAACACGTGATAGAATAGAAGGTAGCGGTGGCTTAATACGCTGCGCCCACATCTTACTTTCTGCTGGACAAAAGGCAAGTGTGGCAGAACAAAAAGAAATTGCCGACCGTGCTGACTCTTTGTATAATGTTATTATGAAAGGAGGCAACTTTGCTGAATTGGCAAAGAAGTATTCAAAAGACCCAAGCAGTGCTGCTCGTGGTGGAGAATTGCCTTTAATTACAAGGGGACAGACGGTTCAAGCCTTTGAAGAAGCCCTCTTCTCAATGAAACCAGGTGAGATAAGCCACCCGATATTGTCGCCTTTCGGTTATCACATTATTAAATACGTTGCAAAAGAGCAATTCCAGCCTTACGATTCACTGAAAGCAGACATACATCAGTTTATTGAAGCAAGAAATTTACGCGAGCAAATTATCGACCAGAAGTTGCAGAAAATGGCAACAGAAGCAGGAAATGGTGTAACACCACAACAGTTGGTTGAGCAAAAACTCGCTGAAATGGAAGAGAAAGACCCTAACTTGAAGAACCTTGTGAGAGAGTATCATGATGGACTTTTATTGATTGAAATGAGCAGTCGTGAGGTTTGGGATAAGGCTTCTAACGATGAGGCAGGATTGCAAGCATACTTTAAGAAGCACAAAAAGCACTATGCTTGGAAAGAACCACGCTTCAAAGGTATCGCTTACCATGTCCAAAAGAAAGAAGATGTAAAGGCGGTCAAAGATTGTGTGGCTAAAATTCCATTCAAAGATTGGGGCGAAAAACTTCGTACCACCTTTAATAATGATAGTACAATCCGCATTCGTGTAGAAAAAGGATTGTTCAAACAAGGCGATAACCCATTGGTTGACAAGGAAATTTTTAAGCAAAATACAACTGTAAAGCCAGTTGAAAATTATCCTATCGATGCCGTTTATGGTAAAAAGTTAAAGAATCCAGAAGAAATGAATGATGTACGCAGCCAAGTAATCTCTGACTATCAAGAAAGTTTAGAGAAAGAATGGATAAAGGCTTTGCGTAAAAAATATACGGTAAGCGTCAATCGTGAAGTGTTGAACACCGTCAATAAACATTAAGGAAATAGGTTTTATGAATTTAAAGAAATATTGTGTTGCAGGAATCCTCGTTTGTACAGCCTTCACAATGATGGGTGTACCAGTAGGATTGTTATCAACTTCAAGTTACAGACCATCGACTGACACTGTGAAAACGGAGAGCGAAACCGCTGATAATGTGGTTGACCAAGTGCTGTGGGTGGTTGGTGATGAGCCAATATTGAAGTCTGATTTAGAAATGATGCGACTACAAGGAGAAGCAGATGGCATGAAATGGAAAGGTAATCCTAATTGTGCCATTCTCGAACAAATTGCTGTTCAAAAACTTTTCTTGCATCAAGCTGCATTAGACAGTATTAATGTAACCGAAGCAGAGATAACACAAGGCGTTGAACAACAAATCAATGCGTGGATTGCTATCCCTCAAATTGGTTCAAAAGAAAAGTTGGAGGAGTATCAACATAAGAGTATTGCACAAATTCGACAAGACCTACACGACGATTTTAAGAATCGACAGTTGGTGCAACGTATGCAAGAGAAACTCGTTGGCGATGTGAAAGTATCACCAGCTGAGGTGCGAGAATACTTTAAAAAGTTGCCTGTTGATAGCATTCCTATGATTCCAACAACGGTTGAGGTGCAACTTATAACGCAAACGCCAAGAATTGAACCTACCGAAATAGAAAGAATTAAGAACCAATTGCGCGATTATACCGACCGAGTTGTAAAGGGTGAAACTTCGTTTGAAACGTTAGCACGCCTTTATTCAGAAGACCCAGGTTCGGCACGTCAAGGTGGTGAGTTGGGATTTATGGGACGTGGTATGTTAGACCCTACTTTCGCAGCAGCAGCTTTCAATCTTACTGACCCTAAGAAGGTGTCAAAAGTTGTTGAAAGTGAGTTTGGATACCACATTATTCAGCTCATTGACCGCCGTGGAGATAAATTAAATTGTCGCCATATCCTTTTGAAACCAAAAGTTTCGGCAGATGCTCTGAATGCCGCAACTAATCGTTTGGATTCTATCGCCAACGATATTAAAGCTGGAAAATTTACTTTCGATGAAGCTACGATGATTATTTCGGACGACAAGGAAACTAAAAACAATCATGGATTGATGACCAATGTGCAAGGGCAAGCACGCACTTCACGTTTTGCAATGCGTGAATTGCCATCGGAAATAGCACGCAAAGTTGAGAATATGAAGGTGGGCGAAGTGTCAGAGCCTTTCTCTATGATTGACGGAAGAGGTAAACTTGTTGTCGTAATTGTGAAATTGAAAGGTAGAATAGACGAGCATCGTGCGACAATAACAGAAGATTTACAAGCCATGAAGGATATTGTGGCATTGAAAAAGCGTCAAGATATAATTCACAATTGGATTGTGAAAAAGGTGAAAGACACTTATGTTAGAATGTCGCCAGAGTACCGAGATTGTGATTTTGAATATGAAGGTTGGATTAGATGATTCTCTTGAATAAAGGAATAAAAGATATTTGCGGGCATAGAATCATAATGTTGATGATTCTATGCCTGTTTGGACTAAGTGTTTCTCTCCCTGTTTCGGCTCAAAAACCAAAAAAACAGCAGGGAGAAAAACTCTTTATTGACCATGCTGAGAATGTGCGTCACAACCAAATGGAGTTGCCTGATGTGCAAATTGCAAAAGGAAAAGTGAAGTTTCGCTACAAGGATATGACCCTATTATGCGATAGTGCATACCTCAATGAAAAGCAAAGTTCGTTCCAAGCATTTGGTCATGTTGATTTAAAACGCAAAGATGGAACTCACTTAACTTGCGGTCGTGCTTATTATGAGGGTATCTCTCAAATGCTGAAAGCCCGCGTAAAAGTGAAAGTTCGCCAACCTGGAAAGTCGTTGATTTGTGATAGTTTAGACTATAATATGGTGTCAAATATCGCTAATTATTTTGGCGGACGTGGCACTTTAAATTATGCGGGCAACGTGGTTGTAGCCGACCAAGGCGATTATAATACAAAAACTCATGACGCCAACTTTTACGGAAATGTGTTTATTCGTACACCCAAATATCGAATAAATACACCGACTGCACACGGAAATACGGACACTGGATTGATGCATGTAGTAGGTAAATCGGTGATTAGAACTACAAAAGGCGAGGTGGTAAATACCAATGATGGTATTTATAACAGCAGAACTGACAACATGCAACTGAATGGTTTCTCGACAATTAAGTCGCGTGAACGAGACGTTGAAGGCAATAATATTGTTTATAACAGTGCTACTGGCGATGCTGAAGGTCATGGAAAAGTGAAGATTTATGATAAAATAAATCAGCGAACCATGACGGGTGAGGACATTTATTACAATAGTAAAACGGGTCAAACCAAAGGAAACGGCAATGTAAAGATTGTTGACCATAAGCTAAAACGTACCATAACGGGCGAATCGGTCGTGTATAATGCGAATACAGGGCATAGCGAAGGGCATGGGAATGTGAAGATTGTGGACGAAATTAAGCAGCGTACCATAACGGGCGATGACCTTATTTACAATAATAAAACCCGTGAAGGCGAAGGAAAAGGCAATGTTTATTACATTGATACAAAAAGTAAACATGCTTTTAAGGGTGATTTTATTCATTACACCGATTCGGCTGCAATTGCTTACGGAGGTACTCCTGGGACGGTAGCCAAAGACTTTTCACAAGGCGATACGCTCTTTGTGCATGCCGATACAATCAGTATGAAGGCTTTTAACGTGAATACTCCACAAGTTTATCGTAAGATTTTTGGAGTGGATAACGTGCGTGCTTATCGTACAGATATGCAAGCTGTTTGTGGGTTCTTTATCGCAAATACGAAAGATTCGTGCCTGACAATGTATGATGAGCCTATCGTTTGGAATGCAAATCGACAACTTTTGGGCGATTCCATAAAGGTTTATATGAACGATTCTACCATTCGAGAAGCCCATATTTATGGCAATGCGATGTCGATAGAACAGCTTACAGACAAGCAATACTACAATCAAGTGCGTTCAAAGACCATGCATGCACAATTTATTGAAGGTAAAATTAGGACTGGTCAGGCCATAGGAAATGTTGAAACAATCTATTTTCCAGTAGATGACAAAGATAAATCGTTGACGGGATTGAACTATTTGGAAACCGATACGATGCGTTTTTTCATGTCGCCTGAACGGCAATTGCAAAAAATATGGACGAATAAATTTACGTCAACACTCTATCCGATGACGCAAATTCCACCAGATAAGTTGCTATTACCCAACTTCCATTGGTACGAAGATGTACGTCCGAAAGATAAAAATGATATTTTTAGGAATGTAGCACGAAAGGCGAAAACAGATGTTAGACCCAAAGAAGTGGCTGCTCCGCCTATTCAACAAATTTCAAAATAGTATCAAATAAAGTCCAAATGATATTCTTTCATCAACCTAAACCGCGTCGTTTTCATCATGAGTTCATCTATTACGATGAACGAAAGGAACGATTGAAGAAGATGAAAGAATATGTTCAAGCTGAAAAGGAAGGTTGCAAAGTGGAAAAGAAGTCGGAGAAACAGGGTGGTGAATATCACGAAATTAGTTTCCGAACCTCACCCAATAGACGGCAAACTGCCAATCATCGGTTCATGACAATTGTTGGAATTACCACATTGTTAACCCTTTTGATAGTTTTTTTATTTGCCTATTTTATGTAAAGATAATAAGAATGAGCGATATAATTCAACTTTTACCCGATAGTGTAGCCAATCAAATTGCGGCTGGAGAGGTGATTCAACGACCTGCTTCGGTTGTAAAAGAGTTGGTTGAAAATGCTATTGATGCTGGCGCAACAACGATAAACGTAATTATTGTTGATGCAGGGCGTACTTCAATTCAGGTTGTTGATAACGGAAAAGGTATGTCTGAAACCGATGCGCGCATTTCTTTTGAACGCCATGCAACCTCAAAAATTAAAAAAGCTGACGACCTTTTTGCATTGACAACAATGGGATTTCGTGGCGAGGCGTTGGCTTCAATCGCTGCGGTGGCACAAATTGAATTGAAAACACGTCAAGAAACTGAGGAGATAGGTACACTTCTAAATATTTCAGGAAGTAAATTCGTGGGACAAGAACCCTGCTCGTGTGCCGTTGGGAGCAGCTTTAAAGTGGATAACTTATTCTTTAATGTACCCGCAAGGCGTAAGTTTTTAAAGTCGGATACAACCGAACTCAACAATATTATTTCGTCTTTCGAGCGCATAGCCTTAGTCTATCCGAACATTTCTTTTACACTTCATTCGAATGGAGTAGAAATCTTTTCATTAAGAGCATGCGGCTTGCGTCAAAGAATCGTGGAAGTTTTTGGTAAGAAACTGAATCAAGATTTGCTTCCAGTAGAGGTAAGTACAACGCTTTGTCATATCCATGGGTTTGTTGGTAAACCAGAATCAGCAAAGAAAAAAGGTGCGTTGCAATATTTTTTTGTCAACGACCGTTACATGAAACACCCTTATTTCAATAAAGCCATCGTTACAGCTTTTGAACGTTTATTGCCATTTGGCGAGCAAGTGCCTTACTTTATCTATTTCCAAGTGCCTGCTGAAAATATTGATGTCAATATTCACCCGACCAAAACGGAAATAAAATTTGAAAACGAACAGGCCATTTGGCAAATCTTAATGGCTGCAGTAAAAGAAGCGTTAGGTAAGTTTAATGATATTCCTTCAATTGATTTCGATACGGAAGGGAAACCTGATATTCCTGTTTTCAATCCTTCGGCAAATACAAACGCACCCAAAGTCAATTATAATCCCAATTATAATCCTTTTAAAGAAACGCAAGTTGGTCGAAATACCATTCCTGCTGACGATTGGCAAACATTATATCAAAATCTTGGAGATGATGAAATGATGCCCAATGCAACCCCTCGTACTGATAATAATAATGGGGAGCAACACATTTTCACCCCTTCCGAATCGGGGAAAAGTGATTTAAGAAGTGGAAATGTAGCTGAAGAACGCTCGCCAGCCCACTATCAATACAAAGGTTGTTACATTATGACAGCGGTAAAATCAGGCTTAATGATAATAGACCAACATCGTGCACATGTGCGTATATTATATGAGTTGTATTTGAAACAGCTCAAAAACCATACGGCGCACACCCAAAAATTGCTTTTCCCTGAAATGATTACGTTTCCAACTCATAACGTTTCATTATTAGAAAAGGTCATTTCTGAAATGAAACTCATGGGTTTCGACTTGAGTAATATGGGGAGGAATAGCTATGCCGTTAATGGAATTCCAACGGGAATAGAGGGATTAGATATTTCAAAGTTGGTAGGCGAAATGGTCAATTCTGCCCTCGAAGAAGATGTTACTGTTGATGAAGAAATAAAGAAATCATTAGCTTTAAGCCTTGCAAAGAACGCTGCAATTCCTCATGGACAGGTGCTAAATAATGATGAAATGGAGAACATTGTTAATCAATTGTTTGCATGCAGTAATGTAAATTATACACCAAACAGAAAGGTAATATTAACAATATTACGGCAAGTTGATATAGAAAAAATGCTGAATTAGGGTTGTTTTTTAGTTGATTACTTAAAATTTTTACAATAAAAGACTTTTTTTAATAAGAATGACTCGCAATATAAAAAATAATGCTTACCTTTGTTGCGTGATTTGAGTTTTAACTTACTATAGACTTAGAGATAATAGATTATTTGATATTATAATAAATAAAGGTTATGAAAAAAATTTTAATGGTATTGGCATTTGCTGGCGCATCGGTTGCTGGCTTTGCTCAAGAAGAAGTGCCTACTTTAAAGAATAGTGTTGCCACTAACTCTTTTTGGGACAATTGGTTTGTTCAAGTAGGTGGACAATGGAGTGTGTGGTACTCAGGTCAAGAACATGGTGCTGATTTCAAAATTAATCCATTTAAGGCATTCCGTGGTAACCCTGGAGTAGGACTTTCTATTGGTAAATGGTTTACTCCTGGACTTGGTCTTCGTGTTAAGGCACAAGGTATTTGGGGTAAGCGTGTAGGCGATACTGACGATGTTAACTCAAAGGTTGACAATGGTAACAAGTATTGGTTGGCTCAAGGTCATGCTATGTTTAATCTTAGCAATTTGTTTTGTGGTTACAATGAAACTCGCGTATGGAACATCATTCCATTCGTAGGTGCTGGTATAGGTCGTTCTATGAGCAAGGACTATTATGGTATGGTTCTTAGTGCTGGTATTCAATCTTCATGGCGTTTGAGCAAGGTAATGCGAGTATATGCAGAACTTGGCTATAACCGTATGGAAGGTGATATTGATGGTTACGACCAATACTATGGAAATCGTGGTTGGGACTCACATGATAACAACCTCTACGCTGAATTAGGTCTTCAATTCAACATTGGCAAATCTACATGGTCGCATACTCCAGACGTTGATGCTATCAACGCTCAACACCAAGCAGCTCTTGACGCTTTGAATGCACGTCTTCGTGATGCTGAAGCAGAAAATGCACGTCTTCGTGATGCTCTTGCTAACCAAAAACCTACTGAAACAGTTTCTCAATCAGTTAAGGAATTGATAACAACTCCAATTTCAGTATTCTTTAATATTGACAAGACAAATATTGCATCTAAAAAAGACCTCGTAAATGTACAAGCTCTTGCTAAGTATGCAATTGACAACAACAACAACCTCCTTGTTACAGGTTACGCAGATAGTGCAACAGGTTCAGCTAAACACAACCAATGGTTGTCAGAACAACGTGCTAAAACTGTTGCTGGTGAACTTGTTAAGATGGGTGTAAGCTCAGATAAGATTACAGAAGTTGGTAAGGGTGGTGTAGACACATTGTCTCCTATCTCTTTCAATCGTCGTGCAACTGTTCAAGTTACTGACTAATTTAGAAGAAGAACTAAAATAAATAAAAGTGTTTGCCAATTTGGTAAACACTTTTTTTCGTGCTGATAGTTGAGGTCGATACGATTTACAAATTCAAAAGTGCCTATTTTGGAGAGCAAAACCTATTGTTTTGAAGTCAAAAACAATAGGTTTAAGTTTCGTGGATAGCAACCGCTTGGGTATGTAACATCAAAGAACAAACATACACTCTTGATTTTAAAATAAGAATTACTATTTTTTAGTCCTCTACAAAACTCTATTTATTTCCAAACGATACGATTAGTTATTAATGAGTTGTGTTAAGAAAAACTTTGTATAAGAGGGTTTTATAAAGGTTTCATTTTGTATATTATGAAAAATAAAAAAAAACAACTACTCTTTGATATTTTTCATACCTTTGCATCTGATAAATGTATTAAGCAGCGTGGCACTCAAGACGCCGATGCTCCCTATTCGTTCACCACAGAGAGAAGACGATAACAGGTGAGCGGCTATCAAACACAAAAGTGGGAGGGAAACCAACAGTTCCCTCCCACTTTATTTCATGTCATGAGTAGTTGCATGGCTATTCTCGGCACGCATGCCGAGGGTTACCACACGCTTCCCCAATTCTTATCGTTGCTGCCTTCCTCTTCGTCCCACGAGTCCAAGTCGTCGCCCTGCCACTGCTTTCCATTGGCTTCATCCGTATTTTCATCTTTTCTTGGAATTCCTAAACTTTCCGCTAAGGGGTTAATTGTTTCCATTTTGATGATTTCGGTGCATGGCGACAGGTAGGTGCGTCTGTCGCCAGCTGTGCTGTTTACATTTATATTATCTCTGTTCATCTTTATTTCGTCTTTAATGTTTTCTTACCCTTCATGATATACATGCCCGATGGCAGACTGTCGAAGTTGGTGCCAACATAGCGCCCGTCGATGGTGTATATGCGCTGTGCGCCTTGCTGTACATCGGTGTTTCCTGTCACATCGTTGATGCCCGCTGTTTGATTGTCCTCCTCAGTGAGTAACACAAACTGATTGGCGGCAGCAATAGTCGACTTAGGCATAATGATTCCGCGGAAAGGAGGTATGAGTTTATCCACACCCGTCTTACCTGGCATTCTTTTCCACATATCGTTTCCATTTTCATCGCGACCCAGCGTCCAAGGGTTGTTAGCCGACGTATCCTGTCCATCCCCACGTTGAAGCTTTTCGGTGCTTCCAGTGAACACGTAGCTTTGGTCATTTTTTCCTTCAGTAAAGAACTTTGGCTTGAGTCTGTTAAATCTCTTATCCTTGTCATTGCCAGACGCAGCTATTACCACTGTATTGTCAATCGCTTTGAACTCCTGAGAGGTGTGGTTCTTATTATCTGTAATGCGCAGCAAATAGGGTCTGTTCGCCTCAAGCTTGCTACCGTCGGGGATTGAATTGAACATATAAACTTCTTCCATTATATAATTACCAGTGTATTCGTTTATTTTACCCGTGCTTCTCTCTGTTTGTAAGTCCAAATAGTATGCGCGAATGCCCTGTGGTAATGTCACGGCGTATGGCAGGAAAATGGTGAAACAGTTCTTGCCAGAGGCAAAGTCAGAGAAGTCGCGGTAGGAGGTTAGAGAATTGTCTCCTTCATAATGAGCAACCGTTAAATCAGTGTTGTAACCACGATTTATGGTTGTGTTGTTAATGGTCATGTTGCATCTGTTGTAAACCACCTCATTGGCTTTGATGTCACAAAGGAACTCGTATTCTGCACCATCTTGCAAGCTCAGCTTGGTGCATGTACCGTTGCTCTTAACAAAGTTCACATCTTGACCATCCGCAATGGTGATGCCCGTTGCTTCAGGAAGAAACACGAGAGTATGAGTTGGCAGTCCTGCCGTGATAGTATGCGAATTAGATTCGCGTGACAAATTCTGCAGTTTGTTTTTGAACTCAGTGTTGTTGACGTTGCGCAAGTCTATAAATTCCAAATCGGTGCAACCTTCAAGAATTCCCACACCAATCTTGCAGTTGGCACTGCCCTTCAAGGTAAATCCTGTCAGATTGGTATTTCCTGCAAAGGCACCATTGCCTACTTCCTCAATTTGCTCTTCAATTACAAAATCACCTGACATAACGCCATTTTCGAAAGCCCTTGCGCCTATTTTCGTTACGTTAGACAATTCGTTGAAACTTTTGATACCAGTATTTGCGAAAGCTCTTTCTTCTATTGTAGTCACAGAAAGAGGAATGTAAAAATTTTCTTTTGCAGTAAAGGCTTTTTCAAACATGCCTGCAGGAATCGTTTTTGGACCCTCTTCTAAAACAGGTGTAACTTTTTTATGAAGTTTATAAGAACTTAGATCAAACGAATATTCTGCAAAGGATTCCACACCCGAACGTTGGTCAGTGCCTGCGGGCAAGTTTTTATACATCGCCTTAATTTTGTTATCTTTGGGCTGTTCACCAATCTTCGCTGTTGCAGGAATAGGTGTTGTTATATCAAATTTGTCTCCCTTGAAAGCCTGATACCCCAAGAACGTTATATTTGAACACTCAAATTTTGACTTTGAAAAACTTCCCTCAAAGGCTTGGGGACCGATGGCAGTTGCACCAAGAATTTTGATTGGTTGAAATTTTTTCGAATATTTATATTTTTTCGGTTTTCTACCCTTTAGTTCAATCTCACTATAAGGTGCCAAATTGGTTTTGTAGAAGGCACGCCAACCGATGTACTTCAGATTTGCTGGGAAATTTATCATCGTGACACTGCATTGATAAAAGGCGGCATCCTCAATGGCTTCTATCGATTCAGGAAGCTCCACATTATCAATTCCTCTTTCATTGATGAATGCATAGGAGCCGATGGCTACCACTGTCCAGTCCTCATTGTTATACTTGACAGTAGCAGGAATTATTACTACAGGAATTTCATGTTTTGTATCTGCTTCTGAATTTTTTGAATCAAATGGTTTGTCTGTTATAAATTCTTCTACTAACGTAACTTTCGGTGTCCCGTTGTAGCCTTTCCACTGGTCAGGGAGTTTAGCCGTTGCATTGGCTAACTCCTGCTGTGTTGCTTGCTCCGTTGCAGCATTTGAGTTTGCCCATGTCACTTTCACGGTTTTGGCTGTGGCATCTACCACCTGATACCAATAGCCATCGACTTGGAATCTGTCGCCCACGTTCTGTGCAGTGATAGGCAGAGCCGTTATCATTAGCAGCACAAGCGCAAGCCATGCGCTGCGGTACTTCGCTTTGTTGTTGTAATTTTGTTTCATCATTCTAAATAATATTTAATTGTTGTTTTATGTCGTTGGACTGTTACTCCTGAAAAGAATTGATGAATACCTGTTTTATGAGACTCCACAATTCGATGCAAAGATACACAAAAGCATCGGTTGTAACAAATACAACTTGTATTATTTGCACATATTTAACAGAAATATGATAGCAACGGATTTACACGGAGTAACACGGACAACCTCCGTGAATATCCGTGAAGCTCCGATGCAAAAGTTTTATTGGTGTTCGATAAAAATAAAAGTGCGTGTGAATATCAAGCGTATTTCTAAAGCGAAGTGAAAACAATAGGTTTGCTTTTTCCTTATTTTTCTAAGAATTTAGAATCAATGTATTTCGTGAATGTTTCCCGATACATATCGCCAATAGGAATATTTGTATTATCGCCAAGAATTACTCGGTTTTTAATAATTTCCTCTATTTTTAGCAAGTTGATAATCCATGAGCGATGTATGCGCATGAAATTTTTTGGTAAGTTTTCTTCCATTTTCTTCATACTTAGAAGTACGATTAATGGTCGTCGTTCGCTATCAAAATGTATTTTAAGATATTCTCCCATTCCCTCAATGCAGCGTATTTCGTTTACATTGATACGCACAACTTTATGTTCATTTTTTAGAAATAGAGTGTCGTCATTAGGTAAAGCTACTTCTTCAACTTCTTTGTTTAAAAGTTCGTATTGACGTTTTACGCGCTCGGCAGCTTGCTGTAAATCGGCTAATCCAAAAGGTTTTAAAAGATAATCGACTGCTTCGACTTTATAACTTTCTATCGCATAATCACTGTATGCGGTGGTGAAAACGATGAGAGGACGTTCTTCTAAGGAACGAACAAAATCGAGCCCATTTAGGTCAGGCATGGTAATATCAATAAAAATAGCATCTATTTTTGTTTTTTTCATTACTTGCTGCGCTTCAATCGCATTTTGGCATTCGCTACAAGTTCTAAAAAAGGTGTACTTTTAATATACGATGCTAATTGTTGTAGTGCCAAGGGTTCGTCATCAATGGCGAGTGTTTTAATTTTTATATCCATATTAAATTTTAATCTGTTGTTAAAGTTTTCATTTTAAATTTGTTTTATCGTTCAGAGGCAAATCTAATGTAACTTGATAGAAATCTTTTTCTTCAACGATAGTGAGTTTATGATTGTTTGGATAAATTAAATTTAATCTTTGTTTTGCACTTTTTAATCCTAAACCACCTTGCTCGTTCTTGGCATTTTGTGGCTTTTTATTAAAACAAGTGAAACATATTTTTTCGTCTTTTACATTTAACGAAATATCTATGGTGCATTCTTGTTGATAGGTTACACCATGTTTGAACGCATTTTCAACAAAGCAAATGAGCAACAAGGGAGGAATTTCTCCAACAGAAAAATAGTCTGGTATCTTGAAATTTACCTTCACTTTCTCAGTGTATCGCATGCGCATGATAGTGATAAATCTACCGATAAATTCGCTTTCTTTTTGCAATGGGATTAGTTTATGGTTGCCTTCATACAACACATAACGCATCATTTTCGATAATACAATAATTGATGTTTTAGCTTTTTCAGGGTCAATATCCACCAATGCATGAATATTGTTGAGCGTGTTCATGAAAAAATGCGGGTTTATTTGGTATTTCAAGTATATTAACTGCTGCTCTAAACTTTTTTGTTGTAATGCACGCAACTTTTCAAAGTCTTCATTCGAATAGAAAAACATCTTCACACCGAAGTTCATACCAAACATTAAAATAACGATAAGTACATGAACGACTAATACTTGTGCAGCAATGTGGGGAGGAAGAATTGATATGTCGTTGTGTAAGTTGGCTGCAATTTCACTCTCTGCTATACTTTGAAAGAAATGATTATGAACTAATACAGGATGAAAAAAATATTGTGCAATTGTAAAAAGAATAAGTAGAACAAATAAAAAAGCAAAATATTGTTTGCGTTTTTTTTGGTAAACAATTTTGGGAAGTAGGAAAATATTATGAATGAGAAAAACAATAAAGAATAATGCCAATATTTTCCAAGCACTTATGACATGATTCCAATTGAAAGGTTCATAGGTGTCTGTAATGCGTAGCAGCATAGCCATAATGGGGATTGTAAACACTACAAACCAAATTGTAAGATATAAGGTATTTTCTTTATGTTGCTCAATGTAGTTACGAATAGATTTTATCATTTTTTTATTTTTCTACATTTAATAATTCTTTAAGGGGACTCAACCTTTCGTATATATGGAGGTGTTTTATTTGACCAACATTGTTTGGAAATGAAATAAATAGCATTCTTATAGCCTATTGGTTGTAGCCCTAACTATGTTTTGCAAAGTTACAAATTTAAATCAAAGCAAATGCTAATAAGCAACCCAAAAAGAAATAATAATTTTATCTTTAAGCATAAAAACACAAAAAAGATAATAAATAATTTGTGTATTAACAAAAGTTAGCGTAACTTTGTATCCGAAAAATGCGCCTGTGGCGGAATTGGCAGACGCGCTAGACTTAGGATCTAGTGATTTACATCGTGCAGGTTCGATTCCTGTCAGGCGCACATTTTTTATCATTTACGGATAACTCTCACCGATTTAATTCACTTTTAAGAATTATGACTTATTCTAATAAGGGCTTACTTGCATTGGTAATAACACTTTTTTTTTCACCAATGTTAGCTAAAACGTATGGTCAAAAAGTAGCACTATACTATAATAAGGTTGAAAATTTAAAGTTTGGCGACCGATTAAGTCTTCGTACAAATGTTATTGATTGGATTGTATTGACTCCTAACTTCGGTTTGGAATACATACTCGGCAATAAAAGTTGGAACAAGTGGACATTAAGCCTTGACGGTAAGGTAAATTGGAAGACACAACCCAAAGATTTAACTTATAATGTTTATGATATTTACGATGGAAAAGTGGCGTTGCGTAAATATTGGCATGGAAAAAATCCACGCCGTGTGTTCTATTGGGGTGTATATGGAGGTGCCAATAAGTTTGATATAAAGTTTTCGGAAACTGGAAAAAGAGGAAATGCTTTTACAGGCGGATTGATGTTTGGTACAGTTACACAACTTTATGGTTATCAAAATGGAGCAAGTCTTGATCTTGATTTGGGCATTAATGCTGGTGTGGTTTATGCAAAATATGATGAATATCACCGAGAGGTGCAAAATAATCAGCATATTTACAATATTACAACACCGCAAAACGGCTACAAATTAACATTTGACCCATTGGTTTATGCTGCCTCAACCGACATAGTACGTGTAGGATTGGTTTATCATTTTGGAATAAAAGTTGCCAACCGATACAAGAAACGCATTGTTGTTGATGAACAATATCGTTTAGAAAAAGCCAATGAGGCATATCGCAAAGACACCTTGCGTGAAGCAAAAGCAGAGCGAAAGAAAGCTAAAGAAATAGAAAGAAAACGCAATAAACGTTTGAAAGAATACGACAAAGCACAAAAACAAAAGGAAAAAGCTGCTGAGAAAGCAGCAAGAAGAAACGAGGAAGAAAAGAAAGGAAATAAGAAATGAAGAAAATAATTACCACTTTCTTGAGTTACATGGCAATGGTTGCTGCTCATGGACAAGCGATTTCGGTAAATACAGACGTGGCTATGGCTGCTTTACAAACCTATAATATAGGCGCTGAAATGACCATTGGCAATCGTTCTACTTTGGGATTAAGTGTCTTTACAAATAATAAACCTTATTGGAACAAAGAAGCAAAAGCTATAGGAGTACAACCAGAATATCGCTATTATTTTGGTGGTCGCCCTATGTATCACCACTTTGTGGGGGTGAGTGCATTGGCAATGGATTACGATGCGAAATGGAAAAATACTCGTCACGATGGTTTTGCAGTGGGAGCAGGATTGACTTTTGGTTATGTTGTTGCCTTGTCTAATCGTTGGACTATTGATGCTCATGCTGGTGTAGGCATGATTATATTTCATGAAAAGAAAATTACTGATGGATTTCCCGACCTAAAAACAACAGTAGGTTCTGTTGCAAGAGATGGTTTTAAAGGTACAATCTTGGCTCCAACAAAAATAGGAATAACCCTGTCGTACATAATTAGATAAGGAGAAGATATGAATATTAAAACAAAACGTTGCCTTATTCTTTTTGCAATATTACTATCTGTCATCGGAAAAGCTAATGCACAGGTATTGCATATTACTGGTAACATCTATAAAAACATGAAATCAGCTGAGGGTGGATATAGCAAAGTACCACTTTCAGTGCCCGTTTATATTTTCGATAATCGCAACGAAGCCAATAAACAAGCTGATAGCTTTCGTAAGAAAAGTAAAGATATAAGTCAAGAGGTTACTATCCGCAGCAACGCAACGGTCAATTCTGATTATGAAGGACACTTTGAAGCTGATATTTCGGCTAAGGGGGCTATCATGGTTATTAATGAGGGCGAAGTGAAAGTGGTAAACATCAGCTCTAAATTGCAATATGATATTGTATTTGCAAGTAGAGAAAAAACCATTTTATTAAAAGGAACAACAGTCTTTGGTAAACGAAACGGATTGGATATTGTTGAAATGAAGCCAATTGACGATGGACCTAACTTACATTGGGACGTTACAGTGAAGTTGCCAGAGTGGTACACGAAAGAGCATTCACGATTGATTTTCCAACCAATGGTAATTAATTGTGAGGAAGAAGATACCATTCAGTATCTTGAGCCATTGGTTTATGAAGGCAAAAAATATCATAATAATCAAATAAGAAGAAAGAGTTTCGATTACAATCGCAACGATTCCTTGCACAATTATTTCATTGAAAACAACCCAACAACCACTGACGAGTTTACTTTTCATTGGGAAGTAACCTATCCAAAGCCTAATCCTAATAAAAGTTACAAGTGGGGTTCGGTATTGAGATTAGAAGATTATACACACATTTATTTTGAAGATAAATCGAAAAACGGTACTTGCAATACTCGAAAACCATGGAAATTATTAGATGTTTCAATGGCTATGAAGGAAATAAAACTAACGCCTGATTATTACGAACAGGCTCGTGCGCAGTTGAGAGAAGTGCCACGAGATTTGCAATTAACCTTCAATGTGGGTAGTGCGGAACTAACTCCCGATGCTTCAAACCAGCTGAATTTAGAACAATTAGTAAGAGAATTAAAATCATACGGTCGAGCATTGATGAATTTCACCGTACAAGGAACATCGTCGCCAGAGGGTAATGCTGTGTTTAACACTAAATTGGCGAATGCAAGAGCAAATAAAGCATTGCAAATCATTGGTAGTCAGATTTCAAGTGCAGGCTTAGAAGTAAAAGAACCATTGGTTTACACATGGTTTGATGTTGCCGATTCGCTCAAAGCACGAGGTTTGGAGGAAGAAGCAAATACACTTCGCAATTACGCTTTCAATAATAATGCAAGTGGAATAAAGGAGATGCAAGCCAATTCGGCAGTGCAAGAAATCATGCAAAACCAGCGTTTAATGCGTTGTACTTACACTTTAAGACAAAACAAAGTACTCGAACCGCAAGAAGCATTGTGGACTTACTATAACGATAGAGATTATCAAAAAGGTGGGAAAAGTGTTTTTTCAAATGGCGATTACTATAATTTGTTTACACAAATAAAAGATTCTACTGAATTGCGCAAATTAACTTATCGTGCTTGGGAGGAAATAAAAGTGCGCAGAACAGCCGCTTATAGTCCCTTTGCAGCCTATATTGCCAATCGTGTAGCTTGTTATGCAATTCAAACTGACTCAGTAGACCTTTCTATTCTTGCCCCTTTTGTAGATATGAAAGCAGGTTTAGAAGTTACACGCCCTATATCTTTCGACAATAATTACCGATATATGGTAAATAGAAAAGAAATTGTAGCTAATCAAGCCATTATGCTTTTCAAGTCAATGAAATTGGGCGAAGCTATCATTTGGCAAGCAAATTGCCTGATACCAATGAGTTTAAAGAAATAAAGATGTTCATTGACCTTGAAACATTATTCTTTAAACAAGGCAAAACACCCGATGAGGAACGCAGAGCAAAGGAGGCTTTAAGCTATGTTCTTAATTCTAATCCAGAGAATTATGCGATATTGAATTTCGAATTGGCACCTGAGTTAGGTAAAACATACGAGGAATTAGAACCATTAATTGATGCTTTGCCTGATAATAGTGCAAAAAAATGGTATATGAAAGGTATCATTGAAGCAGGGAAACCAGAGATGAGTGATGACGAATTTATGGAATTGACAGGAAAATATGGTCCAGATGTAGCTTTGAGAATGAGCGATACAAGCAATCCAGCCCACTTGGCTTATTTCCAACATAGTTTCGATATGAATCCACAATATAAAGGTTATTTCAATTCTGATGCAAATTTACCTGATGATATACGCAAAAGAAACCCATACGATGAAAAGAAAGCTGACCAATACAGGCAGAAATTCATAGATTTAATGGTTTTGGCAGGTAAAATGGAAGCACCAAAAAATGAGGAAAGCGGAGCTGAAGCGAACAATAATAATACATTTGAAGAAGAAAATAGCACCGAAATGACAAAGAATGCAACAAAGGAGGTTGAAAAATGAAAAGAATAACAACATTGTTCATTGCGCTTTGCAGTATTTCAGCAACCTTTGCACAAATACCAACCACACTTCCGACCGACACTTTGGCAAGAGATTTGACCGATTTGGAGGAAAAAATGGTTGCTGCAGACATTACAACACAGAGCGATACAGCTTATTATGGATTCAAGAAACAACAAAGTTTCAATGCTTTAGATTATAGTTTAGACAAAAGACACCGTTATGCTGGCGACAAATGGGCAAGGGGAAATTTTGGCAAACATACCTTTTTTCAATTTGGGGCTAACGCTATAATGTATCAACACAATAACGATTACGAGCTAACAACACAAGCAGGATTGCATTTTAAGGTTGGAAAAGACCTGAGTCCGATGAGTTCTTTGCGCATTGGAGTAGGGGGGGAGTTAGGTTATATCACCAGTAAGCCAAATGTAAGCTGGACAATGCGTGCTGATGCCGACTATCTTTTCAACTTTTCAAACTATCTTTTGGGCTATCGTCCTGACCGTCCTTTAAGTGTTTCTGGTATTCTTGGTTTTGGCATACAACAATCTCATCTTACAAAATATGCAGGTTCTGAAATAGTTAATGCTATGAAAGAAAAGGCATTTTCCTTTAATTTACATACAGGTTTGCAGTTTAAATTTCATGCTGGAGCCCATGCTGCAGTGGCTATAGAGCCTTATATCATGGCTGGAACAGAAGGAATGGATTTAGCAAAAGCAAGCAAATTCAATCATTTTGGTATTGGTTATGGGGTAAATCTTTCTTATATTTGGTATTTCTACAATAATATGTCAGCAGAAAATAATGCTGGCGATTTTAAAAAACGTTTCAATTCGCATAATCGTTTGTTTCTTAATGACCCAAATAAAGCCTCATGGCGTCGTCCATGGTTCTTCCAATACAGCATAGGACCAGCCTATTGGCAGCGCACACCATTAAAAACAAGCGAAACTTTAGGATATAGCATTAGTGCAAGTTTAGGTCAATGGCTTTCTTCAGCGATTGGTGTGCGTGGTGGTGTTGTTATTTCTAACGCTCCATGGACTAAATCTGAAGAGACAATATCGTTGCTTGGCAAGTCTGGAATATTCTTCGATGCAATGGTAAATCCATTTGGTTTCACACGATACTATAATTGGGATACCCCATTTGGAATCAATTTCTTTGGTGGATATGAAATGGGACAGCTCCAAATGGTACATGCTGATATTGATGAAAAAACCTCTGGTAAATATGCAGGTTATCGTTTGGGCACTCAATTATGGGCAAAACTAACTAACGACCTCCGTCTTACATTTGAACCAAGTTATATTTTTACGGAACATTTCGACCGCAATGATGGGCGAGTACGTTATGACCAAATGGATTATAAGTTGGGTTTAACGATGCTTTTCCGTGGTAAATCACATCGTAATTACGATATGCTCCCTGCTAAAAACGACCTTCCTGAATATGGATTTTTTATGGGTGGAGGTTTCGGTTGGAACACTACTGTTAGTAAATGGAGATATGCAGAAAAAAATCGTGGCCTAATTTTAAATGCAAACGCTTTTGTTGGCTACAATTTTAATATGTATCATGGTGCAAAAATCATGATGGATTATGTTGCAAATCCTATTTGGCAACGCAGTGGAAATCATGATTTTGAGAAATTCACTTATAAGAATACGTTTATTTCAGCCGACTATCAATTTAATCTTCTCAATGCTATGGCGGGCTATAAACCAGGACGTCGTTGGGGAGTAAATATCTATGCAGGACCTTCTTTGGTATTAAGTAAGACTGGAAAGAAAATAGATTTAGGTGGAAACTTTGGCGGTATGCTTTCTTATCGTGTCCTTCCTTATCTTTCATTGTTCTATAGTCATACGGTTTATTGGATGCCTGCTGAACATTATAATTCTGCCCAAATTTATACAACCCCAGGGGCTGTATCCAATGTACTTACCTTTGGTGCGCTTTATCATCTTGATGGATTCTTCAAAACAATAAAGAACTTGCCTTGGAAAAATGCTCCGTCAGCTGGACAATCACGCTTTTTCTTAGATTATGGATATGGTTACGCGCTCTATCCTATGTTGCCAAGCAAAGCGAAAGACTCGTGGGGAACAACCATGCAACTGTCTTTGGGGTGGTGGTTAAACTCATTTTTGGGTGCAAGAGTGGGTTTAAATATGGCAAAAGGTATCGATATGACCACTACACACACTGAAGATAATCGAACAGAAGATGTGCATCACGCTATTGGTTTAGGTTCTATTGCAGGCGATATTCTATTAAATCCGTTCGGACTTAATAAGAATTACAATTGGAAATCGTTAGTTGGTGTAAACTTTTTAATGGGTTATCAAAATGGTTGGCTCGTAATGAACGATGCAGAACATACTATAAAAGGTTCTAAAATTACCGTGAGTGGCTTCCGTTTAGGTTTGCAATTATGGACACGATTGAGCCGTGATTTGCGTTTTACAATAGAACCAATGTATTCTACTTTGAATGCTCACAATAATATTTACATTAGCGAAGATGGGAAAAATCTTTATCGCACAGCCGAAAACACGGCTACTCCTTTGCGTTTAGGCAATACTTTTTCGGTGCGTTTCGGACTCTCTGCGCCACTTAATCGTATTGGCAGACACGAAGATGCCGATATGACCTCTTTTGCATCGAAGAACCCTCAACGCTTCTTTGCTGGCATTGGTGGTGGTTGGAACATACTTTTAACCAAACATCGCTTGGCGAATGATGGTGCAAAGATAAACTTTACAGCCTTTGCAGGTTATCGTTTAAATGAAGTTTCAGCTCTCCGTTTGGGTGCAAATTATATTATGGATAACAATAAGTATGCTTATATTGAAAAAGATAAAGCTTATTTTGAGGAAGATAAGAAGAACATTGCCTTTATAGCAGCTGACTTCCAACTCGACCTTTTGGCTTATTTTAGAGGTTATAACCCTAAACGTCAGTGGAATGTAAACCTATATGTTGGTCCTGCAATTGCTATTGAAACGAGCAAAGACCACAATAAAGATGGTGCTATTAATTTAGGTTTGACTGCGAAGCATCAACTCTCTCGTAATTTTTCGTTGTTTTACAACCACGATATATATCTTATGGGATTCTTAGGACAGCCTACTTTATTACCAGGAACTAATCTTGTTGGTAACGTAACCGCATTGAATTGTATCAATTTTGGTTTGATGTATAATTTTAATCTTCCACTATTCTA
>NZ_BAIS01000028.1 GCF_000613345.1 Prevotella disiens JCM 6334 = ATCC 29426 | reverse complement strand
CATAGAAAGTTAGTTTATATAGCCTAAAAGTGTATAGAAAATTTAGGTAAAGTCAGTTGATATGCTTTTATTTTCAAAACCTATTGTTTTGAGCTCCAAAATAGCCTATTTTGAATGCCAAAACAATAGGTTTTAAAATTCACTTGTATTTGATATGAGCAAGAACATAAAAATAGGTTCATCAGGAATTATGTCGATACAAAAGAAATTAAACGAAAGACCGAGAGAAAAATTAAACTTTTCTACTCCAAAGTATGAATTCTTCAAATACGTTTTATAATTTTGCACTTGCTGGTTGACTCTGCGGTTACTTATTCATGCTTTTTCTTCTAACGACCGATTGACATTTTAACCCAAATCGGTCATTAGCCCGCAAAGGCTTTTTAAAGCGTTTAGATGTTATGCTTTTCTTCGTCTTTGCACCTTATTTTGGCTCTTTTCGTTTGTTTTTTCAGTTGTTTAGCCCGCTAAACGTCTTCAAAAACAACCAAAAATAGCTCAAAATAAGCTCGCAAATCTCGAAGAAGTCTAACGACCGATTTGGGTTTAAGGGGACAGAACATCAAAGCTGGAGTTAAAAAATATTAACTTTTAATCTTTTGTGTTTGAGTTATAATAATTTTGTTGTCTTCTTTATGTATTTAAGAAATAATATAAAGCGATGAGAAGTATTTTGTTTTTACTACTACAAGTTGTGAGTATTCAATTGACTGCGCAAGTCTTAAATGGAGTTGTTGTGAACGATAAGAACGAAGCAATACCTTTTGTAAATATTGCTGTTCTTTCTGTATCCGACTCAACCTTGCTTGGCGGTACAACTACGAATGAGACAGGTAAGTTTTCCATTGAGTGTAAATCAGTACCCTGTATATTAAGGTTTTCCTCAATAGGCTATACCACGCTTTATAAAAACTATACTGGTGAGCCTACTGCTACTATAAATTTGGTTGAGGATAGCAAGCTGTTGGGAGAAGTAGTTGTGAAAGGAAAACAAAGTATTTATAGAATGACAGCTGAAGGACTTAGTGCTACTATTCAAGGTAGTGCTTTGAACAAACTTCCTGAACTATCCGATGTACTCAATCAGTTGCCTTTTCTTAATGTCTCTAATGATGTGATAAGTGTGTTGGGCAAAGGCAGCCCTCTTATCTATCTTGATGGTAGAAAAATAACTGATAATACAGAACTGAAAGGATTGAAAGGAAACCAAATAAAGAATGTCGAGGTGATAATGAATCCAGGTAGTTGTTATGCTTCAAATGTAGGGGCTGTGATACGTATTACCACTATTCGTAACCAAGGTGATGGTTGGTCAGGCTTGTTTCAATGGTCGGGTATTCAAACACATAGATTTGCGCAAGAAAATTTTGCTAAGTTTAATTATCGTAAGAATGGTTTTGATGTTTTTGCTTCAACCTACTATCGTGAAAGTAGAAATGAAGGCGACCAAACAAATAAAATGTTACTTTCATATTTAGATAAAACCATAGCTGTAAATAGCACAGTTGCAATGAAGTCTACCGCTAAATATATTGTTCCTGTGGTAGGAATAAATTATGCATCGAATGACAATAGCTTGTATGCAGGAATGAAGTATTTCTATTCTCGAACCATTAAAATGCCTTATACTTCTAATGGAGAGCTTCGCTCTTCCGATTTAGAAGGTGACCATATAATGAATACATTTTATTTTCAGAATAATTATGGTGGGCAACATAATGTAACGGGATATTTTCTAAGAACTTTTAAAAACAAATGGCAGATAGAAGCAAATGTTTCGTATGCAGGTCTTAACCTCATAACCGACCTTAGTACAACGGAGATGGAACAAAATAGAACTGTAATTGTAGGAAGTCAAAACGATAGGAAGTCGAACGTGTATGCAGAAAATATAATGTTGTCTAAGCCATCTTCTATTGGTAAATTTACCTTTGGAGAAGAATACATATATAGTAATAGCAAACAAAAGTTTGACCTTACTGATGACGCACACGTTACAATACTTTCATCAAATAATAATCAAACAATACAAAACTCGATAGCTCTTTTTGGACAATACAGCAAACAATGGAAACATTGGAGTACGAATATGGGATTGCGTTATGAGTGGGTGAACTTCAATTATAAGTTGAATAACATCAAGCAAGCAGAGCAATCTAAAAAGTATAGCAGTTTATTGCCAACGCTTTCGCTCAGTTATTCTAAAGAGCAATTCGGAGCTACTCTATCTTTTCGTTCTACTATAATGCGTCCTTCATATAGCGTATTGCGTTCCAGCATATCTTACAACGACCGATATACTTATGAAAGAGGCGACCCCTCATTGCGTCCTTGCTATAAGTATGATTTAGGTTTGCTTCTACGTTGTAAAGATTTTGTGATGAGTGCAAACTATGTTTACTTGAAAGATGGTATTAGTTTTTATAAAGCATTGATAGACAATCAGCCCATTGCGTTGAGTACACATATTAATACAGATTATAGCTCTTTGCGAGTTCAAGCCACGTATAGCTCAACTTTTGGAATTTGGAAACCTACTGTTACATTGGGCGGATATGTTCAACATCTTAATTATAAAGGAATGAGTTATACAAAACCTTTATTAATTTACGCATTTAAAAATATGCTGTCGTTTTCTAAATCATTCTTTGCAACCTTTAATCTTGTAGGTAAATCTGCTGGTAATGATGAATTGGTTTATCGATATTCTAATTTAAATACCTCTGTTTCAGTTGTCAAAGATTTTCCTTGTGGTTTACAACTATCGTTTATAATAAGCGATATTTTTAATACATCACGTGAATATTGGGGTGCAAATTCTCCAGGGCTATCTTTTACAAAATGTTTGAAAGGTACTGCACAAGCGTTTTATGTTACTTTGCGTTATAGTTTTAATACTGCAAGTAATAAATACCGAGGTAAAGGTGCAGGTAATGACGAAATAAAACGATTGTGATATTTGGAATTATGTGCAAAAAACTATGGTTTTTAGTTGGAATTACGTGCAAAAAGGTAACTTCTTTAGTTGGAATTATGTGATTAGTGCGTAAAAAAGATGTTTGCAAAGGCTTTTTAAAGCGTTTAGATGTTATGCTTTTCTTCGTTTTTGCACCTTATTTAGGCTCTTTTCGTTTGTTTTTTTTAGTTGTTTAGCTCGCTAAACGTCTTCAAAAACAACCAAAAATAGCTCAAAATAAGGTCGCAAATCTCGAAGAAGTCTAACGACCGATTTGGGTTTAATTAGTCATGGTTACTTCTATGCGATTTTTCTGTTTGAGTAGTTCTTGAAGTGTGGTTTGTATGTCTTGCCGTGTCATGCTTTCAACGATAGACTTAAATTCGGTATCAACGTCTATGTTGTTAAAGAGGTCGCTGTACACGACATATTCCCAGTAGTTGTTCATACGCAGCACTTGGTTGTATATTTTCAGTTCGTAGGCTTTTACTTTATCGAGGTCTTCCTGTGAAGGTCCTTCGGCTGCCATTTTCTCGAGCTGTTGATAAACAATCGGTATCAATTCTGCGTATTTTTCGGGTGCGGTCTGGAAAGCTATTCGGAGCATCGCCTCGTCGTGCGGATGGTGCTGCATACTTCCTGCTGCCTGTACGCTGTATGTTCCGCCTTTTTCTTCGCGTACTTTCTCGGTATATACGATGCGCAGCAGCTGTCCGATGGCATCCATGATGAGTTCGTTCCGATTGTTGTACTTCATCTTTCCTTTGATAATGATGGTGGTGGTGGCTGATGGTGTTTTCTGTTCTTTCTTGAAGATGTGCAAGGTATCGCCGTCTATGAGGTTTGCACCATGTGTGCCTACTTTCTCTATTGCGCCTCCTGTCGGAAGTGTTGCCATGTATTGACAGAGTAAGGGTCTTAGTTTTTGAAGGTCTATGTTTCCTGTCAGTATGAGTTTGAAGTCTGCTGCATTGGCAAATCGCTCTTTGTATATTTGCATGATGCGGTCGTAGTTTACCTTTTTCAGCAATTTACTGTTCATGGATTCCAGACGTTGTGTGCCGTATGCTACTGCATGCAGGGTGTCGTTGTATGCAATCATCGGATTGGCGTGTGCATTTGTGAGAAATTCTTCTTGCTGTTCCATCATATTTTTGAATGCTTCGATGTCTTTTCGCGGCTGTGTAAAGTAGAGATAGACGAGTTCGAAAAGCGTTTTCATGTCTTTTATGTTCGAACTTCCTGTCATTCCTTCTGTTTCGTCGTCAATGAATGGACTGACGGTTGCCGTCTTTCCTGCGAGCATTTTTTCGAGTGTGAGGTCGTCGAACTGTCCTGCGCCTCCTATGGTTGCTCCTGAGATGAGGTAGGTGAGGTTGGGCATATCTTCGTCCTTGTACATGTTTTTTCCACCCATGCTGAACAGTTTGAGATTTACCTCGTCGGCTTCGAAGTCGGTTGGTCGCACATAGACACATAGTCCGTTGGAGAGAGTTATCTCTCTGTATCCATATTTGTATTCTTTTTCTGACAGAATTCTGCCCGGTGTGGGTAGTTTTTCTATGAGTTTGTCTGCAAGTTCTTTTTCAGCGTATGGCTCGTAGGTCTTTCTTTGTGCTTTTAGTATGAGCTTCTCGATGTTCTTTGCCGTTGGCATCTTGAATGTTTCTTTGTCGGGTCCAAAGAGAGTTACTACTTGATTCTTGTTGCTAATAATTTCTTTTGCCATTTGGTTGATGTCGTCAAGGGTGATGGTTTCATCAAGTTTCTTTACGATAGCAAGTTCTTTTTCGGGGTCAATGATAGGTGCTTCTTCGAGGAAGTTTTCTACGCATGCTTCCACGAAATCTCCGTTTCTGCGGTTTATCCGGTCGTTATAGCCGCTTTCGGCGTATGAAAGCATTTCTGCCTTGCCACGTTTGAGTTCGCTTTCCGTAAATCCGTTTGTTCTTGCCCGTTCTACTTCTCCTGTGAGGAGTTGTATTCCTTCGTTTACTTTGCCTTCCTTGAATACGCCCGAAAGTTCAAAAACGTCTTTTGTGGACGACATGAAGAAGTTGCCATCGCGTACAGATGCAGAGATAAGCGGCGCATCAGTTGCTCTTGTGAGTGCTTCGAGGCGATCGTTAATAATCATTCTTACGATACTTGTTTTGTAGTCGTCGGTGTAGGCTTGCAGCGTATTGCGCTGGTTTCTCGGCGTTACGTCTCGTTTCATATACAGCGTAAAGTTCACCGTGGGCTGTTCTTTGTCAGTTGCTGTGTAGAGTATCATCTTTTTGTTATCAGAAACGGGATAGTATATGCGTTCTGCCGGATTGATGGGTGCGGGGATAGAGCCGAACAGTTTTTTTATTTTGGCTTCCATGATGTCCTCGTCAATATCTCCTACGATGATGATAGCCTGCAAGTCAGGTCTGTACCATTTATGATAATAATCTCTTAGTGCCTGATAAGGGAAGTTTCTGACAATGTTCATATCGCCTATTGGCATGCAGTCGGCATATTTTGTTCCGGCATAGATTACAGGCATGGACTTTTCAGCCAGTCTTTGCATTGCCATTCCGATACGTCTTGAACGCCATTCTTCTTCGATAACGCCTCGTTCGCGGTCGATTTCTTTGTCGGAGAGCAGGAGATCATGACTCCAGTCGTGCAGAATGAGCAGGCAGGAGTCTATCACTCCTTCTCTGTTTATGGGAGCTGCCGATATGTTATATACTGTTTGTTCAACGCTGGTGTAGGCGTTGAGGTTTGTTCCGAATTTAATACCGACACTTTCGCACCATTTTACAATACCGGGCTTAATGGAATCGCCGGGGAAATTGCGAGTGCCGTTGAATGCCATGTGTTCAAGGAAGTGTGCAAGTCCACGCTGATGAGGCTCTTCCTGTATGGAACCAACTTTCTGTGCGATGTAAAAATCTGCTACTCCCTTTGTTTGGTGGTTGTGTCGGATGTAATAGGTCATTCCGTTCGACAGTATTCCTTTTCGGATGGTCTTGTCCATTTCTATCACTTTTTCCTGTGCGCTGACGTTGCAGGCTATGCAGGCTAAGATGATAATGATAAGTTTTCGCATAATTACTTTTTTTATATTATAAATATTTTTTTATTGTCTGGTTTTGCTGTGTCAAAAAAGCTCGCCAGTTTTTTCAAAAAAGCTGGCGAGCTTTTTTTTAAGTTCGATATATAGTTTTTTTAATACACGATGACACGTTGTTCTTTTTCATTCTTTTCTGAGATAAGAGGGAACAGCGTTGGGCTCAAAATCGTCAGTGGAATTGTTGGTATCTACCCATTTCTTTCCTTCTTTTTTTCGGATGACAGATTTGTTGTATCGGTTTTCGTCAAAATCAACGTATCCGCAGTAGGTGAACCCCTTATCGAGTACAGGCGACACCAGATTCCATTCGTGAACGGTGGGGACTGCAAGGTTTACAGCATCAATAATCCATGCGTTCGGCATGAAATATTCGTATTCGTTCATTGGAACAACAATGTCGCCTTGCTTGAATATATAGCCGAATTTGTAGCGGTAATTTGTCATGTAGGTTTTCATATCAACCATCGGTCGTGCCAGAGCGTAGCTTTTTACGCCTCTTGTGTGCATGACAAATGTCCCTTCAAAGTTGGCATACCAGTTGATAAGATTAGGAATTTTGGGATTATCTTGATCGCCTTCGGGATGAGATGATTTGTCGTAGATCTCAAAATCAGCCTTGCTAAGGTCGAATGAATTAGGATTGATGGGGCGATGGTCAATGGCTGTGAGTGCTATAACCAATTCTTCGCCCGGTTTTACAGGATGTTCCTTTCCCGTTCCCGGTACAACGTATATCGTTACAATGGTCATTGCCTCGTTCATGATGTTGGGTTGATAGTCGTGTTTGTCATCGCTAGTGAAGAACGACTCGATGAAGGCTATCCCATCTGCATACATGATTGTGTCGCTGTTGTTACCGATTTTGATGTATTGGTCGTCCGTGTACATAAATCCGTCGGGCGTTGTCGTACCCGTGAAGAATATTTCCGAAATAAGAAAGCCCTCCTGTGCGGAATACACATTGAGCGCTATGTTGGTTTGGCTGCTTTCTTCGCTTGTGTTATTTTTCTTAATGATGACATTCTCACGCTTTGCTTTTACGTTAGCTTTTATTTCTTGTTTGTTAAGCATATAGGAGATGGCACCTTTTACCTTTATGTTGTAAGTGCCTTCTGGAATGAATGTTTCTGCAACGTATCCTTCCTCTATTGCTTTGAAATTGTCTATTGTGTATTGTTTCCCACTTTGGATATTTGTGAGTGTTGCCTCGCTTTGTGTAAGTGTGGCATTTTTTATGTTGAACGGCATGTTAAGGGTGAGCTTATGTCTGATAGGCATCATTTCATGGTCGACTTCATTGTATTCGTTGCACGATACCAATATTGTGCATAGTACAAGAATAGTTGTAGCAATCTTGAATAAATATTTCTTTGTTTTGTTTCTTTTCATTTTTTTTGTATTGTTATGTTAATAATAATCCCAAATTGGTCATTAACCCGGAAAGGCTTTTTAAAGCGTTTAGATGTTATGCTTTTCTTCGTCTTTGCACCTTATTTGGGATAATTTGTTATTATTCATTTTTTCTGATGATTATTGCGCTCAGAATACGATTCCTGCCGAACTGTTGATTTCTATCTGATGAATTGTCGGTGTATGACTATATTCGCTTCCGAAGTTTAAGAACAAGCCTACACCTTTCCACTTCTCAGGGGTATGCAGATTTGAATTTGTGTGGCGAGTTGCCATAAATGTTCTGTTTTTGCAGTGTATGTCTCGTTCACCAGCTGTGTTATCTGCTTGTCCATGCAAGCATACGGCATAATGATTCTTTTTGAGTTGTTATGATAGTAGGCTGCATTTCCATTCCATTCAAAGAGCCAATGCGTATTGCTTCGCCACAGCCATTGTCCGCTTAGCTTTCCGTAGCTTTTCGTAAAAGCCATTTCTCGCTTCAAATCCACATATTCCGACTTTTCGTCTATAAATCCAAACCGTGCGTCAAGAGTAATGCAATGCTTTGTTCCCATGTTCAGACCTCCTCCGATATGAAGGTCTGTCTTTCGGTTTGAGAACATGGACAGGGTGATAAGTGATTTATATTCCGTACTCGACGAACTTCCTGCAATATGTTCGTTGCCTTTCCGATTCTCGTAGTTTACTCCCGAATATGCCGTCCAGTTCAAACGCCCCGAGTGCTTCCAACCAATCTGTGCGTTTGTCTGATAGACATTGAGCTGACTGATAGGAAGTGCATTGAGCTCGGTGAGTATGTTCTGATAAGGCATGTAGTTTTCTTCGATAGAGGCATAACATCCGCTTTCCTGCAAAGGAGTTAATTGAAAATCTACAATATATCCCGTTCCTTTATAGTAGGCAGAGCGTACAGCACCTGCAAAGCGTACATAGTCGGTACCGAGTCCTGTCATGTGAAATTCTGGAATCACTCCGAGTGGATTATAGAAATCAACATTATTGGTTTGTTTATAGGTGTGTCCTCCTATTCCTACGCCCAACCGATAGCGTTGCAAATCATAGGCAAGTCCTAAACGTAGCGTTATGTTGGTCGATATACCACGCGGTCTTGGATCAATCGTGCGATATTCGTGTTCTGCTTTGAAATCTAATTTGGCACCAAAAGTCCATTGATTCAGTTTCACTGCATAACCACCGTTGAAGGCATACTGCTCGTTTTCCATGTTTCCTCCAATGGTATCCGCCATTACATAGGGATAGAGAAGCTCGTAGTCGGAAGTTGAATTGAAGCGGATGTTACGTTTCTTTCCTATTTGGTAAGAAGCACCGCCCCATACTGTGTTGTGTTTATCTAATCGCAAATAAGATGCTACCCGAGCATTTACTAAGCTATGTCCGTTGCCTGTTTCCAGTTGGAAATGTCGGTTAGCATCTCTGTGTTCAAAGTTAATTCCCATCCGTGTGATGGAGGTATTGAAGGCATCTTGCATGAATGCGGGATTGTTTCTTGATTCTTTCAACACTTCGTTCCATTTGTTCTGATGTTCGGCTATTGCGGTAGTGTCCTTTGTTTGCGCAAAGGTTGGAGTTAGCAACAGCAGACACAGTAGCAAAACCGCCCATCTGCGCTTTGTCTTCCGTAAAGCCACATCTTTGGTAATGTCAGTCTTCTTTGTTTTGAATAGATAAGATTTATTCATTTTACATAAAGATTATTTCCGTATCAATCTTTACGGGATGTTCTACAATTTCAATATAGTTTTTCGATGTTCTGTAATATTTCACTTCTTCTTTTCCGTCAGGCATACGGCAGAGTAGGGTGCCTTCGGCATCAAGCATATAGGTGCCTCTAAGCAGCTCAATACTTACCGTGTTGCTTTTAAAATCTGATGTTGCATATTTGCGCCCATTTGATAAATTCTTCAGAATAACAGTTCCTTGAATTTTCAGCGGTGTGATGGTGTCTGGCACTTGAAGTGTAATGAACGCTTGTGTGTAATAATCGTCATTTTTCTGCTGGCAACTTCCTGCACCAAACAGAAATAGGATGACAATGAATATATATGATAATTGTTTCATTTTATTTTATCTTGTACGAGTGAAATAACAGCATCGTAAATTAAAGTTTTACATTCATTTCCAATCCGAAATATGGTGTAACATATCGGCGTATAACAAAGTTGTTTCGTTCGTAATCAGGATGTGCGTCCCACATCTTGTTTACAAATAGTGCCACCATGAGTTTGTCGTTGAATAGTTTCTTGGTAGCCTTGAAATTCAAATCCATACTGAAAGGAACAGTTTGTCGAAGAAACATTCCGTCGGTATAAGTTCTGACAAGATGCTGTAAATATAAGTCATGCGTGTCTGCTTCGGTAAATGGGTGAATATTTCCGTTCACGTCCATATATTTTAATGGGATGTTTTCTTTATACATGGATTGTTCAGCTGTTTGCCAAATACATTGTGCAGACAGCGAAAAACCCAATTTCAACTTTGGAATAGTGGTATCGAAAGTGAAATTTGTATTTACCATTTCTCTGATAAAGCCTTCGTCGTCCTTATAAATTCCTACTATTTCCATAGGTTCTCCACCTATCATCTTTGTTGGTTTATACATTATAGGGAGCGAATTGTGATATTCCGTAAGAAACCATGCACCGCTGACAGTAAGTCGTGTGTTGATAACAGGAAATCTGACAGTAGAGAGTATCCATTCCAATCCTCTTTTATATGTGCGACTTCCGTTTGATGAATGCTCATAATATCTCATCACATTCTTTATTTTATAAGGCAGCGTGTGAATATCGGGACGGTCGGAAAGCGCATCAGGATCTATTCCCGATGGGTCGTATTCTTTGTATTGATAAGGTGCATAAACACTCATTGAGCGAAATCCTGACTTCATATCTTCAACGAAATAGGTCATGGTGAGGCGGTTTCCTGCCCAGTCTATGTCTCCTTTCACCTCCCATTTTAGGTTGCGGGCTGCTTTTAAGTCTGGATTTGTTGGGTCGATAACGTAGGTTTGGAGATACATTCTTCTGTATTCCGGCTTTTCGTGATAATAGTTCAACTCGACAATATCCATATAAGCAGGCTCTGGGTAGAGTAGGTCGATGGTTGGAAACATGCTGTGCCAACCTATACCTCCCGTCAGGTTGATAGTCATTCTGTCTTTTCCAACCTTGAATGATGGAAAAGTCCAGCCTGCATTTATACGAGGGTCTATATTGACTTTTCTGTAGGTAGCGAAACGCTTGTCAATACCAGGCATTGTTTCTGCTCTTACTCCCGCTTCAATATCGAGCTTATTACTACCAATTCCCATACTTAACCGTTCTTCGGCATAAGCTGCTAACATTTGTGAAGCGGGTATGTCGGCATATCTGCGTGGGCGAAACGATGCACCTGTATAGACAGGGTGTAGTCGGTCGTAGATTTGTCCTTCTCCTAAATTACGATCCATCTGATAGTCTATACCTGTGAGCAATGTGTTTGAAAGCCCTTTTATGGGTGCGCTGAAAGTTGCGTTTGCTTTCAGAAAGAGACTTATGGGCTTGCCATCTACTGTATGTGTAGCAGTATATTTATAAGGAGTTATCAGTACGGCATCGCTTTCTCCTTCTGTCATCGTCATGGCTGCGGGAGTATCACCATCCAGTTGGACAAGTCGTGTGCGCTCCAGCAAATTCTTTTCGTAGGAGAATGATGCTGACAATTCTGCGCTCTTAAAGATAGAACGGTCGCTATTGCTGTTCATGTCGAATGCCCAGCTTGCAGCATAGCGATTATATTTGGACTTATATTTGTCTATTCCACCATGATTAAACTGTGGGTCTTTTTTGTCATTATCGAAAGAGCCGCCATAGTCAAGATTGAACGAACTGTTGAAGTTCAGAGGCTTTGTGTGCCATCGTTTGTTTAGACGTGCTGAAATAGTAATGCGCTGATAGGTTTCGAGCAGGTTTCTTGGCTCAGCTTTATTATTCAAATAGTCGGCACTCAGATTGAGCGAAAGCTTCTTTTCCTGCCATTCAAAGGCTTTGGAAAGATAAAATAGCTTGGTATCCATATCTGCCTTAAATCTTGCTGATATATCGTTTCCGCCTTTGCGACGTTTCACCTTCACCAAACCACTCGTTAAATCTCCATATTGCACAGACGGAATACCGCGTATGATTGTTACTTCTTGAATGTCATCGGTAGAGAGTGTGCGCATATCGACACCGGCATTTGCAAAATTTCTTTTACCCGATGTGCGGTCTATTGCTCCTGATAGATACTGCATATTACCATTTACGCTAACAGGTGCTCCGTCTATCACAAAGCGTGTACCTAATGATGTTGTGTTATATTGGTCGTTGCCTATCGGTACTTCTCTCAGATTTATGGTGTTGGGGACATTTAAGTGTGGGTCGTGTGCTCTACCACCTGGCAAAAGTTCCAATAAGTCTGCAAAACTTGATGGTTGCAAATGTTCCATAGCTTGCCTACTGATGGTGGAAGCACTCGAAAGTCCGTGTCCTTCCTGTGCAGTTACTACAACCTCTTGAAGGCTGTTTATGTTGGGTGAAAGATAATAAACACCTGCTTTCTTCGGTATAATTTGTAAAGGTTTATAACCGATATAGCTTATCTTTATGGTTTTATTGAAACCATCGGACAACACAAAACATCCATTCTGATCAGTAACAGCAATGATTTTCTTTGTTCCAACAACCATAACTGTTGCTCCGATTATAGGAGTTCGTGTTCCTTTTTCAAGTACCTTGCATTGCATTTGTGCCTGCATCTGAACGAAGAACAGGCATGCAAAAAATGTCATTATAATTCTTTCCACAACTCTTTTATGACGCCTTACATTTTAGTTTTAAGTCGGTGTTCATAATTATATATATATTCTTCTTTCACTTTCATTCTGAACACCTATTATAATTTTAAAAAGTTATCTTGAAAAGTTTCTTTCCATAGCTTTTCAAAAAAACATTAAGACTCCAAAGTTCATTGTTATCTTTCATGAACAGGTAAGCAATGGCACTTCGGAGTCGAAACAGTTTAATATTTTGAATTATTTGATAAGTATTTTCTTACCATTGTGGATATAAATACCCTTAGCAGATGGCTTTTCTATTCTACGTCCGTTGAGATCGTACCATGCGCCCTTATCTTCTTTCTGAATAGTCAGGTTCTCAATACCTGTCGGAACACCCTTGTATTCTTCCCACATAAAGAATTCCATAGAGCCTGTCGCCTGCTTTGGAATCCATCCGCGCGCCTTTACCGCTGCTGCTTGTTCTTCGGTAAGAACATTACCTTCGTCAGCATACAACTTGTTGTAAACACAGAACTCACGCTCTGTATCACCGCTTTCTTGTACCAATGAGGCAATTAGTTTGTCCATTGCTTTATCCTTGATTTGATTACCCCAACAGAAGAAAGCTTCCAATTTGGTGTTGTTGGTAACATCCAGTTCTGTAAGTTTGTTTCTGCTACATTCTAAGTGATTGAGTTTAGGATTCTTTGAAACATCAAGACTTTTTATACCATTGGCGTTTATCCACAATTCTTCAAGAAGTGGAAGCATTGTTACATCAATAGATTTTAAGTGAGGATTTTCACCAAGATTCAAATTTGTAATTAAAGGTTTGTTACTCAAATCAATAGAAGAAATCTTAGTACCCTGCAATGATATACTTGTGATTTTATCGGCTTTATCCATTTTTACATCACTAAGTTCTTTACAGTAACTTGCCCAAAGTACTTTTAGTTTTGGTGCTTGGTTAATATCAAGGCTTTGGATAGGATTTTCATTGATTCGCAGTTCATATAGCTCATCGGCTTTGTTCACGTCAATTTCAACCAATTTTTGATTTACGATAGATAAATAATCCACTTTGCCACGAATAGTTATTTCAGGAGAATTTATCTTCAGTATAATTTTCATGCTGCTTGACCATGTTACGGTAGCACCTTCAAATGAAATGTTTTTCCCCTCAGTAGGATCTTCATCCTGAACTTCGCCTTCTTCATCCAAGCCACCATAGATGAGAATATCCATTTTGATATTCTCACCTATGAGTTTGTCGGTCTTGATTTTTATAACTCCTTCTCCTATTTCTGCTCTTGCAGATGCAAAGAACATACTACAAATGATTAACAATAAGTAAAATTTTTTCATTCTTTTTTTTATTAAGTTATTTACTTCAATATCTTAAACCTGATTGACAATTAGACCCAATAAGAGTCTAATAGACCCAATAAGAGTCTAAGAAAAAATTGGTGCAAATATACAGACATCCCTTAATTTGCACAATACCTAAAATAAGGTAATTTGCACAATACCTAAAATAAGGTATTATGACCATCCATTGTAATTACCATCTTTGCTCATTTTGCAAATGAATATTAGAAAAAATCTACCAAAAGAGGGTGTGTCAAAATACTGCTTAGAACAAAACGCACTGTTATTTGTACAGTAAATGTCGGATGAGCCAAAAAAAATTGTTGTTTATAGGGTGGTTATTTCAATTGAGGTAGCCACCCTTTTTTGTTTTCCATACAAGGTGTTGCACTTTCGCTTCTTATGTCCACATATTCCACTTTGATGTGCCATAAGTCGGTGCTGATTTCTTTTTATTCGCAAAGGTAGTAAGGGGTTACGGCTTGCACAAGGTCTGTGCCTTTGGTTTGTACGGAAAATCTCCACACCTACATTTCATTTCAGGTAGTATTTTCCTACAAAACCTTGTGCTAGCTGCGTCCACTACCTTTTTATTGCTACAAAAAGGACGAGTTGTTGAGGGTTTTGCCCGAAAAATCAGCATACTCTGAACTTTGGGTGCATAAAAAAAAAATGTTATTATGGAACAGCAGAAAGTAAATAAATAAATCTGTGGGTAGTGATGGATTCGAACCACCGAAGCAAGAAGCAGCAGATTTACAGTCTGCCCCATTTGGCCACTCTGGAAACTACCCTTTGGTGTTGTGGGCGTTGACGGATTCGAACCGCCGACCCTCTGCTTGTAAGGCAGATGCTCTAAACCAACTGAGCTAAACGCCCTTACGTTTCGTAAGTGGGTGCAAAATTACAGATTTTTTTTTGACTGTCCAAATTTTTGTCTTGTTTTTTTCTTTCTTTTTTTCTTTTCTTTGCTTATTTTAGAGCTTAGGAAGTCCTTTTCTCATTGACTAATAAGCGATTCCGTAATTTTTAATTTCTCTTCTCAATGGTTATATTTTTTCTTTCCATTCAGTTATATTTTCTTTTTGCTTCGTTCAATATTCTTTTCTCGTGAGCTTAAAAAGCCTTTCTGTTCGCTAAAAGGAGTCTTTCTCATCAGTTTAAAAGTGTTTTTCTATCGAACGCATGAAGGGTGTGATGTCGCGGCGGTAGGGAACACCATGCCAATCGCGGGCTTCCATGGCGTAGGCAATGATTAATCGGCGTTTGGCGCGCGACATGGCAACGTAAAACTTGCGGGCATCTTCGTTGTATTCTTGTACTTTTTTGCACATTTTGCTTGGATAACGACCGTCGGCAGCATCGAAAACGATGACGTTATCGAACTCTAATCCTTTGGCTTTATGGACGGTGGTAACGTAGACACGCTCCGTTATGCTGCGACTTTTACAGAAATCGCTTTCTTTCATGGTGGTAATTTCTAACAGATAGGTTGAAATTTGCTCTGAAAGAACATTTTTCACGCTTTCAGACACGATTAAATCCATTTGCAGATAGCGCAAAACGTAATCGATTCTGTCAATTTCTTTGATAGTTCCTGCCAATTTTAGTTCTTCATAGGCTCGTTTTAGTTCCTTGACCACTGCTTTTTCATCGTCTTTGTGGAGTGTGTAATAATCGTTTTTTGCACTGATATACAAGTCTTTATAGGCATCACGAAATTTCCGAACAAAGGGAATTACTCTTTTATGTTGCAGGAATTCCGCTTGTTTGGCTTGCTTTTTGGCAGCTTTTTCGGCGCATAGGGCGACCAAACTGATGGTTGCTGCGACGTCGTCAATGGCTTTATGCGAATTTTCGCCCACGAGTTGGAAGCGTTCCAAAAGCGTTTCCAACTTGTAAGAGGGTAGGTTGGGTTGCAGCAAACGCATGATTTTAAGCGAGTCGAACACAGGGTTGGCATGGTTTTCCATGCTGTCTTGGGCGTGGCGCAAGAGGTTGTAGTGCAATATATTGCGGTCGTACATCACGTTATGCCCTAACAAAGTAGCATCGCCCACATAGTTCCAAAACAGCTGAAACGCCTCATTCGGTTGGAGAAGTTCGCCCTTTGCCAACTTTTCGTGATAGATAGGGTAGAGCGGATTTTCGTTTTCGCCCAACTTTTCCAATATGGGTCGGTTGGTTTCGATGTACAAATCGAGGGGTTCGCCCACAGGTTTTCCGTTGTGCAAGCGTATGGCAGCAATCTCAATGATGTCGTCTTCGTAAACGTCAAGCCCCGTTGTTTCGGTGTCGAACACCACCATATCGCCCGAGAAAGCCTTTAAAAATTCTGCCGTTTCATTTGAGTTTTCGTAGCAAAGCAAGTCGGTTGGCGACAAAGCACACTCTCTTAGTTTGTAGAGAAACCGCCTTGTGAGCGCTTTAGAGTCGAATACTTTCAAGTCGCGCATGATTTCCGTCCACGCCAAAAGGTTGTGTTCGTTGGCGAGTACCATGAGGTGTGCGAGCAAGAGTTTCATGTCTTTGGAGTTGAACATGTCGCTTCCCGAAATCTTCAGATGCTCCACTTGTTCGTTTTCCAATGCCTGGCTCACCTTGTCGGCATCGGCATTCGAGTTCACGATGATGGCTGTCGTTTCGTCTTTGTGGGTTGTTAAAAGTCGGTGGGTTACACTTGCCACATGCTGCGTTTGTGCTTCCATGTTTTCATCAGCTATAATTAGCAAGTCGCCCGCTGTTGCTTGAGTTTTGTTATCAGTTGTTGGCAGCAATTCACGGTCAATTTTTAATTGGTCGGCAGCATAGTCGTTGAACACGTCCAAGAGGTATTTTGGCGAGCGGTGGTTGCGCAAAAGGTGGTGAATGTTGCCCTTGCAGCGCACTTTCAGCAAACTAAGAATTTCAACTTTCGCCCCCATGAACGAGAAAATGGCTTGCTGTTCGTCGCCAAGATACATCACCATTGGGTTGTCTTTCGCCACAAGCAAGTCTACAATCGCCAATTGTAACGGATTTAAATCCTGCACTTCGTCCACTTGAACCCACGCATAATGGCGCACATCGGGATTGTTTCTATATATATTATAGGTGAAAATGAGCAAATCTTCAAAGTCCAACATGTTGTGTTCCGCCTTGTAACGATTGAAATTCTTGGCATAAAACATCTTCGAAATCAGCTTGTTGAGTTTCCTTTTCAGTGCATAATCAATGTTGCAAGCATTGGCTTCGTCGGCATAATTCTCCGCATTGTGATAGATTTCCAGCACCGTATTCCGCTTATAATCCATTTTTTGCACCTTACAAATATGCTTCAATGCCTCACGGTCGTCCTCGGTAAAACATTCAGGGTGAACGAAAACCTCCCACGGTTGTTGGTCTTCCATTTGTTGAAGGAAGTGGGCAAAATGTATAATTTCGTAGTATTCCCTCTGTTGGGCGTAATTATTCATCACCGCTTCCTCGCTCTGTTGTTTGTATTCGGCAATGATACTCACACATTCTTCTTCGTCAATAATCGATGTTTCAGCAGGAACAACCCCTTCATCGAACAAAAATTTTGCACAAAAATGGTGAACATTGCCCACTTGTAAAGCCGAAAAATCCTCTGCTACCACCGATTTTATTCTGCTGAGCATTTCCCTTGCCGCCCGATTGGTAAACGTCAGACACAACATATCCTCGTAAGCAATGCCTTGTAGGCGAGCCTGTTTCACACGTTCTGCCAAGATATGCGTCTTGCCACAGCCAGGAGATGCCAATACAAGGTGGTGTCCCGTTTGCGCATCGACCACTTTTTTCTGGCTATTGTCTAAAAGATTGTAGGAGTTTTCTGCCATTTGTGCTTCTTGTTTAAGTTTTCGATGAAAAACATGTTTGCCAACAAAGGTAATCATTTTCTCGTAAAAACACCAATGAATCTGTATGGTAAGATTAAACTTGTATTAATTACAAACTTTTCTTTGTTTTTAATTTGGTATTGTCAAAAAAAAAGGTTTACATTTGCATATATAAATAATAACAAATGCGGCGAAAAGTCGCAATAACAAACAAAAATTAGAGTATTATGAATATTAATCAAGCAATGCAAGACGCTTTCAATGAGCAAATAGCAGCCGAATTTTGGTCATCACATCTTTATCTTAGTATGGGTCTTTACTTCCGCAAGGAAGGTTGGAACGGCTTTGCCAATTGGATGTTTAAGCAAGCTGAAGAAGAAAAGGAGCATGCTATGGACATGGCTAACTATGTAATCAATCGTGGTGGTGAGGTTACAATAGGAGAAATCAAGGCTGTTGAAACAAAATGGGACGGTCCAAAGGAAGTTTTTGAAGCTACTTTGAAGCACGAACAAGCTGTTACAGAAATGGTGAACAAGCTCGCTGACGTTGCTGACGAACAAAAAGACCGTGCATCTCAGAACTTCATCGCCAAATATATTGACGAACAAGTAGAAGAAGAAAAGAATTGCCACAATATTCTTTTACTCTTTAAGCAAATGCCACACCACACTATCGCTCATATTGATAGAAAGTTGGGCGAACGCGCATAAAGAAAAAAGGGAAGAGGTTCTAGTGATTCTATTTATACTAGTCAGGACTAGGTTCACTATCTTTTCCCTTAGCTAAACAAAAACAGCCTGTTTTGAAAGCCAAAACAGGCTGTTTTTGTTTTCAAAACCCCCTGTTTTCCATTTTTTTTGTCCATCTAACAAAAAAAAATAAAGCCAAAAAGCACTTTGAAACTGCGAAATATCTTGAAAAAACCACCATAATCAGTAAAATTTAATTTACACGTTCAATTTTTAATATTATTTAGTTGGTAGGGCGAGCGGATATTCTTTTTAATGTAGTACTTTTGCGTAAGAATAAAAAGAAGACAGATAAAAACAGAAGAAATATGGCAGAAGCTATTGACATTCGTGAACTGAATATAAGAATAGAACAAAAAAGTGCTTTCGTAACCAATCTTGTTACGGGCATGAACCAAGTCATTATCGGACAACAACACCTCATCGATTCGTTGCTCATCGGGCTACTTAGCGACGGTCATATCCTCCTTGAGGGTGTACCAGGATTGGCTAAAACATTGGCTATTAAGACCCTTTCGCAACTCATTGACGCACAATATAGTCGCATACAGTTTACTCCTGATTTGCTTCCTGCCGATGTTGTGGGAACACAAATCTATTCGCAGAAGGACGAAACTTTCCAAGTGAAGAAAGGTCCTGTATTCGCTAATTTTGTTTTGGCAGACGAAATCAACCGTGCACCAGCCAAAGTGCAGAGTGCTTTGCTCGAAGCCATGCAGGAACACCAAGTAACCATTGGCGAAAAAACGTTTGCTTTGCCAACGCCTTTCATGGTCATGGCTACGCAAAACCCTATCGAACAGGAAGGTACCTATATGTTGCCAGAAGCACAAGTAGACCGTTTCATGCTTAAAGTAGTCATCGATTACCCTACATTGGAAGAGGAAAAACGTGTCATTCGTGAAAATTTGCGTGAGCATTTGCCAACTGTTTTGCCTGTTACAACGGCGCAAGACATTTTAGAAGCCCGCAATGTGGTGCGTGAAGTTTACATCGATGAAAAGATAGAACAATACATTGCCGACATCGTTTTTGCTACTCGCTATCCAGAACGTTACGGCTTGCACAGTCTTGAACAAATGATAACCTTCGGCGGTAGCTCGTGCAAGTATCAATCTTGCCAAAGCTGCCCGTGCCTACGCCTTTATTAAGCGTCGTGGCTACGTTGTTCCCGAAGATATTCGTGCTGTGGCACACGATGTTTTGCGCCACCGCATCGGTTTGTCTTACGAGGCTGAAGCCAGCAATATGACCAGCGAAGCCATTGTAAGCGAGATAATTAACAAGGTGCAAGTACCTTAATAAACGATAGGAAGAACCCATGAACGCCACCGAATTGCTGAGTCGAGTAAGGAAAATAGAGATTAAGACCAAGCGTCTTAGTCAGAATATTTTTGCAGGGCAATACCATTCTGCCTTCAAGGGGCGTGGTATGGCGTTTTCCGAAGTGCGCGAATACCAATACGGCGACGATGTTCGCGATATAGAATGGAACGTAACGGCTCGTTTTCACCACCCCTTTGTCAAGGTGTTCGAGGAAGAACGAGAACTCACAGTGATGTTGCTCATCGACGTCAGTGGCTCGTTAGATTTCGGTACAACCCACCAAATGAAGCGCGATATGGCAACAGAAATTGCGGCAACGTTAGCCTTTTCAGCCATACAAAACAATGATAAAATAGGCGTTATCTTCTTTTCCGACCGAATTGAGCAATACATCGCACCCAAAAAGGGACGTAAACATATCTTGTACATCATTCGTGAAATGTTGGATTTCAAACCCGAAAGCAAGAAAACCGACTTAAACGCTGCCATAGAGTTCCTTACTCGTGTGGTGAAACACCCTTGCACAGCCTTTGTTTTAAGCGATTTCTATGTGCGTTCCGACTTCCAACAAGTCTTGCAAATAGCCAATCGCAAACACGATGTCATAGCCCTTCAAGTCTACGACCCACGTGCCAAAGAGTTGCCCGATGTAGGATTGATGAACGTTACCGATGCCGAAACGGGTCATGAAATGCTCATCGACACCAGTAGCAAGAAGCTCCGCACGGCTTATAAAGCCAATTGGTTGGAACGACAGCACACCTTACAAACGATTTTCACCAAGAGTAATGTCGATAATATCAGCATTGCTACCAACGAAGATTACGTTAAAAAACTCATGATATTATTTGCCCAACGAAGCTAATGAAGAAATATTTGTTTACCATATTGCTCCTTTTCAACGCTTTACTTGCCACGGCGCAAGTGGAAGTGAAGGCCGCTTTGGATTCAACGAAGATTTTAATAGGCGAACAAATCCATTGGTCGGTATTGGTTTCTGCACCCAAAGGCGCAAAAATAGAGTATGCTCAATTTGCCGATACCACTAACATTCCACATGGAATAGAGGTGTTGGAGCAACACATTGACACCCTTCAACAAGGCAACAACCCTACAATAGCTTTCCGCCGCACCCTTACAGCATGGGACACACGCAACTTTGAGTTGCCAGCCGTTACGGTAAAGGTAAACGGAAAAACCTATACCACCTCTAAACTCGCTTTCGATGTTAAGGAAGTAAAGGTGGATACCACCGCAAACGCTAAGGCTCGCCCCGAAGACGGTATACAAAAACCACCTTTCTTGTTAGACGAATGGTGGCCCTACTTCTGGTTAAGTGTCTTTGTTTTGCTGCTTTTAGGCGTGGCTTACACCATACATTTGCGCTTAAAAAGTCAAAAACCACTCGTCAAAGCACGCCAACCAGAGCGCAAACTCTTGCCACACGAAAAGGCAATGCAGGCTATTCAGATGGTGAAAGCAGAGCGCAACGAGGTAGCAGCCGACCAAAAGGCTTATTATACCGCCTTGACCGATATTCTTCGTGAATATTTGGAAGACCGTTTCGGTATCAATGCTATGGAAATGACCTCGGCAGAAATCGTGGAAACCTTGCGTAAAGAGGGCGATAGAGAGAAAATAGAAGAGTTGGAACGTGTCTTTGCTACTGCCGATTTGGTGAAATTTGCGAAATATTCAACCCAAGACAACGAGAAAGACTACTATCTTGGCAACGTCGTGGAGTTCATCGAAGAGACAAAAGCAGGCTATCAGCCACCGAAAGAAATAAAGGAAACCAAAGCAGAACAAGAAGATAAACGCAATCAACGTATGCGCCTTATCTTGCGTTGGTGCAAATATCTTGCCCTCGTGGCAGCCATAGCGTTGGGCGTAATTGCCGCTATGGGCATTTGGGAACTAATGAATTAAAAGGAGGAAGTGTAACAATGGAATTTGCCAACAAAGAATATTTATTGCTGCTTCTGCTCCTTATACCTTATATAATATGGTATTTTCTCTATCGCCGCCGCACAGAACCATCGTTGCGCATGAGCGATACGTTCACGTTCAAGTATGCTCCAAAGAGTTGGAAGATGCGTTTAATCCATCTTCCCATGCTCCTTCGTTGTTTGGTTTACGCTTTGGTCGTCATCGTTTTGGCACGTCCGCAAACCACAACGCCTATCGATAACGGACAAGTAGAGGGCATTAACATTATGTTGGCAGTCGATATTTCAGCCAGTATGCTGTCAGACGATGTAGACCCGAACCGCATTGAGGTGGCAAAAGACGTTGCAAAAGAGTTCATTGCCTCACGTCCGAACGACAATATTGGGCTAACTATCTTTGCAGGCGAGGCATTTACGCAATGCCCAATGACCACCGACCACGCCTCATTGCTCAACCTTTTGGCAGGAATACGTGCCGATTTGTCGGTCAATCATTTGATTCAAGACGGTACAGCCATCGGTATGGGATTGGCAAATGCCGTGGGACGATTGAAAGATGTGAAGGAAGGAAGCAAAGTAGTCATACTCTTGACCGACGGAAGCAACAATGTGGGCGATATTTCTCCCCTCACTGCCGCCTCAATTGCAAGGAAATTCGGTGTTCGTGTCTACACCATCGGACTCGGAACCGACGGCAAAGACATTCAAGGGCGACCTGTTGGCGAAATAGATTATAAGACATTACAAGACATTGCCATGCAAACTGACGGCGACTTTTATCGCGCTCAGAGCAGAGCAGAACTATCTCAGATATACAAAGACATTGATAAGTTGGAGAAAACAAAAATCAATGCCACCCAATACGGCAAACGTTACGAGGCTTTCATGCCTTTTGCCATTCTGGCTTTGCTCACTTTCGTGGCTGAAATCTTGTTGAGAACAACTGTATTTAAACGCATACCGTAGCGGAAAGACATTCCCAAACGGAAAGAAAAAATAAAAAAGCATGTTTAGATTTGCTAATCCCACCTACCTTTGGCTATTGCTGCTAATTCCAATATTAGCAGTAATCTACCATGTTTGGGTGTATCAATGCAAAAAACGCATGGCTCGTTTTGGCGACAAAACCCTCCTAAAGCAGCTCACCCCAGGTTATTCCAAGTGGCGTCCACTGCTTAAATTCTACATTATGGAGGTCATTCTCGCCTTGCTTATCATCGTTATTGCACGTCCACAGGTGGGAACAAAAATATCGAAAGACAAGCGTGAAGGCATTGAAGCCATGATAGCAATGGACATTAGCAACTCCATGTTGGCGCAAGACGTTGCTCCCACACGCTTAGACCGCAGCAAACGATTGGTGGAAGACCTCGTTAATCGCTTCACAAACGATAAAATTGGAATCGTAGTCTTTGCAGGTGATGCTTTCGTTCAGTTGCCTATCACGTCAGATTATATTTCTGCCAAAATGTTTTTAAACAATATTAGTCCAGAACTCATAGGCAGTCAAGGCACAGATATAGCAAAGCCATTGAACTTTCGGAGCATAGTTTCTCGGAAAAAGCCAACTTTGGTAAGGCAATCATCATCATAACAGATGGTGAAAACCACGAAAAAGGAGCTGAAGAAATGGCACGTGAAGCCCAAAAACAAGGCATTCGAGTGTTCATTCTCGGCATTGGTTCGCCACAAGGCGCACCCATTCCAATGGGCAACGGTAGCTATTTACAAGACACAAGCGGTCAAATTGTCATGACACGCCTTAACGAAGACATGTGCCGAAAGATTGCTGAAGCGGGCAAAGGCATGTATATCCACGTTGATAATACCACCGCAGCAGAAACAATCTTGGACAACGAAATAGGAAAAATGCAGCGTGGCGAAATCGAAAGTGTATCGTATAGCGATTACGCAGAGCAGTTTCAAGCCATAGCTGTGTTGGCTCTCGTTCTTTTAATCGTCGAGGCGTTGCTCATGGAGCGTAAGAATCCGTGGTACAGTCGCTTCCATCTTTTTACAAAGAAACAATGATGAAACGAATTTACATATTGCTTTGTGTGGCTTTTATGGCACTTGCCGTATCAGCACAGACCGACCGCCAACTCATTCGTAGCGGTAACAAGGCGTTTGCTGCAAAGAAATTTGCCGATGCAGAGCTGTTTTATCGGAAAGCATTGGCAGCAAATGGGCAAAATGCCATAGCAGCTTACAATCTTGGGTGTGCTTCACAAGCACTCCATAAGGACTCTTTGGCGATAAAAAACTATCAGTTGGCAGCGCAAAATGAGAGCAATAAAATGCGTAAAGCCAGTGCTTTTCACAATTTAGGCACAGTCTATCAAGCTAAAAAAGACTATGGAAAAGCAGTCGAAGCCTACAAGAATGCGCTTAGAAACAATCCGCATCACGACAATGCTCGCTACAATTTGACACAATGTTTGCGCCAAATGAAAAATCAAAAGCAGCAACAACAGAATGATAACAAGCAGCAGAAAGACAATAAGAACGACAAAAACAAGCAAAAACAAGATAAAAAGAATCCTCAAAACAATAAAGATAAACGCAAAAAAGAGGACGATGGAATGAGTAAAGACAATGCCGAGCAATTACTCAATGCAGCCATGCAAGAGGAAAAAGCAACGCAAGAACGACTCAAAAAGTATATGCAACAGCCTCCAAGTAGGGTTATTGAGAAAAATTGGTAAGGAAAATATGAAAAGATACATTAACATACTTTTGGCAATGCTCTTGCCTTTGACCGCCTTAGCACAACATATTCGTGTTGCAGCACCTCGTCAAGTGGAAGTGGGAGAGCAATTCCAAATAGAATATATCGTCTATACTGACGATGTAGAAGGACTTAAATTAGCAAAAATGCCGCATGGTATTGAGTTAATGGCAGGCCCTTACTATTCATCACAGAAGAACATTCAGATGACAAATGGGCACATGAGCAGTTCGTCATCAGAATCTTTTACATACGTTTTTCTTGCTACAAAACGTGGAACATTTAACATTCCACCTGCTCGAATTACCGTAAAAGGACAAACATTGGCATCAACTCCTGTGCGCATTACAGCTACTGGCGTGGCGAATATCAATCGTGCTGCACAGTCAAATGGTGGCGGTAGACAAGATATTAGTATCTCTCGACCCGAAAGCAAGGTTATTGGTGGCAAAGATTTGTTCGTTCGGGTAACAGCAAACAAGCGAGTTGTACACGAACAAGAGCCAGTTTTGCTCACTTATAAGGTATATACCAACGTGAATTTGGTGCAAATGGCAGGCAAAATGCCTGATATAAAAGGTGCTCATGTGCAGGAAATTAGTTTGCCACAACAAAAAGTTTTCACCACCGAACGCCTCAACGGACGCACCTATCGAGTAACAAAATGGAGTCAATATGTGGTCTATCCGCAAGTTATAGGCAGACTTTCTGTGCCTTCAGTGAACTTTACGGGCATTATCAGACCCAATGCTGACGACTTCGACCCGTTTGCTTTCATGTCTGAAGGAGAGGATATTCAGAAAAAGATTACGGCACAAGGTTTGACTATCAAGGTTTTACCATTGCCCCAAAAGCCCGCTTCTTTCTCTGGAGGGGTAGGGCGAATGAACATCACTGCCCAACTTAACAAGACCGATGCAGTCGAGGGCGACCCAATCAACCTTCGAGTTGTTATCAGCGGAGTGGGCAATTTGAAACTCATGCGCAAGCCCGAAGTTAAATTTCCTGACGGCTTTGACGTTTACGACCCTAAGCTTTCCGATAAAACCCACCTCACTTCCAATGGCGTAGAGGGTAGCATGGTGTACGACTTTTTGGCGGTTCCACGCAAAGAAGGCAACTATACCATACCACCAGTAACGTTTGTTTACTTCGACACAGCGACCAATTCTTACAAAACTTTGACCACTTCGCCTTTCAAAATCAAGGTGGCAAAGGGCGACGGAACGAATCAAAATGCTGAGGCTTTCGATGCGGTTGCCAATCAAGATATTAAGGGTTTGAAGACTGCGAAAGATATTTTAGCCGCTGATACCAATTTCTATGGTTCTGTAGGCTATTGGTTCTGCATCGTATTGTTTATTGGTTTGTTCGTCATTGCGCTTACCTTGTTGCGCAAACGTGCCAATATTCGTGGCGATATAGCAGGTTTGAAGGGCAAAAATGCCGAACGTGTGGCGTTAAATCGTTTGCATAAAGCCAAAGTTTATCTTGAAAGACGCAAAGCAGAGGATTTCTATGACGAGAATTTGCGTGCGCTTTGGGGATATGTTAGCGACAAGTTGAACATACCAGTTGAGCAGCTTTCGCGCGACAATGTGAAGGAAAATTTCGCAAAACTCGGTGTTGAAAGCGATGTTATCGATGAGTTTATTGCTGCTTTAGATGAGTGCGAATTTCAGCGTTATGCCCCTGGCGACGAGCGAGGTAACATGTCTTCAAGCTATGCGGCAGCCGTTAAAGCCATTATTGATATAGAAGAACGTATGAGAACGATGAAAAATAAGAGCAACGACAAGTCAAATGTAAAGTCCATTCTTTTGCTTTTGACCCTTGCAATCGCCTTTTTCTCAATGCCACAGCGTGCCTTTGCCGTAAGCATGGAGGACGCTGCAAAGGCTTATGATAAAGGTAATTACACCGAAGCGGCAAAGATTTATCAACGATTAATTGAGGAAAATCCATCGGCTGCGCTCTATTATAATCTCGGAAATGCACAGTATCGTGCCAACGATATTACCCATGCTATCCTTTCTTACGAGCGTGCTTTGAAGTTAAGACCCAGCGATGAAGATGCCAGATTTAATCTTCAGATTGCTCAATCCAAGACCATTGACCGCCTTTCGCCCGATAGCGACTTGTTTTTTGTGCGTTGGTATCACGCTTTGGTCTATTTAATGAGCATTGACGCATGGGCAATCGTAGGACTTGTTTCTCTCTTTTTGAGTTTGTCTTTTGCCCTTTTGTATTTCCTCGCAACCACAGTGGGTAGGCGCAAGTTAGGCTTTTTCGCAGGCTTATTCTTCCTTTTAGTTTTTATTTTCTCCATATCGTTTGCTAAGACTCAACGTAACGAGAAAACAAACAAGAACCAAGCCATCATAGTGGCCTCTATTGCAACCGTGAAAACCCACCCCGATGGCAAGTCAGACAATGCTACCACCTTGCACGAAGGGACGAAAGTTGAAATCATAGACCGCAGTTTGAAGGAGTGGCGAGGTATTCGTTTGCCTGACGATAAGAAGGGTTGGATACCAACGAATCAGATAGAAGAGATTTAGAGTTAAGAGTTGAGAGTTAAGATTTTAGAGTTTAGAGATTTAGATTTTAGAATTAAGACGTTAGAGTGCAGCAATTACGATTTTCCTTAACACCCACATCGGACTTGTCCGACTCGTCTGACCCCATCTGACTTGTCTGAAAGAAACATCATCAAGTATATAGCATGGATTTAACCAACATCATAGCGTTCGACAAGTTGTTGCTCTCATCTTTCAATGGGAGCGATAACCTTTTCTTAGACCACTTCTTTTTGGCTTTCACGTCAGGTTTCACATGGATTCCGTTGTATGTTGCCCTGTTCTATTTGGTGATGAAAAACAATGAAAAATGGTCGCGCATTTTCCTCATTATGTTCACCATTGGCGTTTGTATGTTGCTGTCTTATAGTTTGAACAATGCTTTTACAAAACCATACATTGGTCGTTTGCGCCCCTCTTTAGACCCTTCCATGGTGGGCATCGTCCGTTTGGTTAATGGATATACTGCCGAAGGGTTCAGTTTCTTCTCTGCCCATGCGTGCAACACCTTTGCTGTCGCCACTTTCTTTACACTTTTAGTGCGCAGCAAAATACTTTCCGCCTTTCTTTTTCTGTGGGCAGCCTTCTCGGTTTGGACTCGTTTGTTCCTCGGTGTCCATTATTTTTCCGATGTAGTGGTTGGTACTGTTGTAGGCATGTTGCTCGCTTCGCTCTGTTACCTTGCTTATAGTAGAGTGAGCAAGCGTGTTGCGCCCATATCCCCATACGTTTCAAGCCAATATACCGCTACGGGTTATAGTTTAATAGATATTGACGTGGTCATTTCAACCATGGTTTTACTCTGCCTTTATTGTGTGCTTCGTGCTTTTATAGAGGCAGGAATTTATTGAATTAAACCTTATTGCGACCACAATACTTCATGTTTAAAATTCACAAACCAATGTTAGACGAAACAAAACATATTAAAATTTCAGATTACGATTATCCGTTGCCCGATGAACGCATCGCAAAATTCCCTTTAAACCAACGCGACCAAAGCAAACTCTTGCTTTATAAGCATGGTGAAGTGAGCGAAGATGTGTTTTGCAACTTACCGAAATATTTGCCTAATGGGGCATTGATGGTTTTCAACAACACGAAAGTCATTCAAGCACGCATGCACTTCCGCAAGGAAACAGGCGCACTCATTGAGATTTTCCTCATGGAACCTGCTCAACCAACTGACTATGAACTCATGTTTCAGACCAATTCTGAATGTTCATGGCTCTGTATGATAGGCAATTTGAAGAAATGGAAAGAGGGCGAACTCCGTCGTTCGTTCGAAATTAACGGCAATAAATTGGTTTTAACTGCCAGTGTCGACCGCTCGAAAGCAAGCGACTTAGCAGGTGGAACGAACCATTGGGTGGATTTCAAGTGGGACAATGCGAAAGTTTCATTTGCCGAAATCTTGGAAGCAGTGGGCGAATTGCCCATTCCGCCTTACCTCAATCGTGAAACCCAAGAGAGCGACAAGGAAACCTATCAAACCATTTACTCGAAGATAAAGGGGTCGGTGGCTGCCCCAACGGCTGGACTTCATTTCACCGATGCCGTACTTGAGCAATTGGACAAGGCAGGAATTTTGCGTGATGAACTTACGCTCCACGTTGGCGCAGGTACGTTTAAACCCGTGAAAAGTAGTGAGATAGAAGGACACAACATGCACACCGAATACATTGTAGTGCATCGCCACACGTTGGAAAATCTTCTTTCTCACGATTGTTCTGCCATTGCCGTGGGGACAACCTCTGTGCGTACGCTTGAAAGTCTTTACTATATGGGCGTAAAATTGGAACGCAATGCTAATGCCACGGAAGACGATTTGCACGTTAATCAGTGGGAGCCATACGCTGAAGACGTTACCGAAGACGGATTTATCAAGGTGAACGGACAAGTGGTTACCGTCCAAAGAGCCATTCAAAACCTTTTGGATTACTTGAAGAAAGACGATTTAGAGGCACTCCATTCGAGTACGCAAATTATCATAGCCCCAGGCTTTCAATACAAGATAGTGAAGATGTTGGTAACCAATTTCCACCAACCACAATCCACGTTGCTCCTTCTTGTGAGTGCCTTCCTCCATGGCGATTGGCACAAAGTATACGATTACGCTCTCCAGCACGACTTCCGTTTCTTGAGCTACGGCGATAGTTCGTTGCTCATACCGTAGGATGTTTTTTTCAGACTTACCGCTAATTTTTTAGAAACAATAGGTTTTGAAGTCCAAAATAGGCTGTTTTGCACCTCAAAACCTATTGTTTTTATTTTTTACGAGAAAATAGAAATTTGCCAAATAGTTTGGAAAAGGTGTTTTGTTTTAGTACCTTTGCAGTAAGCTTGTGGGAAAGAGGTTTGAATAGTCGGACTTGTCTGACCAGTCTGACTATTCCAACTCGTACAAAGCGCAAACAACTCGCAAGCTCTAAATATTTGCAACAATGAAAATAGGTGATAAAGTAAGATTTTTAAGTGATGTTGGTGGTGGAATCATTTCAGGATTTCAAGGCAACAAAATCGTATTGGTAGAAGATGAAGACGGTTTCGAAATTCCGACCCCTATCAATGAAGTGGTATTGGTGGGCAATGACGATATGGCAAAAGCCAAAATCAAAAGTTTGGAAACCACTGTTGAGGAGGAAACACAAGACCAATCGAAATCAATCAAAGCACGATTGAGCGACCAAAATGATAAGGCTGATGCCGATTGGAACGCAACGGAAGAACCCGACTACGACCCTGCCGACAATTTCGTGGCTCCGCCCAAAGAGCGAGAGGGCGGAAACAAGCTTACAACCTATTTAGCTTTTGTGCCTACCAAGCCCAAAGACATGCAAAACACCGAGTTCCAATCTTTCATGGTGAACGATTCAAACTACTATGTACACTACGTTTACATGGTAGGCACGGGCAAAGAATGGACGGTGAAGAAAGTAGGCGAGATAGAACCCAACACGAAAGTGTATTTAGAGCAGTTTCCTTACACCGATTTGAACAACATTAGCGAGTCGAGTGTGCAACTTTTTGCCTACAAATACGACAAGCCTTTCGAGCGAAAACCAGCCTTAGACGTTCATATCCACTTAGATGCAACAAAGTTTTACAAACTCAATACCTTTAAAGAAAACGACTTTTTCGACGAGCCAGCCCTCCTTTACGCTATCACCGAAGAGGAAAAAACAATCGAAAAGATAATAGAACCTAAATTCGAATTTCCTAAAAAATTGCAGGGAAGTCAAACCGAAAAAATCGAGATAAAAGCGGCTTCAGCACGAAAGCCCTTGGAACGAAGATACGAAAACAACCAAAGCAAGGCAAAACATGCCAAACAAATACTCCAAAACGATAAAATTGTTGTAGATTTGCACGCCAATGAAGTGTTGGAAACAACGGCAGGAATGACAGCAGGCGATATTTTAGAATATCAAATGGGCATTTTCCACGCTACACTCGAACAATATAAAAACAAAAATAGACAAAAGATAGTCTTTATTCATGGCAAAGGCGAGGGTGTTTTGCGCCGAACCATTATCAGAGAATTGAACTATCGCTATAAAAAATATCAGTTTCAAGACGCATCTTTCCGTGAATATGGATATGGTGCTACTCAAGTAACAATAATCACCTAATATATTTTGATATGAAATATGGATTTATCAAAGTGGCTACGGCAATACCAGAAGTAAGGATTGCAGACACTAAGTTTAATCTGGAAGCTATTGAAAAGCAAATAGTTATGGCTGAAGGGCAGGGGGTTGAGATAATCGTCTTCCCAGAGTTTTGCATTACAGGCTACACATGCCAAGATTTATTTCGCCAACAGCAACTCCTTGACGACGCTGAACGAGCTATGCTTAGGTTGCTCGACTTCACTCGCCAGTTGGATATTATCGCTATTGTGGGCACACCTGTAAGTGTTGGCTCAATATTGCTCAACTGTGCAGTAGTGGTTCAACACGGAAAAATACTCGGTATTGTACCGAAAACTTATCTGCCTAACTATGCAGAATTTTACGAAAAACGCTGGTTCGCATCAGCATTCGATATGAGTCCTACAAAAGTTCACTATGCTGGACAACTTCTACCCATAACTCCTGAACCACAAATATATAGAACAGCAGACGGCGTAAAGTTTGGAATTGAAATTTGCGAAGATATATGGTCGCCTATTCCACCAAGCAGCGTGCTGACTTTAGATGGTGCTGAAATCATTTTCAACCTGTCGGCAAGTACAGAACAAATTGGAAAACACAGCTATTTAGAGGCTCTCCTGGCACAACAAAGTGCAAGAACGCTCTCGGCTTACGTATATAGTAGTTGCGGATTTGGCGAAAGCACACAAGATGTAGTCTTTGGCGGCAACGCTTTTGTATATGAAAATGGTGTGCAATTAGCTTCTGCCAAGCGTTTTCAAATGGAATCACAAGTCGTTATTTGCGATATAGACATTGAAAAGTTGCGCAGCGAACGCCGTTTAAACACAACTTTCGTCAATGCACAGCACAATCTGTTCGTTTTACCAGTTGGAGCTGGAACATACGAAAAGAAATATATCGACTGTATGCCAAAGGAAAATGCAGAACGTGAATTTGTATTGAATCGAAACATCGCCCCACAACCTTTCTTACAAGGCGAAACCATCGATGCAGCATGCGAAGAAGCGTTCAATATTCAGGTTACAGGATTGGCGAAACGCCTGTTACACATTAAATGTAAGACAGTTGTCCTTGGCATTAGTGGCGGTTTAGACTCTACACTCGCCCTCTTGGTTTGTATAGAAGCATTCGACAGACTTAAATTCGACCGCAAAGACATTCTCGCAGTTACCATGCCAGGTTTCGGAACATCAGACCGCACGCACAACAATGCCCTTTTACTCATGCAAGAGTTGGGCGTAACCATGAAAGAAATAAGCATTGTACCTTCAGTAACACAGCACTTCAAAGACATTGAACACGACATCAACGTTCAAGATGCTACCTACGAAAACGCACAAGCACGAGAACGCACACAAATTCTCATGGATTTGGCAAATGAATACAATGGTTTGGTTATTGGAACAGGCGATTTGAGCGAGTTAGCCCTCGGTTGGTGTACCTATAACGGCGACCACATGAGCATGTATGCCGTCAATGGTAGCGTGCCAAAGACATTAGTAAAACAATTAGTAGGCTATGTGGCTAATCAAACAGACAATGTTAAGGTGGCAGAGAGTCTCCGTGATATTGTAGACACACCAATTTCACCAGAATTAGTGCCAACAAATGAGTCGGGAGAAGTGCAACAGAAGACAGAAGACATCGTTGGACCATACGAATTGCACGATTTCTTCCTCTACTACTTCCTCCGTCACGGCTTCCAACCGTCTAAAATCTATTATCTTGCAGGACAAGCATTTGAAGGAAAATATACAAATGAAGAAATCAAAAAATGGCTCTACACCTTTGTGCGCCGCTTCTTCAATAATCAATTCAAACGCTCATGCCTCCCTGAAGGACCAAAAGTAGGAATGGTAAGCCTCTCTCCTCGTGGCGATTGGCGCATGCCTTCCGATGCAGATAGCACCAATTGGTTGACGGAAATAGAGCAACTCTAAGGTAAGGACGGGGTTGCTAAGGCTGAAAATCCCACGATTTCGTTAAGCCACACGAAGCATACAAAAGAGTGAAGCGAAATTTGAACATGCTCGTGGCGAGAAATCGAA
>NZ_BAIS01000029.1 GCF_000613345.1 Prevotella disiens JCM 6334 = ATCC 29426 | reverse complement strand
GAAACGCAAAACAAATGGTTTTAAAAACTAATATGTAATATACTGATTTTTAAATAGTTACAAGATTGTTCTAAATTTCCTGAAATTTTAACGAAAAAGAACAATAAAAGAACATGATTTTATTAAGTCGGAGAGAGGCAAAGAAATTACAAATAAGAATAAATTAATTTCAAGCAAACAATGATACTTTGTAGGGGCGTGATTTATCACGTTCCTAACACCCTAACATTTACTAAGAGGAACGTGATAAATCACGCCCCTACAAAGTATCATTACTTGCTAAAAGTTAGCTATTTTACACTCAGAAAGAGAAGGAAGAAAAACAAAAAAGCCCAACAAGCGTTTGCATGAAACTATCTTGTTGGGCTTTTCGTATGCGTTATTTTGTTGTATCCGACTCTGTAAAATCGACATATTCGCCTTCATCGTCGGCAATAACTGGTTTGCGCTCTTGCTTTTGGCGATGGTCGATGATGGTATTTCCGTCCACTTTTACTTCGTCTTTTAAATCTTCAGGATTGAATCTGCGGCGTACACGGGTTATTTGCTTATAAAATGTATAAGCCACCCAAAGAATTAGGGCTAAGAAAACTATAAAAATGAAGAAAATAAATTTTAGGAAAAACATATTACTTCTTTATAATGTAAGACAAAAGAACGTACCAAGCAATGATGATTGACAATGCAGTAATGCCAAAAATCAAGAGCAAAGGAACGCAAGTTGCCAAAAATATATACTTTACTTGATTGCCTTTCCAACTCCATTCCTTAAATTTGAGTGCAAACATTGGAATTTCGGCTACTAATAGCCACGAACTAACCAATATTCCAGCAAGGAGAACGAAAAGCATTAAAGGATAGTTTTCTATCCATTGACCTCCACCAACAATAAGCGAACTCCAAAATAAAGCGTTAGCTGGTGTAGGCAAACCTATAAAACCTAAGGCTTGACGTTCGTCTAAATTGAATTTTGCCAAGCGTAAAGCTGAAAAAGCAGCCATGATATAAGCTGCAAAAGGAAGTGCTGGGCGCAAAGGTTCAAGTAGGGTAGGATAGTCCATGATGCTCAATTCGCTGAACAAAATAGTTGAAGGTGCTACGCCAAAAGTAATAACATCAGCCAATGAATCAAGTTCTTTGCCAATGGGCGAACTTACGTTTAAAAGTCGAGCTGACATACCATCAAAGAAATCGAAGACAGCTCCTGTAACAATCCAAACAAGTGCCATTTCAGCATTGCCACTAAAAGCAAAAGCAATAGCGATGCAACCTGAAATAAGATTGCAGCAAGTTATCGTATTTGGAATATGCTTTTTAAACGTCATTACCTCTTTATATAGTCTTATTTAAGTTTTGCAATAACAGTTTGGTCGCCTGTTGTAGTTTGCCCCATCTTTACGCAAATTTCAGAATCAATTGGCAAGAAAACATCAACACGGCTACCTAATTTGATGAATCCCATGTGTTCATCAATGAAACATTCTTCGCCCTCTTTTGCGTAGGTAACAATGCGGCGTGCCACAGCACCAGCTATTTGGCGGCAAAGAATGTCTTTTCCGTCAGGAGTTGTAATAATGGTGTCAGCGTGTTCGTTTTCTTCACTTGCCTTTGGCAACCATGCTTTATGGAAATTACCATTAAAATGCTTTGTGAATTTCACTGTTCCATCAACTGGAAACCAATTGGCATGAACATTCCAAAGGCTCATAAAAATGGAAACCATAATACGACGGTCGTGAAAATACTTATTTTCGTCCACCTCTTCTATTACTACGATATGTCCGTCGGCAGGTGCTACAACTATTTTTTCGGTATCTTCTTGGCTAAAATAGCGAATTGGACAGCGATAAAAATTTAATACAATGCCATATATAGTACCAAAGATTGCTATAAAAATCCAAAAAGGAATTTTGGAATCAATGCCAAACCACAGGATTAAAGATATTAAGCCAACTCCTATACCTCCATAAAGAAGTTGGTCTGTGCCTTCGTGATGCAATCTTATTTTCTTGAATTTCTTTTTTATTTTACCCATTTTAGGAGTAGATAATTATACGAATGCAAAGATAAATATTTTTTATTATTCTCACAAATTTTTAATCTTATTCTTTTGGATATGTCAGTTTTTGATTGTATCTTTGAATCTCAAAACGCAATAATAATGGAAGATTACATACATTTACACGTTCACACACATTATTCAATATTAGATGGTCAGTCAAAAGTGCCTTATCTTGTTGATAAGGCTATCAAAAATGGCATGAAAGGTATGGCTATTACCGACCATGGCGTTATGTTTGGCATCAAAGAATTTTCTGATTATTGTGCGTCAATCAATAAGCAACGAAAGAAAAATGGCGAAGAACCTTTTAAGCCTATCTTTGGTTGCGAGATGTATGTAGCACGACGTAGAAAAGAAGATAAGGTAAAGGAAATGCACGATAATTCGGGCTACCACCTTATTGTATTGGCTAAAAACTATACGGGCTATAAGAATCTTATAAAATTGGTGTCGCGTTCATGGGTTGATGGTTATTATTATCGTCCACGAACCGACCGTGAAGATTTAGAAAAATATCATGAAGGACTGATTATTTCAACGGCTTGCTTAGCTGGAGAAGTCCCTCGTAATATTATGAGAGGTGATATTGAAGGAGCAAAAGAAGCCGTACAATGGTATAAAAAGGTGTTTGGCGATGACTTTTATTTGGAACTTCAACGTCATGAAGTAAAAGACCCTACACTAAAAGCCAACAGAGAAGCCTTCCCATTACAACAAAAAGTAAATCATGTTTTGTTGCAATTGGGAAAAGAATTTGGCGTGAAATGTATTTGTACAAACGACTGCCACTTTGAAGATAAGGAAACTGCTGAGGCTCATGACCACTTGTTATGTCTTTCAACACAAGAGGATTTGAATTCTCCAACACGTATGCGCTACTCTAAACAAGAGTGGTTTAAAACGCGTGAAGAAATGAATGAAGTGTTCCAAGACCTCCCCGAAGTGTTGAGTAACACGATAGAAATTCTTGAAAAAGTTGAGTTTTATAGTATTGATAATGGTCCTATTATGCCTTTCTTCCCTATCCCTAAAGACTTTGGAACAGAGGAAGAATGGCGTAAAAAGTTTACAGAACAGCAGTTGTATGACGAGTTTACAACCGACGAACATGGTGAAAATCAACTCTCACCAGAGGAAGGCGAAGCGTAATCAAGCGTTTAGGAGGTTACGAAAAGATGTATCGCATCAAGTTTGAAGCCGACTATTTGGCAAAATTAGCTCACGATGGTGCGAAAAAACTCTATGGCAACCCTATTCCAGACGATGTAGAAAAAGCCATAATCTTTGAGTTACACGTTATGAAAACCATGGGTTTTCCTGGCTACTTCCTCATAGTGCAAGATTTTATCAATGCTGCTCGAACAGAATTAAACGTAATGGTAGGACCTGGACGTGGCTCTGCTGCTGGTTCAGTAGTGGCTTATTGTTTAGGAATTACCCGTATTGACCCTCTGAAATACGACCTTCTGTTCGAACGTTTTCTTAACCCTGACCGTGTAAATCTTCCTGATATTGATACCGATTTCGATGATGACGGACGTGGAAAAGTTTTGCAATGGGTAATGGAAAAGTATGGTCCAGAGAATTGCGCCCACATTATTACATACTCTACTATGGCAACGAAAAACTCTATTAAGGACGTTGCACGCGTAGAAGGATTGCCTTTAGATGTTTCAAACAATTTGTGTAAAGCCATTCCAGAGCGTTTGCCAGACGGAATGAAGATGAATTTGAAGAATGCAATAGCTTGTACCCCACGCTTACAAGAGGCTGAAGTGAGCGAAGACGACCGTGAACGCAACACCATTAAGTATGCTAAAATGTTGGAAGGAACGGTGCGTGGAACAGGTATTCATGCTTGTGGATTTATTATTTGTCGTAATCCTATCAGCGAATGGGTACCTGTTTCAACAGCTACAGACCCTGATTTCCCTGACCAAAAAGTACCTGTTACGCAATACGATGGACACGTTATTGAAACAACAGGGCTTATAAAAATGGACTTCCTTGGGCTTAAAACGCTCTCAGAGATTAAGGAAGCCTGCAAAGTGATCAAGCAAACAACAGGCGATATTGTCGATATTGACAATATTCCTATTGACGATGAATTGACATACAAACTCTATCAGAAAGGTCAAACCATTGGAACGTTCCAATTTGAGTCGCCTGGTATGCAGAAATATTTGCGCGAATTGCACCCAACAGTGTTCGAAGACCTCATTGCGATGAATGCTTTGTATCGTCCAGGACCAATGGATTATATCCCAGACTTTATCAAACGTAAACACGACCCAAGTTTGGTAACTTACGATATACCGTGTATGGAAAAGTATTTGAAGGATACTTATGGTATAACGGTGTATCAAGAGCAAGTGATGTTGTTAAGTCGTCAGCTTGCAAACTTTACTCGTGGCGAGAGTGATGCGTTGCGTAAGGCGATGGGAAAGAAGAAAAAGGCTATTGTAGACCAAATGAAACCGAAGTTCTTAAAGCAAGGACAGGAGAATGGTCATGACCCTAAGATATTGGAAAAGATATGGACTGACTGGGAAAAATTTGCCAGTTATGCCTTTAACAAGTCGCATGCCACTTGTTATTCGTGGGTAGCTTATCAAACAGCCTACCTGAAAGCCCACTACCCTGCAGAGTTTATGGCAGCCTTAATGACACGTCGTTTCAGTCAGATTACTGAAATTACGAAGTTAATGGAGGAATGTAAATCCCTTAAAATATCAACTTTAGGCCCTGATGTCAATGAAAGTATGATGGGTTTTGGTGTGAATAAGAAAGGAGAAATACGCTTTGGACTTTCAGCCATTAAGGGAATGGGTACGGGAGCAGCCATTGCTATTGTAAAAGAGCGTGAAAAAAATGGTCCTTATAAGAGCATTTACGATTTTGCAGAACGCATCGACCTTAGCAATGTCAATCGTAAAGCCTTCGAAAGTCTGGCTTATAGTGGTGGTTTCGATAGCTTTGAATTGCAACGAGAGGACTATTTTAGCGTAACTTCAAAAGGTGTTATGTTCTTAGATGCTTTGGTTCGCTATGCGCAATTGTACCAACAAGAGAAAGCCTCTATGCAAAACTCACTTTTTGGAGGTGATGATGAGGTAGAAATAGCACGCCCTGTGGCTGCAAAAAACGAGCGTTGGCCCAGTATAGAAAAGCTGAATAAGGAACGAGAATTGGTTGGTATCTATCTGTCTGCCCACCCTTTAGATGAATATAGTGTTATTTTGAACCACCTTTGCAACACGCACACCGAAGAAATAGGACGGGGTGCCGATTTGGCAGAACTATCTAAACGAGAAGAAATATCGTTTGGTGGTATTATTACGGCGGTGAATGAGCGTTTTTCTCAGAAAACAGGTAAACCATTTGGCTTTGTTACCATTGAAGACTTTGAAGGTTCGGGCGAATTAGCCTTATTTGGCGATGATTGGGCAAGATGGAATGGGTTAATGAAAGAAAATTATACCATTTTTGTAACGGCAAAATGTCAGCCTCGTTTTCGTAATAGTGAAAGTTACGAGTTAAAGGTTCAAAACGTTCAACAACTTTATGATGTGAAAGAAAAACGATTAGAAAAGTTTACCATTAGCATACCTGCAAGTAAGGTTACCGATGAAACCATTTCTAATCTCTCCACTTTGTTAGACGGCAATGAAGGTAACACGCAGTTATACATACAATTGCACACTTCTGAAAACGACTTTGTAACTTTGCGTAGCAAGGGAAAAGGCATAAATATCGACCGAAAACTGCTCGATTATATAGCCGCAGAAGAGGAGATGGACTATTTTATCAATTGACAAAAATAGAGTTTGGCACAAAATTTGAAGATAGAATTATCAAAAAAGAAATAATTGTTTAATTAAAAAATAAAAGAAATGGAAGTAGAAATTACAACCGCGAACTTTGAGAGTTATAAGAATGGCGAATTGCCATTGGTAGTTGATTTATGGGCAACATGGTGTGGCCCTTGCAAAATGGTAGGTCCTATCATTTCAGAACTTGCCAACGATTACGATGGTAAAATCGTTGTTGGTAAATGCGATGTAGAAGAAAACGACGATATTGCTATCGACTTCGGTGTACGCAATATTCCAACTATTCTTTTCTTTAAGAATGGTGAGTTAGTTGACAAGTTCGTTGGTGCTGCATCAAAGGATAAATTAGACGAAAAGTTCAAGGCGTTGCTTTAATTAAAAGCATTTTATAGATATAAAAGCGGTGTTACTTCTATGTGGGGCGGCACCGCTTTTTTGTGCAAAAACGATTAAGAATTTAAAAGTGCCTATTTTGATGAGCAATATAGGCTCTTTTTTAGTTCAAAACAAGGGCTTTTAAAAGTTAGAGGGTGGGGGAGGATAGAAGTTTGTGCTATTTGTATTGATAGAAAAGGTGCAATTCATAAAAAAAAAGATAATTGCCTCCCTATTTTTGAAGTTCTTATAGCTGTTTCTTTGCTTGATAAAATCTACAATGTTCTACGAAATCAGTGTAATACAGGAAGTTCACATATATTATTAAGGAATGTTTTGCTAATTCGTATATTTTCAGTATTTTTGCAATGTAAAAGAAAGATTCCACAATGTCAGAGCAAATTATAAATACCGAGCAGGAATTTAAAGGAATATTAAACGAGTGTGAAACGCTTTTTGCTAAAAAGTTGCACGATTATGGAGCTTCGTGGCGCATTTTGCGTCCGTCATCGCTCACCGACCAGCTATTTATCAAAGCAAAACGCATTCGTTCTGTTGAAATAACAGGTGAAAACCGTGTTGGAGAAGGGATTAGACAAGAGTTTATAGCCCTTATCAACTATGGTATCATTGGGTTAATTCAGTTAGAAAAGCCTTTTGTAGACAGTGTGGATATTACGCCCGATGAGGCAATTGCGCTTTATGAAAAGTATGCAAAGGAAACATTCGAGTTGATGTTAAAGAAAAATCACGACTACGGAGAGGCTTGGCGCGATATGCGTGTCAGTAGTTACACCGACTTAATACTTACAAAGATTGAACGTATCAAGGAAATTGAAGACTTAAACGGCAATACTTTGGTAAGCGAAGGTATCGATGCTAACTACATGGATATTATTAATTACGCAGTTTTTGGAGCAATAAAATTACATGAATAAACTGAAATCTGTTTTAGTAAACATCTGTCGTTTACTGTTGGCTGTTACGTTTATCTTCTCTGGATTCGTCAAGAGTATCGACCCACTCGGCACGCAGTATAAAATAGGCGACTATTTGCAGGCTGCTGGGTTAGCAGGACGAGTGCCAGAATGGATACAACTCATACTCTCAATTGCACTTTCTGGAGCGGAATTTACACTCGGAGTGCTGCTTTTATTAGCAATTCGCCGCCGATTAGTGAGCAAATTGTCGTTTGTTTTAATGCTTGGCATGACTGCGATAACGCTTTGGCTCACCATAGGAAATCCTATTCAAGATTGCGGTTGCTTTGGCGATGCCATACATTTAAGCAATAGTCAGACCTTCATTAAGAACTTGATTTTGCTCGGAGCAGCCATTATTGTAATGCGTTCACCACTTTATCAAGTGCGATTTATATCGAAAATCAACCAATGGATAGCCACTTATTTCACAATGGCATTCATCGTTGTTGTATCATTATTGAGCCTTTACCACCTACCTTTGTTCGATTTTCGTCCTTATTACATCGGACAGAACATTAAAAAAGGCATGGAAATACCCAAAGGAGCAAAGCAAACAAAATATAAAACAACATTTATTTGCACGAAAAATGGGGTTCAAAAGGAATTCGACGAGAACAATTACCCATACAATGACAGTGCTTGGGTGTTTGTAGATACCAAACAAGAAATATTAGAACAAGGATATGAACCGCCTATTCACGATTTCTCAATCACCAATGAAGCAACGGGCGAAGACATAACCGAACAAATCTTGACTAAAGACGGCTATACTTTCCTCTTGATTGCGCCATTCTTAGAAGTTGCAGAAGATAAAAATTTTGGTGATATTGAAGGCGTTTACGAGTATGCAAAGGAATATGGTTACGACTTTTATGGGCTTACATCAAGTACAGACAAGGCTCGTAAGCATTGGAGAGATATCACAGGAGCGGAATATCCTTTCTATACAACCGATGGAACAACATTGAAAACCATCATAAGGAGCAATCCTGGATTGGTATTATTGTACAAAGGAACCATCATAAATAAATGGAACCACAACGATATACCAAAGATTGAACAGCTGAATGCTCCGCTTTCATTATTGAGTATAGGTAGAGAGCCTGAAAGTAATACATGGAAGAAAATTCTGACCATAGTACTTTGCTATCTGTTGCCATTAATCTTGCTCATTATAGCTGACCGCTTTTGGGCTTGGACAAAATGGGTACAGAAACGTGAAGAATGGATAAAAGAAAAGGAAAAATGGCTCATTCATAAAGAACAAAAGAATAAACTATATCAACTTTTAAAACGTAAAAGACACATGAGAAAGAAAATTGTAGCAGGTAACTGGAAGATGAACGAGACCCTGCAAGAAGGTATTGCATTGGCAAAAGAAATCAATGACGCATTGAAAGCTGACAAGCCAAATTGCGATGTAGTAATTTGCACACCGTTTATCCACTTAGCAAGTATTGCTAAAGAGTTGGATATGAAGTTGGTTGGACTTGGTGCTCAAAACTGTGCCGATAAGGAAAAAGGTGCTTATACAGGCGAAGTTTCAGCAGCAATGGTAAAGAGTACAGGTGCAGAATATGTCATTCTTGGACACTCTGAACGCCGCCAATATTATGGCGAAACAGCTGAAATATTGAAAGAAAAAGTACAATTGGCATTGGCAAATGGTTTGAAAATTATTTTCTGCTGTGGCGAAACACTTGAAGAACGTGAAGCTAACAAGCAAAATGAAGTAGTAAAAGCAGAATTGGAAAATTCTATTTTCAATCTTTCAGAAGCTGAATGGAAGAACATTATTCTTGCTTACGAACCAATTTGGGCTATCGGTACAGGCAAAACTGCAAGTGCTGATCAAGCTGAAGAGATGTTGGCATACATTCGTTCTATCGTTGCTGACAAGTATGGCAAAGAGATTGCAGCCGAAACAAGTATCCTTTACGGTGGTAGCTGCAAGGCAAGCAATGCGCCAGAGTTATTCTCTAAACCAAATATTGATGGCGGTTTGATTGGCGGCGCATCATTGAAGGCTGCTGATTTCAAGGGTATCATTGATGCTTGGAAGAAATAAAAATATAAAATCACATAAATCCTGCAAGTCCAAACAATAGTTTTGGATTTGTAGGATTTTATAAATTGAAAGCAAATGAAGAAATTCCTTACCACAATAGTCGTTGTTCTGCTCAGCACATTAGCTGTTAGCGCACAAGGAACTGTGACTGTTACGCATAGTTCGGATATAGACGCATTGGTGAATGGAAACAAAAAAACTGCTAAAACAAATAAAAATAAACCGCAACAGCCACAACAAACAATCAAAAAACCAAACGTAACAACTCCTGGAACACAACGAGTTGTGCCTTATATTGCGCCTCCTACATCAAATTCATCGGGAGAAACGTATCAACGCACTAAACTTGTAAGAAAAAAAGTGCGCAAACCTATTATCGACCCAGTTGATGGAACAGAAACAAAGCACATGGTTATGAAGCGTGTAGCTAAGGGAGTGAAGAAAGTAAGAGGCTTTAGAGTGTTGGCTTACTCAGGTGGTAACACTCGAAAGGCACGCCAAGAAGCAGAAAAATTAGGTCAAAAGGCCAAAGAAATATTAGTAACCGAACCTATTTACGTTCACTTTTATTCTCCAAGATGGATGTGCCAAGTGGGTAATTTTACCAATTACGCACAAGCAAAGAAAGTGATGCGCAAATTAAGAAAGGAAGGTTTCACTCATGCAAATATCATTAGAACGATGGTAACCATACAAACGACCAAAGTTCTTGACGATAATCCAAATTTTGATAATGAATATTGAGCATGAATGATTGATAATTTAGCACGCAACGATTAACATTCCGACTTGAAAGTGCTAAAGAAAAGACAATAAAAAGAGATAAAAAACGATTTAAAAATAAAGAATAAGCAAACCGAATTATGAATTCAAACATAGAATTTCGTGAGGGTTTAGACGAACTTGCGGGACATTACAGATACGTTTTACAGCTTTTGGGCGAAAATCCAGATAGAGAAGGACTTGAAAAAACACCGATGCGTGTGGCAAAAGCAATGCAAGTGCTAACTCGTGGATACACACAAGACCCTCATAAAGTATTGACCGATGCGCTTTTTGCAGAAGAATACAACCAAATGGTTATTGTAAAAGACATTGATTTCTTCTCAATGTGCGAACACCACATGTTGCCTTTCTATGGAAAAGCCCATGTTGCATACATTCCAAACGGACATATTACAGGTTTAAGCAAAGTTGCTCGTGTGGTAGATATATTCAGTCATCGCCTCCAAGTGCAAGAACGTTTGACCCAACAAATCAAAGATTGCATTCAAGACACCTTGCACCCCCTCGGTACAATGGTCGTTGTCGAAGCAAAACACATGTGTATGCAAATGCGTGGCATAGAGAAACAAAACTCTATTACTACAACAAGTGCGTTTAGCGGAGCATTCAATCAAGCTAAAACACGCGAAGAATTTATGAATCTTGTACATTCCAACACAATGCGAGGCTAAGGCTTTGCATTGCGTTGAATAGGTTTCGCTGTTAAAACCAATTGTTTGGCATTGCGAACCCCAAGATTTCAATGAATAAGAATTACTAAGATAAACATAGAAGGAAAGGAGACAAAGGACGATGAAGTTTATTTCATGGAACGTTAATGGATTACGAGCTTGCGTAACAAAGGGATTTAAAGAAAGTTTTGAAGCAATTGATGCCGATTTCTTTTGCTTGCAAGAAACAAAAATGCAGGCAGGACAATTAGATATTGCTTTCGATGGTTATGAATCTTATTGGAATTATGCCGAAAAGAAAGGCTATTCTGGTACGGCAATCTTCACAAAACATCAACCTTTAAACGTAACTTACGGTTTGGGAATAGAAGAACACGACCACGAAGGACGTGTCATTACGCTCGAAATGGAAAACTTCTATTTGGTTACTTGCTACACTCCTAACTCGCAAGACGGACTCAAACGCTTGGAATATCGTATGCGTTGGGAAGACGATTTCCAAACTTACATCAAGCGTTTAGACGAGAAAAAGCCTGTAATAGTATGTGGCGACTTGAACGTTGCTCACGAAGAAATTGACTTAAAGAACCCAAAAACTAACCGAAAGAATGCAGGTTTCTCTGATGAAGAGCGTGCGAAGATGACACAATTCCTTGGAAAAGGCTTCATAGATAGTTTCCGAACGCTTTACCCAGAGCAAGTAACTTACTCATGGTGGTCGTATCGTTTCAAGGCAAGAGAGAAGAATGCAGGTTGGCGTATAGATTATTTCTTACTATCAGACCGTTTGCGTGCGCAACTTGTCGATGCGAAAATTCACACCGAAGTATATGGCAGCGACCATTGCCCGGTAGAAGTTGAACTAAACTTCTAACCGTGCGAGAGCAAGCAAAGATACTTTTCATGATGATTGCCACTTTGGCAATCATCGTTGGCTATGCACTTTTGCCAGGAAAGGTTATCTTTGGCGATTTTTCGCTACGCAAAATTAGCTTGACCCAATTGCGTCAAACGGATAAAGAGAGGAATAAAAAGCCTATTCCTACTCACAAAACGAAAAAAACTCGCCGCTATCATACGTTTTTATTTATTGGCGACTCCATGGTGGAAGGACTTTCACGCCGTTTAGGCGATTATGCTAAAGAAAATGGGCATCAGCTTTACACCGTTATTTGGTATAGTTCGACCACCGAGAAATGGGCAACAACGCAAACCATAGAACATTTTATCAAAGAATATAAGCCCACTTACGTTCTTCTTTGCTTGGGTAGCAACGAATTGTTCATCAACGATTTAGATGTAAGAGAGGACTATATTAAGACGATAATAAAGAAATTGAACCCGCTGCCCTACGTTTGGATTAGTCCGGCTACTTGGAATGGCGACACGGGGATTATCAATTTAATGGAAAAGCATACCGACAAGGGCTGTTTTTACGATAGTCGGGGACTGAAACTTGAACGTGGTGCCGACCATTATCACCCTACTTGGGATGCAGCAGCTCAATGGTTAGACCACGTTAGAGGGTTCATGACGAGCAAAAAGGCTGCTTATCCCGTCGTTTTGAAAGTTCCAAAAGCTCACCATAAAGCGAAAAAAACAGAAGTACTACAGCCCGATTTTGAAGGCTATTAAATAGTAACAGAACATAAAGTCTGCGTTTTTAAACTTTCTCACCATAGCTCTATGATAGATTTTCATGCAACCATCGACACTTTGCTCTCCTTTTTGGTTACACCCAACAAGGAATGGTCGTTCTGCACCCTATCATTTATGTTGGTATTCATTTTGTTTTTCGCTTTCTACCTCTTCATCAATCGTCAGCGAAAAGCCTATATGCAGATTTATGTCATCTTGTTTGGACTCCTTTTTGCCTATAAAGCAAATGGCACGCTGATGTGTTTGCTGCCCACAACCACCTTGCTTTCATGGTTTTTGACCAAGAAAATGATGCGCTTGCGACGTGGAAAGCCACGCAAAGTTGGATTGATATTGGTTATTTTCATCGAACTTTTCCCACTCCTTTACTACAAATACAGCAATTTCACTTTAGAAATTCTGAACAATTTATTGCAAAGTAATTTTGCTTTCCTACAACTTTTGCTCCCTATTGGCATCTCTTTCTACACCTTCCAAGCCATTAGTTATACGATTGATATCTACAAAGAACGATTCCCAAAGACCACAGGATTGCTGGAATACAGTTTCTTTCTCACCTTTTTCCCACTCCTTATTGCGGGACCTATCACACGAGCCGAAACTTTAATTCCACAAGTTCACAATCCCAAACTCAACGATAAGCAACTCATCAATACGGGTTTGTGGCTCATCATCTGTGGTTTGCTAAAAAAAGCATTGGTAGCCGACTACTTAGCCCAATACAATAACTGGGTGTTTGCCGACCCTTTGGCTTACAATGGATTTGAAAACCTCATGGCAGTTTTGGGCTTTACACTACAAATCTATTGCGATTTTTCGGGTTATAGCGATATGGCAATTGGAATTGCGGCTTTAATGGGCTTTCAATTGCCCAACAACTTTAGCTCACCTTACCAAAGTTTGAACCTTACAGAGTTCTGGCACCGTTGGCACATCACACTTTCTCAATGGTTTCGCGATTACATTTACATTCCTTTAGGGGGAAATCGAAAAGGCGAATTAAGAACTTACACCAATACGTTCCTTACCATGATAGTGGCAGGGCTATGGCATGGCGCATCAGCAATGTTCGTTTTGTGGGGTTGCCTACATGGATTAGGACTAATGGTGCATAAGTTTTGTGTCAATCGAGGACTAAATCGCTTTCCCAATACCATTGGCACGAAGACTATTTCGTGGGCAATCACGTTTGTTTACATAGCCTTTGCGTGGATATTCTTCCGTGCTACCAACATTGAAACCGCACTTTCCATGTTACAACAAATAGCAACCGACTTTCATTTAGCCGATATTCAAAGTTTTATCACGGCTCGTTTGCCATGGATTCTCCTTCTTGCCATTGGTTTGGAACTGCATTCTATTCGATTGAATGACTACAAATGGCTGCAAAAAAAGTTTATTTCGCTCCCTTGGTTGGCTAAGTTTATCATTTTCATCATAGTCATTCAGTTGGTCATCAACTTTAGTCAGAACAATATTCAGCCTTTCATTTACACTCAATTCTAAACAATCTCGACTTTAAGAACGTAACGGATAGCAAGGTAACTTTGTAGGGGCGTGATTTATCACGTTCCTAACAACCTGCGTATGTTTTGCTTATTAGGAACGGAATAAATTCCGCCCCTACATATTGCCGAGTGCAGCTATATCTTCCACAAAGAGATTGCAAACGAGTGCAAAGAAAATTTTATTGGTTCATCAGGAATTTGGAGTGATAGATATAATCAAGGTTGTCGTAGAAGATAATAAACCTCCATTATAACAGCTTTATATAAAAGGATTTAACGATGTCGCACAGCAATTCGGCAACGTCGACTTTAGAAAAGCTTGAATTATGATTTTTTGTTTTTATAAAATGGCTTTTTATAGGCTTTTAGTGGAGGCTATTACTTCGTAACTATATGAATATAAGAACTTATGGCTCATCACTCCAAATTTCGGAAGAACCATAATTAAAATCTATTTAAATACCAAAATAATAAACAATAAAATATTTTTTAGTGTTTATTCTATTTAAATAGAACTACTTCATTGGCACAAACTTTGCTCTAAAACTCATAAAAAGCAAAAGCAATGGAAATAAAAAAAGAAGAAATACCAAGTGGTTATATCTATTGTATGGCAACAAATGGGCAATGTAAACGAGCAAAAACATGCTTGCGAGCATTGGCAATGAGGTTCGAACGTGATGAAAACGATTGGTCGTTGATGCAAATGGTAGACCCTCGTTATGTGAAAAGTCGCACAGAAAAAGAACCTTGTCAGTGGTATGCCGATGCAAAAATACAGCGTTTTGCCAAGGGAATGACACATCTTTACGACGAAATACCTGCAAAAGTACTAAAAACAATGCGTGAGAAGGTTCAACATTGCTTTCCTTCTCGAACTTTTTATTTTAAGGCACGACGAGGCGATAAGTTGATTTCGGAAGAACAACAGGCTTATATTGCTGAGGTTTTCAAAGATTTTTGCCCAGAGATACAGCCAAAATACGATGAATACATTGATGCGTTAGAGTGGAATCCATAAGGGTTTCATGCTTCTTTATGCCACTTTGTCAGCCTTTCATATTATATTTCCGTGGGGAAGGTATATACTTTTAAAATAGTTTCTCCAATGGAAACTAATAGTTTTCATAGGAGAAACTGCGAGTTTCCATAGGAGAAACTAATAGTTTCCAACTGAGAAACTGCGAGAAACTAATAACAGTCTGTGCGAAACATAGCGTTAGTAAACTTTGAAAGCTATTGTCTTCCACCTTAATATATATTATAGTGGAAACCTTTTTGCGCATTATCATCTTTGTTGAAAGGAATGAATATCTTGGAAAAATGTTTAAGATATTGCTATTTTCCCACTCACATTCAGAAAAAAAGTAGTATATTTGCGGTGTATTCGTCCATTGGGCGGGCAACTATGAAAAGAAAATCTCAAAATATCAAAGACTATGATTAAGAAATATGTAGAAGAAAACGAGGCAAGAATGCTCGAAGAGTTGTTCAGCCTTATTCGTATTCCAAGTGTAAGTGCGCAACCAGCTCACAAAGAAGACATGGTAAAATGTGCCAACCGTTGGAAAGAATTGCTCTTAGAAGCAGGTGTAGACAAAGCAGAAGTGATGCCTTCAAAGGGCAACCCTATGGTTTATGCTGAAAGAATTGTAGACCCAAAAGCTAAAACCGTATTGGTTTATGGGCACTATGATGTAATGCCAGCTGAACCTTTTGAGCTTTGGAAGACTGAACCATTCGAACCAGTTATCAAAGACGGACACATTTGGGCGCGTGGTGCTGACGACGATAAAGGTCAATCGTTCATTCAAGCAAAGGCTTTCGAATATATCAACAAGCACGATTTGTTGAAGCACAACATGAAATTCATCTTTGAGGGTGAGGAAGAAATCGGTTCTGGTAGCCTTGCTCCATTCATCGAAGAACACAAAGAGTTGTTGAAGTGCGACGTAATCCTCGTTTCTGACACTGGTCTTATTGGTCCTGATGTTCCTTCTATCACAACAGGTTTGCGTGGTTTAGCTTATTGGCAAATCGAAGTTACAGGTCCTGACCACGACTTACACTCAGGTACATTCGGTGGCGCAGTAGCTAACCCAGCCAATGTTCTCTGTAAACTTATCGGCGATGTAACAGGTCCTGACGGCAAAATCCGCTTCCCTGGATTCTACGATGATGTTGAAGAAGCATCAAAAGAAGAGCGCGAACTCGTTGCTTCTATACCTTTCGATGAAGATGAATACAAGAAATCGCTCGGTATAAAGAATATCTTTGGCGAAGAAGGTTATAGCACAATTGAGCGCACGGGCTATCGTCCATCATTCGATGTATGCGGACTTTGGAGCGGTTATCAAGGCGAAGGCGCAAAAACCGTTATCCCTTCAAAAGCATACGCTAAGATTTCTTCACGCCTCGTGCCACACCAAGACTACAAAAAGATTGGTCAATTGGTAGTAGACTACTTCAACAAAGTAGCTCCAGATACAGTAGAAGTGAAAGTAGAACTGCTTCACGGCGGTTATGGCTACGTTTGTCCTATCGATTTCCCAGCTTATAAAGCAGCAGAACGTGGTTTCGAAGCTGTGTTTGGCAAGCGTCCATTGCCAGTTCGCATCGGTGGTAGTATTCCAATCATCTCTACTTTCGAGAAACTTCTCGGCACAAAGAGCGTTCTCATGGGCTTCGGTTTGGAATCAAACGCTATCCACTCTCCAAACGAAAACATGCCAGTTGACCTTTGGAAGAAGGGCATTGAAGCCGTTATCAACTTCCATTTGGAATACGATAAAGAAGCATAAATACTGTTTTTCAGTAAAAATAAAAAGGAAGATTCGCACTCGAGTCTTCCTTTTTTTATTTATTCAGGGCTAAAACAAACGAGAAATTGACAGAAAAGGCATAGAAAATAAAAAATAAACGCAAAAGTTTGGCAATGTCAAAAACTTACAATATCTTTGCAATCCACATATAGCGATATGTAAATCGGGCTTGTTTGGATTTGACGGCAAGACGAGATGGTATGTAAGCATGCGGAGCTTTGGTGGCTGGCTCCTAAATATCAGTTATCAAACAATTAATTGGCGAAAACAATTACGCTCTCGCTGCCTAATCGAAGTACAGTAGATTACTGGCTTTATTCGGCTATTAGATAGCTGAACGAGACACTGCTCCAATGATGTTGTTCCGAATCAGAGGGTAAAGCGGTGCAGGTAAATCGGAAATAGTTTGTGTATGCCTCGCTGCGCAAATGAAATTTAGAGGATAAGGCATTGGTTGGTGGTTCAGGTCTTGCCAATGCTCGAAAATCAAAGGCTGAAATAAGCATGTAGAAAGCATATGGTTTCCTTGTGCGGACGTGGGTTCGACTCCCACCAGGTCCACAAATAAAGAAGGCTAATAGTTGTTTAAAGCAACCATTAGCTTTCTTTTTATGTTGTATCTTTTGATATAAAACGTTGGTTCAGTAAGACAAAAGAGGGGCAAATTGGAATTAGGGGAGCGGTGTTTTTTTCATTTTCAACTACAACAGTGGGAATAAAATCATTTCCGTCTAAGAAATTTGTGGCGTATAGGTCAAACTTGTAGAAAAATATTCCTCCTATCTTTTCCTATCTAAGCCATATCACCATTGAAGAAAACTATTGGAAAACAAGTCTTGAAGCTAAAATCATCAGCCTACTATTTGTGTATATTGATGAAAATTAGTACTTTTGCACGTTGCTAATTGCAACTTTTTGAAAACAAGAATAAAATAAAACAACAAAATAAATGAATATATCGTACAAATGGCTGAAGGAATACGTTGATTTCAACCTTACTCCACAGGAATTAGCGGCTGCGCTAACGTCTACGGGATTGGAAGTTGGAAGCGTTGAAGAGGTAGAAACTATCCGCGGAGGATTGAAAGGACTCTTCGTTGGTAAGGTGCTTACTTGTGAAATGCACCCTAATTCCGACCACTTACACGTTACTACTGTAGACCTTGGTAAGGAAGAACCACAACAAATCGTATGTGGTGCGCCAAATGTTGCTGCTGGTCAAAAGGTAATAGTTGCCGATTTAGGTTGCATTCTTTACGATGGTGATGACAGTTTTACAATTAAGAAAAGTAAACTTAGAGGCGTTGATAGCTTCGGAATGATTTGTGCTGAAGACGAAATTGGCGTAGGAGCAAGTCATGACGGAATTATTGTTTTACCTGAAGAAGCACAGGTGGGTATGCCAGCAGCTGAATACTATCAGTTGGATAGCGATTGGCTCATCGAGATTGACATTACTGCCAATCGTGCAGATGCACTAAGCCATTATGGCGTTGCACGCGACCTTTACGCTTGGTTAAAGCAAAATGGTTACGAAACTTCATTGCATCGTCCTAACTGCGACAAGTTTGCGGTTGATAATAACGACCTTACAATTGACGTAAAAATAGAGAATACAGACGCTTGTCGCCGCTATGCTTGTTTGAGCATTACCGATTGTGAAGTGAAGGAAAGTCCTAAGTGGCTGAAAGATAAGCTTAATATCATTGGTGTTCGCCCAATTAATAATATTGTAGATATTACCAATTATGTGATGATGGCTTACGGACAACCCATGCATTGCTTCGATGCTGACATGGTAACAGGTAAGCAAATCATTGTAAAAGATAAGAACGAAGGCAAGAAATTCGTAACACTCGACGGCGAAGAACATACGCTTGGCGAACACGACCTTGCTATTTGCAATGCCGAAGAACCTATGTGTATTGCTGGCGTATTCGGTGGAAAAGGTAGCGGAACATACGAAAATACTCGCAATGTTGTATTGGAAAGTGCTTACTTCCACCCAACTTGGATTCGCAAAAGTGCACGCCGTCATGGTCTTTCTACTGATGCAAGTTTCCGTTTCGAACGTGGTATTGACCCAAATGGAACGATTTATGCTTTGAAACAAGCTGCTATTCTTTGCAAAGAGTTGGCTGGTGGAAAGGTAAGCATGGAAATCCGTGATGAATATCCTACTAAAATGGAAGGTTTTCCTGTTCGTTTGAACTATGAATATGCCGACCGTTTGATAGGAAAGCAACTCGGTGCGGACACAATTAAGAGCATTGCTACCAGTCTTGAAATGGAAATTGTGAAGGAAGATGCCGAAGGACTCGACCTTATCGTACCTCCTTATCGTGTAGACGTGAAGCGTGCTTGCGATGTTGTGGAAGATATTCTCCGCATTTATGGCTACAATAACGTTGAAATTCCAACTGAATTGAAGTCATCGCTCACCATTGCCGAAGAGGCTGACAAGAACTATCATAAGGAAAACATTGTTAGCGAGCAATTGGTTGGAGCTGGTTTCAACGAAATTCTAAATAACTCGCTCACTGCCCAATCTTACTATGACGGAGCAGAACTCAATGCTTATCCTTGGGAACAAACCGTAAAGGTGATGAATCCACTATCAAGCGACCTTGGCGTAATGCGTCAAACATTGCTCTTTGGTGGGTTGGAAAGCATTCGCCGCAACGTAAATCGTAAAGCCCAAAACCTTAAATTCTTTGAGGTAGGCAATACTTACAAGTACGAACAAGACAAGTGGAGCGAAGAAAGTCCTATCAAAGCCTACAACCAAGAGTACCATTTGGCACTTTGGGTAACAGGAAAACGCATACAAGGTTCGTGGGCGCACGCCGATGAGGAAGCTACTTTCTACGAACTCAAAGCCAATGTTGAGAATATTCTCCGTCGTGTAGGCATGGCACAAAGCGCATTATTAGCTGAAACATCACACAACAACATCTTCGACAAAGCCTTAGAACTCAAAACTCGTGGTGGTAAAACCATCGTAGAAATGGGTATTTTGAGCCATAAGCTATTGAAGAAAATGGATATTGCACAACCTGTCTACTATGCAGATATACATTGGACCAACTTAATGAAAGCCATTCGCAAGAATAAGTTACAATTCCAAGAAATATCTAAATATCCAAGCGTTAGCCGCGACTTAGCCCTCTTGTTAGATTCAAACATCGAATTTGCACAAATTGAGGAAATCGCACGCCAAACCGAAAAGAAACTTTTGAAGAAAGTAGAACTATTCGACGTTTACGAAGGTAAAAATCTTCCTGAAGGAAAGAAGAGTTACGCTGTAAACTTTATCCTCCAAGACGAAACAAAAACCTTAAACGACAAGGCGATAGACGCTATTATGCAGAAATTAATTAAAAACATAACAACAAAACTCGGAGCAGAACTCCGATAAATACACAATTCCAATGGGAAGAGCATTTGAATATCGTAAGGCTACAAAGCTAAAAAGATGGGGCCACATGGCTCGTACATTTACAAAATTGGGTAAAGAAATCGCAATTGCAGTAAAGGCAGGCGGTCCTGAACCTGAAACAAATCCACGTTTGCGTGCTATCATCGCAACTTGCAAGCGTGAAAACATGCCAAAAGACAATATCCAACGTGCCATAAAGAACGCTATGGGCAAGGATACTAGCGATTATAAAGAAGTTCCATACGAAGGATATGGTCCTCACGGAATAGCTATTTTCGTTGATACATTGACCGATAACACCACCCGCACCGTAGGAGATGTACGTTCAGTATTCAATAAATTCAACGGAACACTCGGCACACAAGGTTCGTTAGCATTTATTTTCGACCACAAAGCAGTCTTCACTTTCAAAATGAAAGACGGATTAGACATGGAAGAACTTATCCTCGACCTCATTGATTACGGAGTAGACGATGAGTTTGACCAAGACGATGAAGAAGGCGAAATTACCATTTATGGAGAACCTACCAGCTTTGGCGAAATACAAAAGCACTTAGAAGATAACGGCTTTGAAATTACTTCTGCAGAATTTACTCGTATTCCTAACGACCTCAAGGACGTAACCGAAGAACAACGCGAGATTATCGACAAAATGATTGAGAAACTCGAAGACTTCGACGATGTACAAAACGTTTATACAAATATGAAGCCAGCAGAGTAAAAACTGCTGTTGGTCATAGAAATATACGTTAAATAACTACTTAATATGAAATTTTTTTCATATTTATTTTTCTCTTCTATAGGAACTTTTGGACAAGTTTCTATAGGAGGGAAAAATAGATATATCCATTTTCATATTGCAAAAAAAATTAGGAACTAAAGCTTACCACAGTATTGGTTTTGGTATTACAATATGCCGACTTATTCTTTTTTCTACTTGTCTTTCAATTCCTTCACAGCTTTTTTGCCAATTTCTTTATATTGTTCATTGTTCGATTTAGCCAATTGCTCATAAAGCAAGATTGCTTCTTTTGTTTTACCTTGCTTTTCGTAGCTATAAGCAAGATTGTAAGTAACCACTAAATCATCGGGAGCATCTTTATGAATGGCTTCAAACAATTCGGTTGCTCGTTTTAAGTCACCTTTATTAAAGGAAAGTGCAGCCATGTTGGTGCGGAAAGGAATGTAGGTTGGCGCATAATTATAGAGTTCTTCGCCTAATTCTGTTATCACTTTCTCATCAGCAAATTCATTAAGTTGGTAGAAATAAGATTGGCAACAATCCTTTATAAAGTCAGGTGCTGGCGCAGGTGTGGGCTTGTCTTCTAACCAAATCCATTGTCTATGATTTGTTTTATCTTGCTCAAGCACTTGCTGAATAGTCTTTATAGCTTCTTCTCCCTTACCCAATTCAAGATAAATATGCACTTTTCCGAAAGCTAAATCCAAACGATTTGGAAAGAGTTTACAGCCCTCGTCCAATGTTGCGAACATCTTATTCAGAATTTTATCATCGTAAGTTTGGGCTTGTCCTATATATCCTGCCGTTGCTCCTGTAGAATCTTCAAATGCTAAAAAATCCCCTTCTTCAGGCTTATCAGTAGTTAAAGAAAGCACAGATGAATTACCTTTTTTCCAATAATAATTTGCCAATGCCGCATAATAGTCCCCATTTTTTGTTCCATTTTTTTTCCAATCGGTTAATAATTTTTTAGCTGCAATCGTATCTTCTTGTTCCAATAATTGGGTAAATTCATTGAAATAGTTCCTTTGTGCAGCTGCTTTTAGTCCGCAAAACAGAAGCAAAACAATGCTTAGTGTTAACCTCGTGTGCAAGTAATTTCTCTTCATAACAAATGCTTTAAAATGTGATTATGAAAGCAAAGGTACGTTTTTTTTAATATTTCAACGAATAAATGAAAGAAATTAATCAAATTGAAAATAACGATGTGTTTCCAAACCCTTCAGCAGCTTTGAGTATAAAAATAAAACCTATGCAAGTTCCAACAAGTAGATTGCAAACCTACTTATTGGGACTTTACGTTTTATTATATCATAGGTATTACATCTTACAGATGATACCTTCTTTGGTTTCACGAATGAAATTAACGATATTGCGTATTTCTGGCGAATCGGGAACTTGTTGGTCTACTTGCATACATGCATCAAAGATTGATGTTTGACCATGAAATACAAGACGATAGGCATTGGCAATGTGTTTAATAACCTTTTCGTCAATATTCAAATCACGGCAAATCGTTGTATTTACGCCACCGTAGGCTATCGGACTGCCTCCTGCAATAACGTAAGGGGGAATATCACGACCGAAAGTGGTACTTGCTTGAACTACTGCAGCTTCTCCTACTCGTGTGTTTGCTTTCTGAATGACACCAGAAGAGAAGATTACATGGTCGGCTATTTCGCAATCGCCTGCAATTTTCGTTCCATAGCTAAACACACAATGGTTGCCCACTTTTGTGTCGTGGCTGATATGTACACCTTCCATAAGGAAATTGTCAGAGCCTAATTGGGTTTTACAACCACGATGTGTGGCACGATTGATGACAACATTTTCTCGAATTATATTGTTATCGCCCAAAATGCACTCGCTTTTTTCGCCTACAAAACTGAAATCTTGTGGCAAAGCACCAATAACTGCACATTGATGAATTTTGTTTCCATTGCCTATTCGTGAACCATTAAGAATACTTACAAATGGAAAAATAATGCAGTTATCGCCAATTTCTACATCGTCTTCAATGTAAACGAATGGGAATATTTTACAGCCGTCGCCTATTTTCGCCTTTGGAGAAACTTCGGCTCGTGGACTTATTTCACTACTCATATTATAAAATAGTTTTAAGAAATCTTATTTTGAACCACCACCAAGCGCATAGTAAAGGTTTACAATGGCTTGGAGCTTAGAAAATTGGTCTTGAACTTGTGCTATTTCAGCATTCAAAAGGCTTTGTTGTGCTGTAATCACTTCAAGATAAGAGCTTGAACTCTGGCGATAAAGCATTTGAGTATGCTCTACATTCTTCTTCAAAATATCAATCTGTTGTTCGTAAAGTTTGCCTTTTTCTTGTGCGGAATTGTAGGCTACTAAAGCGTTACTCACCTCTGCACCTGCTGTAAGAATGCTATTTTGCCACTTATTATAAGCTATTTTGTATTGATTTTCCGCTACTTTTAACCCAGCTTTTAGCTTACCTTTCATGAAGAGAGGTTGGGTAAGATTGCCCACTACATTCCAAAGAATTTTGGCAGGGTTTACCATTCCGTTGCCATTACTCCAACCTCCCGTAGGTGCAATGCTCAAAGAAGGATAGAAACGCCCACGCGCTTCTTGTATATTATAGAAACATTGAGCCAACGCCATTTCGTTTGCATGAACATCAGCACGATTGCTTAATAGTTCAATACCCACTCCATTAGATAAATTTGAAGGCAATTGTTGATTGTCTAATGCTCCGTGTGCGATGCTATGAGCAGGTTCTCCCATGAGTAAACTCAATGAATTTTCGACTTCACGAATTTGTCTTTTAATATCAGCAGCACGAGTTTGCACACTGTAATAAGCCGCTTCTGCACTTTGGATACTTGTAGAACGTGCGCGTCCATAGTCCATTTGCAGTTTCATCATCTCCCATGTGTTCTTTGTAAGGTCAGCCATATCTGTAACAATTTGGTTCTGACGGTCAAGCATGAGCAAGGTGTAATAAAGGTTAGCAACATTGCAAATTAAGCGTGTTTGTACGGCAACTTTATAATCTTGCATCTGTATCATCGCCATTTGGGCAGCCATTTTCTCGTTGCGAAGTTTTCCAAAAAGGTCGATTTCCCAACTTGCTGAAATTGGAAGCACATACGATTTTGTAGCTTCTTTCTGGTCTCCAAAATGAGAAATAGTGCCTTGTGGAGCGAAAACGACCGAAGGTAAGAAGGCTAATTTTGCAGTACTAAGCTGTTGTTCAGCAATATCAATATTCAAAGCAGCATTGAGAAGGTCGGGATTATTGGTCAATGCTTTTTCTATAATAGCTTGTAAATGACTATCAGTAAAGACACTTCGCCATGGAAGAATGCCGAAATCGTTTGCTCCTTCTAATGTGGCATCAGCATTAATAGGGTTGCGAACGATGCCAGAAGTCTTTACTTCAGGACGTTCGTAAGTGCCATATAGGCTCTTACAACCCGTCAAACTGAGAGTTGCAAGTGCTATTATGATTATATTTATTTTTTTCATTTTACTCTTTTAATTCGTAAACTTTATTCTTTTACCTTGTAATCGCTTATAGGCCTACTTACAAATTGCTTCAATTCTTTAGCAACCTGCTTGTTTTCCTCGTCTTCAAAGGCAATAGGCTTAATGCGTTCTTGCAAATATTGGAAGATTACAAATAACGAGGGTACAATAAATACTTGGCAAAGCGTACCGATAAGCATACCACCTACGGCTGCTGCACCCAAAGTTTGGTTACCATTGCGACCTACTCCACTGGCAAACATCAATGGCAACAAACCAACGACCATTGCCAAAGAGGTCATAAGAATTGGGCGAAGACGGGCTCCTGCACCAAGAATGGCAGCATATTTAATCGCCATACCTGTTCTGCGACGTTCCAAAGCAAATTCTACAATCAAAATTGCGTTCTTTGCTAATAAACCAATGAGCATAATCAGCGAAATTTGCATGTAGATGTCGTTGTTGTGTCCAAACAACATTGTGAAGATAAAAGCACCTGCCAAACCAAAAGGAATAGACAAAATTACCGCCAATGGAAGCAAATAACTTTCGTATTGCGCACTCAAAATCAAGTAGACAAATACCAAGCAGAGAACGAAAATCATGGCTGTTGAGTTAGAAGACTCTTGTTCTGAACGTGTCAAACCAGAAAATTCGTAGGTGTAACCAGGAGGTAATTTTTGTGCTGCTACTTCTTCTACGGCTTTGATAGCATCACCTGACGAATAGCCATCAGCAGCTTGCGCATTCACTGTAATAGCCGTAAAGAGGTTGAAACGTGCTATATTAGAAGGTCCATAAACACGTTTTAATGTACAAAACTCGCTCACTGGTGCCATTCCACCAGGGGTTCGAACATAAATATTATTCAATCCATCTGGGTTAATGCGGCTTTCTACCGAACCTTGAATCATCACACGATAGAGTTTTCCGTAAGCATTAAAGTTGGAAGCATACATACCGCCATAATAACCCTGTAACACAGAAAGGATTGCAGCAGGCGAAGTGCCCGATTGTTTTGCCCTTGCCACGTTTATATCCACCATGTATTGCGGATAATTAGGGTTGTATGTTGTCATTGCATTCCCGATTTCAGGACGTTCTTTCAAGGCTGCAAGATACTCTTGAGTGATTGTAAAGAACTTGTTTAAGTCGCCTCCTGTGCGGTCTTGCATAGACATTGTAAGACCATTGGAAACTGAAAATCCTGGAACCATAGGTGGTCCGAATGCCAAAACTCTTGCTCCTTTGATGCTGGCAGTTTGTTTATAAATCATTCCAAGAATCATATTTGATGATGTTGGGTCGATAAATAAACCTGCAATCCCCGCCCCATTAAAGACAGATTTAATGCGGTCGAACATACTATATTTACGTTCTTCGAATGGTTTTAACTTTATGATGAAAGTGGCTTGGTCTGAACCTTGACCCGCAATGAAGTTGTATCCAATCAATTGCACACGGCGTTCAACGTATGGATTGGTTTCCAACATTTTGTCAATCTGTTCTGTTACCTTTTTCGTTTCGGTTTGAGACATACCAGGTTCCAAAGATACCATAGCAAAAAGTACACCCGTATCTTCGTCAGGCACAAGTCCTGTCTTCGTAGTAGCCATCGTAATAACCAAAGCTAAGATACCAACGACAACCGAAATACCTGTGATAATGCGATTACCAATGATTTTTTCAACTGTCTTTTTATACTTCTCGTTGATTTTTTCGTATTGTGTATTGAATGCTAAATGGAATCTATCTACCCTACTAATCTTCTTCTTTTCCTCCTCACTGTGTGGCTTTAAGAGAATAGCACATAAGGCTGGAGAAAGGGTTAAGGCATTTAAAGCAGAAATGACAATAGATACTGCCATGGTAACGCCAAATTCTCGATAGAAAGTTCCCGATGTTCCGCTCATAAATGAAACAGGAATGAACACGGCAGACATAACCAACGTAATGGAAATAATGGCTCCTGAAATTTCGTTCATCGCATCAATGGCAGCCGTTAAAGCACTCTTATAGCCCAAATCCAACTTTGCATGGACAGCTTCAACCACCACAATGGCATCGTCCACCACAATAGCAATTGCCAATAAGAGGGCGGAAAGTGTCAGCAAGTTGATTGAGAAACCAAACATCCATAGGAAGAAGAACGAGCCAATCAATGCCACAGGAACGGCAATCATTGGAATTAACGTTGAGCGTAAATCTTGCAAGAAGATGTAAACCACAAAGAATACCAACAACAAAGTAATGAACAGCGTGAAAATTACTTCCTCCATAGAGGCAAATAAGAATTCTGTAACATCTTGTTGAATGGTTACTTTCATGCCAGGAGGCATATTCTTTTGCACATCTTCAAGGGCTGCTTTCACATCTTTGGCTATTTGTGTAGCGTTAGAGCCAGCAATTTGTTGTACCATACCCACTACTGATGGTTGCTTGTTGTTGAGCATTGAAACAGAATACATCAATCCGCCAAGTTTCACATCAGCCACATCACGCAAATGAAGCGTTTGTCCGTTCACATTATTTGATATGATAATGTCTTCGTATTCCTTTTGCGTTTTGAGGCGACCTTTATAACGCATGGTGTATTCATACTTCATATTGCTCTGTTCTCCGAACGAACCAGGGGCAGCTTCGATATTTTGTTCTGCCAAAGCTCCTGCAATATCGCTTGGAACAAGTCCGTATTGCTTCATTTTTTCAGGTTTCAGCCATATTCGCATAGAATAGGTCTTCATACCAGGAGTTTGCACATCGCCCACACCATTGATACGTTTCAGCAAAGGAACAACGTTAATGTTGTTATAGTTGGTCAAGAACTCATCATCGTAACGACCATCGTCGGTTGTCAGAGAGTACATTACCACGTTAGACGTTTGGCGTTTAGACACTGTGACACCTGCACGAGTAACCTCCGCAGGCAGCAATGCTTGCGCTTGTGAAACACGATTTTGCACGTTTACCGACGCCATATTAGGGTCAGAACCTTGTTTAAAATAAACCGTAATCATCGCACTACCCGAATTGGTAGCCGTTGATTGTATGTAGGTCATATTCTCTACACCGTTAATACTTTCTTCCAAAGGGGTAATAACGGAATTTAAAACGGTCTGTGCGTCTGCTCCTTGATAGTTTGCCATTACCGAAATGGTAGGCGGAGCAATATCTGGATACTGCTCAATAGGGAGTGAAATCAATCCTATCGTACCTAAAAGCACGAAAAAGATAGACACCACGGTAGAGAGTACAGGACGTTTTATAAAGTTTGTAAATGTCATAATTCTTTTCGTTTAAGTACTTTATTTCTTATCTTCGCCCTTCATTGCTTTCAAGAAACCTTCTGCCGAACTTTGATTTGCGCCCAATGATGCAGCTTTTTTCAATGCTTCTTTGTATTGTGCAGGAGTCAATGCCTTGATTTCCATGCCGTCTTGAAGACTTGCAAGTCCCTTAGAAACTATCTTTTCGCCAAGTTTCAAACCCGAAGTAACGATGTAATTTATGCCATCGTTCTGTGCATTTACCTTGATTTCAGTATAATGTACCTTATTATTAGAATCTACTTTGTAAACGAAAATCTTGTCTTGCACTTGTACAGTAGCATCTTGCGGAATAACCAAAGCATTGTTATTATTCTTTGCAATCACAACTTGACCGCTACCACCACTCTTCAATAAACTTTCAGGGTTAGGAAAACGTGCTATGACGCTTACTGTTCCTGTTGCAGCATCAATCATTCCACTTGTTTTAACAATCTTTCCTACATGGTTATAAACCGACCCATCAGCCAATAAGAGGCTTACACTTGGGAACGTATTGAGTGCATTACCCAATGTACGGTTATTGCGTGAAAGGGTAAGAATATCGGATTCTGTCATAGAAAAATAGACTTCCATGGTCGAAATATTACTGATGGTTGTAATTGGCATCGGAGAAGAAGGACTTACCAATGCTCCTTCTTTATATGGAAGGCTACCTACATAACCGCTTGCTGGACTTTTTACATAGCAGAAACTAAGGTTTTCTTTTGCCGAAGCTAATCCTGCTTGTGCTTGTTTAACGCCTGCTTGCGCTTGTTTCACACCTGAATTTGCGGCTTGAATGCCACTTCGTGCTTGATTTACGGCTGCTTGTGCAGTTTCATAACCATTTTTTGCAGCTTGCATCTCGTAATCGCCAATTACTTTGTTTGCATAGAGTTGCTTGCTGTTGTTATAAGTTAATTGTGCTGTTGCCGCTTGAGCTAATGCTGAGTTTAAAGCTGCTGCTGCTTGAACTACACTTGCTTGCGCACGATTTACTCCGCTTTGTGCCGAAGCCACTGCTGCTTCTGCTTGGCGTACTGCCGATTGGTAGATTGCGTTATCCACCACAAAAAGCACTTGCCCTGCCTTTACAGCTTCGCCTTCGTGTACATAAAGTTTGGTAATAAAGCCACTTACTTTCGGACGTACTTCCACGTCCTGAATACCTTTTATTGTAGCAGGATAGGTCGTTTTCATCTGTGCATTTGCTGCACCAATCGTTATCACTGGATACTCGTTGTTGGTTGGCAACTGATGTTTGCCTCCTCCACCACAACTTGTAAGCACTGCCACAGCCAAAGCTGCGAATAGTAAAAATTTGCTTTTTATCATACGTCTGTTTGTAATTTATAATCTTTTCTTATCTGCCGTTCCTTAAATTCTAATCTCTTTGCTATTAAAGACAAGCATTTTATACTTTTTGCGAAAACTCAACACAAAGAATAAGTTTTCATACTGCAAAGATACAATTTTTAATTGAATTTAAAGAAGTAATAAGACAAAGATTTAACAAAAATTACATCAGACTAAGCCCATTTCTGCTGCTTTTTGTTTTAGCAATTCCATAAGAGGTTCGCGCTCATTGGGTACACGATTGTCTAAAACAGCTTCCTTTAAAGTTTTTTTTAGTTCCCCAACTTCACGACTTGGCTTTAAATTAAAGATTTCCATAATCTCATCGCCATCGATACAAGGTTGCAACAATCGTTTATAATCACGTTCTTTTAAATCCTCCAACTTTTCACGAACAGTCTTGAAGTTATCTAAAAAACGTTGTTTGCGTGCAGCATTTTTACTGGTAATATCGGCTTCGCAAAGTGTCATAAGGTCGTCAATATCGTCGCCAGCATCGTTCATTAATCGACGAACAGCTGAATCGGTAACTTCCTCATCAGCTATAATGATAGGACGCATGTGTAAGTCTACCAACTTGCGAACATACTTCATTTTGGCGTCCATTGGGAATTTCAGACGTTTAAAGATAGTCGGAATCATCTTTGCACCAATGATATTATGGCTATGGAAAGTCCAACCTATGGAAGCGTCCCAACGTTTACTCTTTGGTTTACCAATATCATGGAACAGTGCGGCCCATCGCAACCAAAGCTTATCAGTGGTGCGTGCAGCATTATCCAATACTTCTAAGGTATGGTAAAAATTATTTTTATGCGCTCGTCCATTGCGAGTTTCAACCACGTCCATTGCCACTAATTCTGGCAAAATGATTTGTAACAATCCACAACGATACAAATCTATAAACTTTGCTTGGCGTTTTGGTAGCCATGATTTTATTTAACTCATCGGCAATACGTTCTCCACTGACAATTTTGATACGTTCAGCGTTGCGTTCCAACGCTTCAAACGTTTCGTCTTCAATAAAAAAGTTGAGTTGAGTAGCAAATCTTACACAGCGCATCATGCGCAAAGGGTCGTCCGAGAAAGTTATATCTGGGTCTAATGGTGTACGAATAATACCGTCCCACAAGTCGTCTACACCACCAAAAGGGTCTACCAATTCGCCAAAATGTTCTTTATTCAAACACACCGCCATGGCATTGATAGTGAAATCACGGCGATTTTGGTCGTCTTCCAACGTTCCGTCTTCCACAATTGGTTTCCTGCTATTGTGGCTATAACTCTCCTTTCGTGCGCCAACAAATTCAACTTCCATACCTCCGAGCTTCACTTGTGCAGTGCCAAAGTTATGGAAAACAGATATGTGCGCACGCTTTCCGAGTGTTTTTTTAAGTTCATTGGCAACACTGATACCACTCCCAACGACAACAACATCAATATCATTGGAAGGTCGTTCAAGGAATAAGTCGCGAACGTAACCGCCCACAACGTAACATTCTAAGCCGAGTTTATCGGCTGCATCAGAAATTTTATGAAATATATCCTTATCTATAAACTTTGCCAATTCGGCATCGGTGAGGTCGCGCATACTAAAAATTAAATATGAGAGTGCAAAGATACAAAAATGAAATGCCAAAAGCAAGAAAAGTAAAGAAAATCTAATGACAATAAACTTTTTCTTTTGAATAAAAAACAATAGATATTAGCGTACAAAACAGCCTATTTTGAGCTACGAAACAGCCTATTTTGAACTGCAAAACAGCCTATTTTGATTTCTGAAAGAATTTCCATGCAAAGAAATGGGGATATTGCTATTGATTAAATTCTTTGAAAGTGTAAATAATAATAGGTACAGTTGAAATGAATGAAAGCAGGTCGCTCACGGCTTGGCACATTTCCACACCATACAGACCAAGGAAATGGGGCAAAATGAAGATTAAAGGAATGAAAAATAACCCTTGTCGGGTTGCTGCTAAGAAGTTGGCACGCAATGGTTTGCGACAAGTTTGCAATAACATGTTGCTTGCTATGATAAAAGCATTTAAGGGATAAGTGCATAATTGCCAGCGCAAAGCCACCACACCAATCGCAATAACTTGTGGGTCGTTTCGGAAAATTTGGATAAGCGAACTGCTGAAAATCCAACCCAAAATGGTACAGATGAAGAGAAAAATGGTACCTAATTTTACGGTAAATTTATAGGCTTTTTGCAATCGTTCATAAAGTCCTGCACCATAACAGAAACCACAAAGTGGTTGAAAACCCTGTCCTAAACCAATCACGGTGGCCAAAATGAGCAACGATATTCGAGAAACGATGCTCATTGCGGCAATGGCAGCATCGCCATATACTCCAGCTGCAATATTGAGCGACATGGTTGCAACACAGGCTAAGCCTTGTCGCAATAAAGAAGGGCTGCCTCCATAGAATATTTCCTTAAAGGTTGACCACGAAGGAGCAAAATTTCGGAAATAAATTCCTATATTTTCACCATGACGTGCCATGAAAAAGAGTATCAAGAAAGAGGTTATTTGACCGATTATGGTAGCGATTGCAGCACCTGAAATTCCTAATTTGAAGACAAAAATGAACAAAGGGTCAAGCGCAACATTGAGAATAGCACCCACAACAATCCCATACATTGAATATTTGGCATTGCCTTGCAGACGCATTTGATTGTTCAAAACAAGTGAAGACGTAAGGAATGGTGCACCTAATAGTATGATTTTTAAGTACTTTTCTGTATAAGGAAGAATGGTTGGAGTGCTGCCTAAGAGGAGTGAAAGGGGACGAATGAAGAGCAAACCACCTACCATGATGAGCAAACCAAAAAGAAAAGAATAGAAAAATCCTGTCGAAGCCATACGAGTGGCATTGTCATGGCATTGAGCACCTAATTCACGAGAGATATAATTGCCAGAGCCATGTCCGAAAAAGAAGCCAAAAGCCTGAATAAAGAACATTAAGGAGAAGACTATGCCCACAGCAGCAGTCGATTGCGTGTTTATTTGCCCAACAAAATAAGTGTCTGCAATATTATATAAACTTGTTACCAACATCGAAATTATGGTTGGTATTGCCATTTTAATGACAACCTTGTGGATAGGTCCCTCGGTTAGGAATGTGAAATTATTCTTTTCCTTTCTCATATCAATGACAAAGGTACAAAAAACAAAAGAAAGAAAGTGAACAAATGTTTAA
>NZ_BAIS01000030.1 GCF_000613345.1 Prevotella disiens JCM 6334 = ATCC 29426 | reverse complement strand
AATTTGTCGAGTGCAGCTATATCTTATGCAAAGTTACGGGAAAGTTTGGAATTGGCAAAATTATGGGGCGTGTTTTCCATTTTTTTCGTGTGCTTTCGTGTTTTGAGTGGAGGGGAAAGGCAACAAAAAAGCCCGACTATTGTCGAGCTTTTTTGTTTTGTTGATTGTATGAATTGTTGCTTACAAGCCACGTGATTTGAGCAATCCTGCTGCATCTGGGGCTTTAAGACCTGTGAAGTCTGTGAAGATTTCCATTAAATCTTTCGTATTACCACGGCTAAGAATCTTGTTACGGAAGTCGTCGCCCACCTTGCGGTTCAAGAAACCATTCTTTGCAAAGTAGTCAGCAATGTTTACTGCCAGTACTTCAGACCAAAGGTAGCTGTAGTAGCCTGCTGCGTAACCGCCACCCCATATGTGATTGAAGTAAGAAGTTGAGTAGCGTGGAGGGATTTGAGCGTTCAACAAACCGATTTCGCTCAATACTTTTGTTTCAAACTCTTGTGCTTTGTCGGCTGTAGGAATGTCCTTTGAACCGAGCATGTGCCATGCCATATCAAGGCAAGTAGCTGCAAGGTTTTCGCCGAGAGCGTATGCTGCTTGGAAATTGATAGAATTCAACATCTTGTCGCGCAATTCTGCTGGCATTGGTTCGTTTGTTTTGTAATGCTTAGCGTAATGATTGAACACTTCAGGAACGCTTGCGAAAGTTTCGTTGAACTGTGATGGCATTTCCACGAAGTCGCGTGCTACGGAAGTACCGCTCAATGTGTTGTAATAGCAGTTAGAAAGCATTCCGTGGAGGGCGTGTCCAAACTCGTGGAACATGGTTGTTACTTCGTCCCATGTTACGAGTGTAGGTTGTCCTTGTGGTGCTTTTGCGTAGTTGCATACGTTGTAAATGATAGGCAATTGTTGGCGCAAACCGCTTTGTTTAGCAAATGCGCTCATCCATGCACCACCGCGTTTTGTTGGACGGCGGAAGTAGTCGCAATATAAGATAGCGAGTTGCTTTCCGTTATTGTCGATAACGTCGAAGACTTTCATATCAGGGTGATAGGTAGGAAGGTCGTGGCGTTCTTTGAAAGTGAGTCCGTAAACTTTATTTGCAGCGTAGAAAATACCATTTATAAGCACTGAATCGATGTTGAAATAAGGTTTTGTTTCTTCATCAGAGAAGTTGTATTGGTCTTTTTTCATCTTTGCAGAATAGTAGAAGCGGTCGTATGGTTGAAGTTTGAAGTCGGCACCTTGTGTTTTTTGTGCATATTCTTCAATGGCTTTTGTTTCTGCTTCTGCCTTTGGTTGGTATTCTTTGATGAGTTGCTTGAGGAAAGCGTATGCCTTTGCAGGAGTTTTTGCCATTACGTTGTCTAATCCATATTCGGCAGCGTTCTTATAACCCATGAGTTCAGCCTTTTCAGCACGAAGTTTAGCAATCTCTACGGCAAATGGGAAAGTGTTGTAGGTGTTGGTTCCGTCGGCACGATGGATAGAAGCATTCCATACACGTTCGCGCAATTGGCGGTTGTCTAAACTTGCAAGGATAGGTTGTTGGGTAGTATTGGTGATAACGATGCAGTAAGGAGCTTTTGCGCCACGACTTTCTGCGTCTTTTTTGCATTGTGCAATGTCTGCTTCGTTCAATCCAGCGAGTTCGTTCACATCGCTAACCCATATAGTTGCTGCTGCGGCCGCCTTTGGAAGCATGTTGCCAAAGTCTTGTTGCAACTGTGCAATGCGGTTGTTGATTTGTTTCATGCGTTCCATTTTGTCTTTTGGAAGCAATGCGCCTGAACGTACGAAACCATTGTAAATTTCCTTCAACAACACTTTATCTTCGCCTTTAAGTGTATTGTACTCGTGGTCGTAAACGTATTTTACACGTTCGAAGAATTTTTGATTGAACGAAATTTCATTCTCAAAGTCGGTCAATAATGGTATGATAGCCTTTTCAGCAGCTTCTATATCTGGAGTCTTATGCGCTTCTGTAACACCGAAAAATACATTTTTCACACGGTCAAGTAACAAGCCACTCTTTTCATAAGCCAAAATTGTATTTTGGAAAGTTGGCTTTTGCTTGTTTGTAACAATTCTTTTAATTTCAGCACGTTGCTCTGCTATTCCTGCTTGAATAGCTGGTAGATAGTGTTCGCCTTTGATTTTGCTGAAATCAGGAGCTCCAAATGGTAATGGACTCTTCTGCATCAATGGATTTGAATACGCAGATTTACCTTTCTTTCCCTTTGGCGCAATGGCTGCTGTAGCCACAAGTGTAGCGCAGGCTAATCCCGCAACGAGGAAAGTTCTTTTAAAATTGTTCTTCATAAGTTTTTATTTTATTTTATAATTATTCGACTCTATTTTAGCAAGTTGCGTTAACAATGATTTTATACTTTAATAAAGCATTGAAAAAGTCACCAACAAAAATAACCAATAAATATTAAATGGCGATAGGTTTCTGAAAAATTAACTTTATTTGCCTCTACTTTTAGTTTCAAGCCAAATCGTTTTCTGCACAAAAGAAAAGGGTTCTGTGCTTTTAAATAGGTTTCTTGCGAAGTCATACGCAAGGTTTCATCTACTGACATGCTTCATTTTCCAATAAATCCAAAACCTTTTGTTCGTCCATCAACCTATCTTGACGGCGCGCAGTATCGTTTATATATTTTATTTTTAATTCGTTTTATCGTGCAAATATAGAAGATAAATTACAGACCAGCAAAAAAAGCGAAACCGAATCAATTGAAAATAGATTTTCCCATAAATACTTTTGCCTTTATAGGGTCTGTTTCATAATTAAATTGTATCTTTGCAAGGGTAATGATAATATCCTTTATCCTAAAAAACATGGAGAAAAGATTAAATAATAACCATTTAATAAGCTGAAAATGAAGAAACTGTACACAATGGTATTGGTGCTTTTTTTGCACTCAACCTACACGCACAAGTTCAAAGACCTAAACTTGTGGTTGGATTAGTAGTAGACCAAATGCGTTGGGACTACCTCTATTTTTATCAAAAAGAATACGGTGAAGGGGGTTTAAAACGCCTTTTGAACAACGGATTTTCGTTCGAAAATACGCTAATCAATTATTCTCCAACCGTAACAGCCATTGGACACACATCGGCTTATACGGGTTCGATACCAGCATTGCACGGCATTTGCGGTAACAACTTCTGGCAAAATGACAAATACATCTACTGTTGCGACGACTCTACCGTACAAAGTGTTGGCTCACAGAGTAAACAAGGTCAAATGAGTCCACGAAGAATGCTCTCTACAACCATTGGCGATGAACTCAGATTGGCTACCGATTTTCGCTCAAAAGTCATTGGTGTTGCTTTGAAAGACCGTGCTGCTATCCTCCCAGCAGGCCACTCTGCCAATGCTGCTTATTGGTGGGACTCATCAGTAGGTCACTTTATTACCTCTTCTTATTATATGAAAACGCTCCCAACATGGGTCGAAAAATTTAACAAGGAGAACCAAAAAGCACCAAAATACGACATAAAAAAATCGAATGAAGGTGTAACAATTACCTTCAAGATGGCAGAAGCAGTCTTAGAAAACGAAGGCTTGGGACAAGGCGACGAAACCGATATGCTCACCGTAAGTATCTCTTCTACTGACGCTATCGGACACGCTTACGGCACAAGAGGCAAAGAAAATCATGATGTTTATATGCAATTGGATAAGGATTTAGCCCACTTCCTTGATGTGTTAGACCAGAAAGTGGGACGCGGAAACTACCTTCTCTTCCTTACTGCCGACCATGGAGCTGCGCATAACTATAACTTCTTGAAAGAACACAACCTCCCTGGGGGCGCATACGATTATAAAAAGGCAGTGAAAGACCTTAACAACCACTTGCAAAAAACCTTCGGTATCAAGCCAGTAATGGGCGAAGACAATTATCAATTCTACTTTGACGATGCATGATTGCTCAAGCAGGCAAAAAAAAGCAAGAGGTAATAGACGAAGCCATTGACTTTTTAAAACAAGACGAGCAATACGTTTTCGTGTTTGATTACGAAAAAGTGGCGCAAACTACCATGCCTGATTATATAAAGACACGAATGACGAACGGATACATGAATCACCGTTCGGGAGAAATAGGATTTGTAACACGTGCTCAATACTTTGGAGCAAAGAATGCGCCTGACTACAAAGGCACATCGCACGGACAACCTTACAATTACGACTCTCACATACCATGGTTAATGTATGGTTGGCATGTTAACCAAGGAGAAACAAACCAAGAAGTTACAATAAACGACATTGCAGCAACCGTCTGCGGTATGCTTAAAATACAAGCGCCGTCAGGTTGCATCGGAAAAGCTGTGTTAAGATAAAAGAAAAACTATGCACATAGCAATAGCTGGAAACATTGGAAGCGGTAAAACAACACTGACAACTATGCTCGCAAAAAGATATGGGTGGGTTCCACGATACGAATCAGTGGACTATAATCCGTATTTAGACGATTACTATAAGGACATAAAACGTTGGTCGTTCGCCATGGAAATATTCTTTCTCAAAGAGCGATTCAAGGATTTATTGGAAATTAGTAAAGCGGGAAAAGATGTCATACAAGACCGAACTATCTACGAAGGAGTTTATGTTTTTACGGCAAACAACTACGCAATGGGGAATTTAGACAATAGGGATTACGAAACCTACATGGAACTTTTTGAAGACATGACAGACGCTGTGCGCTATCCCGACCTCATGCTTTACTTAAAATCGTCGGTGAGCCACCTTGTAGCAAACATTGAAAAGCGAGGGCGCAACTACGAGCAACGCATGCCACTCGACTATCTCGAAAATATAAATAAGCGGTATGATGACTTCATAGAAAACCAATACAAAGGCAGAGTACTCACTATCGAAGTGGATAAACTCGATTATGAACACAATCCAAAAGATTTCGGATTGATAACCGACAAAATTGATAGAGAATTGTTCGGACTTTTTTAAACCAAACCAATCGTAGAATTTCAGAATACAAACAATATGCATATAGCAATCGCAGGAAACATAGGAGCAGGAAAGACGACACTCACCACAATGCTCGCAAAAAGATATGGCTGGAAAGCACAATTCGAGCCAGTAGACAATAATCCTTATCTCGCAGATTACTACGAAGATATGAATCGTTGGGCATTTAACCTACAAATTTATTTCCTTAACAAACGATTCCGTGATGTGGTAGATATATCACGCTCGAACGATACCATTATTCAAGACAGAACCATCTTCGAAGATGCAAAGATTTTTGCACCAAACCTACACGAAATGGGACTCATGAGCGACCGCGATTTCGACAACTATACTCATTTGTTCGACCTCATGCTAAGTCTTGTAAAGTTGCCCGACCTTCTTATTTATATAAGGAGTAGCGTGCCACACCTCATTGACCACATTCAGCAGCGTGGACGTGAATATGAGCAAACCATGCGCATTGATTATCTGCGTGGACTCAACGAACGCTACGAAGAATGGATAAAGACATACAAAGGCGAAATTATGATTGTAGACGGCGATACCACCGATTTTGCAACCAATCCTCAAGACTTTAAGCGCATTGAGGACATGATTGACGCCCGATTGTTCGGATTATTCCCACCAACAGAAGATAAATAAAACAAAATAAAGAAATGGAAAAAGTAAAAACATTAATCATAGGCAGTGGTCCAGCAGGCTACACAGCAGCCATTTACGCAAGTCGTTCCAACTTAAATCCTATACTCTACGCAGGATTGCAACCAGGAGGACAATTGACAACAACTACTATCATTGAAAACTTCCCAGGTTTCAAAGATGGTATTGATGCCAACCAACTCATGATAGAAATGCAAACACAAGCCAAAAATGTTGGTGCTGACGTGCGCGACGGCTCTATCGTAAAAGTAGACCTCGCAAAACGCCCATTCATCGCCGAAGATGAGCGTGGCAACCAAATTGAAGCCAACACCATTATCGTTGCAACAGGTGCCAGCGCAAAGTATTTGGGACTCGCTGACGAAGAAAAATATCGAGGACAAGGCGTTAGTGCATGTGCCACTTGCGATGGTTTCTTCTATCGTAAACGCACCGTAGCCGTTGTAGGCGGTGGCGACACAGCTTGCGAAGAAGCCATGTATCTTTCAAGTTTAGCAAAGAAAGTCTACATGATTGTGCGCAAACCTTACCTCCGTGCAGCCGAAATCATGCGCAAACGTGTTGAAGACCAAGAAAATATTGAAATCCTTTACAACACCAACACGTTCGGACTTTTCGGCGAAAATGGTGTCGAAGGCGCTCATTTAGTACGTTTCAAAGGCGAAGAGAACGAAGAAAACTACGACATCGCCATTGACGGTTTCTTCCTCGCCATTGGACATAACCCAAACACCGAGCTTTTCAAAGGTCAGTTAGAATTAGACGAACAAGGTTTCATCGTTACCCGTCCAAAATCAACCGCTACCAGCATTGAAGGTGTCTATGCCGCAGGCGATGTTGCCGACCCAACCTATCGACAAGGCGTTGTAGCAGCCGGAGCAGGCGCAATGGCAGCTATTGAGGCCGAAAGATTTTTGCAAGAGAAGGGCGAAAAATAAGCTAAACTTTTTAAAAAGGGTGGAGGGCTACCGATAATTTGGTCAAAAGCAGACTTGTCCACCTCGTCCGATGAAGTCTGATTTGTCAGAAAATCCCTTTCCTCAATTTACCCCCTTCAAATACCAAATAGCAAAACCCACTGTTTTGAAGCATAAAACAGCCTGTTTTATGCTTCAAAACAGTGGGTTTTATTTTTGTAAGAGTTTGGTTATCCAAATGGGGAACGTTGTAGGGGCGTGATTCATCACGTTCCTCATGAGCAAGTTTTTGATTTATAAAGCCTTAAACTTATGAGGAACGTGATGAATCACGCCCCTACAAAATTATTTTTTCGCAAAACAGTACTTACTTCCTACATTTCTTAATGGGGAATGTTGTAGGGGCGTGATTCATCACGTTCCTCATGAGCAAATTTTTGATTTATAAACCCTTAAACTTATTAGGAACGTGATAAATCACGCCCCTACAAAATTAATTTTTCGCAAAAACAGTACTTACTTCCTACATTTCTTAATGGGGAACGTTGTAGGGGCGTGATTCATCACGTTCCTCATGAGCAAGTTTTTGATTTATAAAGCCTTAAACTTATGAGGAACGTGATAAATCACGCCCCTACAAAATTAATTTTTCGCAAAAACAGTACTTACTTCCTACATTTTTTGCGTTTATATTTACTCTATGCCACGCTCGGTCAAGGCCTTAGCGTATTTTTGAGCGTTTATATTATGCTCTTCGTAAGTCTCTGCGAAATTGTGTGTGCCGCTGAAATCCTCTTTTGCGCACATATATATATAATTATGGTGTACATAATTTAGCACCGCTTCAATGGCTGCCACGCATGGAATACGAATCGGACCAGGAGGTAATCCTTTATATTTATAGGTATTGTATGGACTGTCATAGCTCAACCACTTCACATAAATGCGGTGGGCTTCAAACTTTCCTAACGCAAACTTCACGGTTGGGTCGCTTGTAAAGCCATATTTCTATGTAAACGATTGATGTACATACCAGCAATTTTAGGCATTTCGCCCTCGTTATCGGTTTCTTCATCAACAATACTTGCCAATGTCATGACCTCTTCTTTACTAAACCCATTGCTCTCAGCCTTTTGTGTGCGTTCGAACGACCAAAATTTCTTGTCCTCTTTGCTCATCTTTTCAAGAAATTCATCAACAGAAGTGTCCCAATAAAAGTCGTAGGTGTTAGGGATAAACATGCCAATAATGGTTTCAGGCGTATAGCCATATTTCTTACAAACTTCAGGCGAAGTTACTGCATTCATAAAGTCTTTGTGCGAGAAAATAAGCTTCTTGCAAATATCGTCAGCCAAATCGCCCAACGTTCTAACCGACCTAATCGTCAGCGTTACAGGGGCTTGACTACCGTTGCGGAAGTTTCTGAATGTCTGTAATGCGCCCGAACTTCCCACAGCATATCGTCCTGAACGAATATGCTTTTTGTAAGCGAGAACTTTTGCTAACTGCTTGAAAGTCCACAAACTATGTTTTGTTGAAACATGTTCCAACTTTGTATAAACCGAATCAATGTTATCGTCGTTGTCAATAAAAACATATTCTTTCTCACCCGTCTTTGACATGGAAGAAAATAGAAAGAAATAAGCGATGATACCCCCCAATAGGGCTACAACACCTGCCACTTTTAAGCCTTTATGATTACTCTTCTTACGTTTTGTCTTTGTCATGTTATTTCTTTTTTAACGGCTGCAAAGGTAAACATTTTGCTGCAAACACATCACATAAAGGAATGAAAGAAAGTGTATTTTTTCTGTTTTTAAAATCTTTTATAGTAGTTCAAAAGTGTTATTTCAATTGTTTTAATTAATAATTATCAATTAACATTTATCAATTAAGTTAATATAGCTAAATAGAATGAATATTATTAACTTTTAATTGTTAATTGATTAATAGTTTTAGTAACTTTGCTTTTGGTTAAAACAAACAAAAACGCATACCGATTTAACATTGGTTGCAATCAATAAAAAAGAAGATGAACAAAAAAACGATTTGGACAATTGCAGTCATCATGGGACTTTCGTTCCTTGCCCTTCTTTTGCTACAACTCAATTACATTGAGGAAATGGCAGAAATGAAAAAGGAGCAGTTTGACGAATCGGTAAATCGCGCCCTCTATCAGGCTTCACGAAACATGGAGTTGAACGAAACGTTACGTTTTTTAGAGAAGGACGTGAATAAAAATGAATTAAAGAGCGAGAAGAAAGAAGATGTAAAAAAGAAGGTAACAGCAGGAACGCATCAAGCCTCTAACACTGAATTAGACATCGTTGAGCCTTACTCTTCATTCCAATCGAAACTTTTGCAAAACAATCCGTCGCTTACGCCAAAAGCAATGATACTCCGCAATGACAGCAGTACCATTTCTGCCACGAAGCGAAAGATGCAAGAAGTGGTGCGCAATCGGTACGTTTATCAGAAAGCGTTGTTAGAAGAAGTTGTTTACAACATACTTTATTCGGCATCAGAGAAACCTTTGAATCAGCGAATTAACTTCAAACTACTCGACCAAGATTTAAAAGCAGAGATGATGAACAATGGTATCAACATTCCTTACCACTTCTCTGTGCTAACACAAGACGGACGTGTGGTTTATAAATGCCCTGATTATGCTGAAAATAACGATGAAGTAAGCTACTCACAAGTGCTTTTCCGCAACGACCCACCAAACAGAATGGGCGTCGTAAAAGTGCATTTCCCAGACATGAATAGCTATATTTTCTCAAGTATACGCTTCATGATTCCGTCCATCATCTTCACTTTCGTGTTGTTGGTAACCTTTATTTTCACCATTGTCATCATCTTCCGACAAAAGAAATATTCTGAAATAAAGAACGACTTTATCAATAATATGACCCACGAACTGAAAACACCGATAGCAAGCATATCATTGGCAGCACAAATGATGAACGATTCAAGCTTGACAAAGTCGCCAAAAATGATAGAACACTTAGGCGGAGTAGTGAACGATGAGGCTAAACGCTTGCGCTTCTTGGTAGAGAAAGTACTCCAAATGAGTATGTACGACCAAAAGAAAGCAGTGCTTAAAAAGAAATATGTAGACCTTAACGAAATGGTAGAAACCATTGCAAATTCGTTTACACTGCGTGTTGAACATACTGGCGGTAAGGTGTTTACAGAAATTTCTGCCATAGATTCAATGATATATGTGGACGAAATGCACTTCCAAAACGTCATCTTCAATCTGTTGGACAATGCAGTAAAATACGCCAAAGCAGACCAACCATTGAACGTTTACCTCAAAACGTGGAATACAAACGAACACCTTTATCTCACCATACGCGATACAGGGCAAGGCATAAAGAAAGATAATTTGAAGAAAATCTTTGATAAATTCTATCGTGTACATACAGGTAACCGCCACGATGTCAAAGGGTTTGGGTTAGGATTAGCCTATGTTAAACGCATGGTAGACTTGCACGAAGGCGAAATTAGAGTAGATAGCGAATATGGAAAAGGAACGAAATTTACAATCATTCTGCCCGTATTGCTCGATAAAGACTAATTTGCAAGCAAAAAGAACAAACGAAATAAACAAATAAAATAGAAACAAACTAATAAAAGGAGAAAAGATATGGAAGAAAATTTCAAGATTTTATTGTGCGAAGATGATGAGAATCTCGGAACACTATTGAGTGAATATTTGCAAGCAAAAGACTATCAAGCTGACCTTTGCCCAGATGGCGAAATTGGATACAAAACATTCTTGAAGAACAAGTACGACATCTGTGTTCTCGATGTGATGATGCCAAAGAAAGACGGCTTTACATTGGCACAAGAAATTCGTCAGACCAACGCTGAAATCCCAATCATTTTCTTGACAGCAAAGCAATTGAAAGAAGATATTTTGGCAGGATTTAAGATTGGTGCAGACGACTACATCACCAAACCTTTCTCAATGGAAGAACTCGTATTCCGTATTGAAGCTATCCTTCGCCGTGTACGTGGAAAGAAGAGCAAAGAATCAACACTATATCAAATTGGTCGTTTCGCATTCGATACACAAAAGCAATTGCTTACACTCGACAACGACCCAGAAAAGGCAACAAAACTTACAACAAAAGAAAACGAATTGCTCGCCTTACTTTGCGCACATTCAAACGAAATTCTACAACGCGATTACGCTTTGAAGACCATTTGGATTGACGACAACTACTTCAATGCACGCTCAATGGACGTTTACATTACAAAATTGCGCAAACATTTGAAAGCCGATGACCAAATTGAAATCATCAATATCCATGGTAAGGGCTACAAACTCATCGTACCAGAAGAAGAATAAAGCTAATATATAAGGTGAAAAAACTTATATGAACCCCCAAAAGCCTATTCGCAGCAATGCAAATAGGCTTTTTTGTGGAAGAAAACCTAAACCATTATACGTTAAAAATCACGCTTTTGCAGTTTAACATGGGCAACGGTTCCACCAATAACCAATGTCAATCCAGCGAAAAGCAAACCATTGCCATGCACTTTTGCCAATAGATGAACGACGAAAAGAATAAGCCCCACCATCACACAAAATAAGCCTAAATATTTGATATATCCCTTCATAAGGTGCAAAAGTACTAAAAAGATTTGGCTATTTCATAAAAAAACAGTACTTTTGCACCGCATTTCAAAAAGAGATGCATAATATTTATAAATAATTTATATAACGTAGTATGAATCAATACGAAACCGTTTTCATTTTGACTCCCGTTTTATCTGATGAACAGATGAAGGAAGCGGTCGCAAAATTCAAGACTCTGCTTACCGATAATGGTGCTGAAATCTTGAACGAAGAGCTTTGGGGACTCAAAAAATTGGCTTACAACATTCAAAAGAAATCATCAGGTTTCTACGCAATGTTAGAGTTCAACGCAGAACCATCAGTTATTAACACTCTCGAAACAGGCTTCCGCCGTGACGAGAAAGTTATTCGTTACATCACCGTTAAGCAAGACAAATATTCAGCAGCTTATGCTGAAAAGCGTCGTGCTAAGTGGGCAGCTAAAAAGGAGGCTTAATCATGGCAGAGCAAAAGAAGTCAGAAATTCGTTATTTGACAGCACCTTCTATCGATACAAAGAAGAAGAAGTATTGTCGTTTTAAGAAGAGTGGTATTAAGTACATCGACTACAAGGACGGAGAATTCCTCAAAAAGTTCTTGAACGAGCAAGGTAAAATCCTTCCACGTCGTATTACTGGAACATCTTTGAAGTATCAACGTCGTGTGGCACAAGCTGTTAAGCGCGCACGCCAGATTGCATTGCTTCCATATGTAACCGATTTGATGAAATAAAAAAGGAGGCTAAAGATATGGAAATTATACTTAGAGAAGATATTATCGGTCTTGGTTACAAGAACGAAATCGTAAATGTAAAGAGCGGCTATGGTCGTAACTATCTCATTCCAACAGGTAAAGGTATCATCGCATCTCCTTCTGCAAAGAAGCAATTGGCTGAAAACCTCAAGCAACAAGCTGCTAAGATTGCTGCTAAAAAGGCTGAAGCAGAAAAGCGTGCTGCCCAATTGGAAGGTGTAGAATTGGTAATCTCAGCTAAAGTTTCTGCTACTGGCGTAACTTACGGCTCTGTAAATACAGCTACTGTTGCTGAAGAATTGGCAAAGAAGGGCATTGAAATTGACCGCAAGATTATCACCATGCGTGATATCAAGAAGGTTGGTACTTTCGAAGCCGTTATTCACTTCTTCAAGGACGTAGAATTTAAGTTGCCTGTTACTGTTGTTGCTGAAAATCAACCAGAACCAAAGGCTGAAGAAGTTGAAACAGTTGAAGAAGCTCCTGTAGCAGCTGAAGAAGCAGCAGCAACAGAAGAAGCTCCAGCAGCTGAATAACACAAATTCTCGCAAGAGAATTTCTGTAAATTGAACAAATAACAACCCTTATAAATGTCCCTTGCACCATGAAAAGTGTAAGGGATTTTTTATTTTACATGAAGAAAATTGTACTTACAGGCGGTCCATGTGCAGGTAAAACAACCGCATTGGTGAAAATAATGGAACACTTTTCAAGTATTGGATATAAGGTGTTCATCATTCCAGAATTGCCAACTTTGTTTCTACAAGCTGGTATGGATTATCTTACCGATAACAAACAGTTCTTCTATGAAGGCGAAAAAGCTACATTGGAGATGCAAATTGCAATGGAAGATAGATTCCAACGCATGGCAGAAACTATCAAGCAACCTGTTTTAATGGTCTGCGATAGGGGAACAATGGATATTTCTGCCTACATGAAACCCGAACTTTGGGAGGAAATTACAGCGGTGGTAGGTACAAATACTGAAGCTTTACGGTCGCGTTACGATGCAGTACTCCACTTGGTTAGTGCTGCCGATGGGGCTGAACAATTCTATACCACCGCTACAAACAAAGAAAGAACCGAAGGATTGGAGTTAGCTCGCGAACTTGATAAGAAGGTTATTCATGCGTGGTCGGGACACTCTCGCTTGCGTGTCATCAATAATCATGAGAAGTTTGAAACAAAATTGGAACGTGTTTTGCAAGAAATTTCTGATGTATTAGAGATTCCTCGCCAAGCTATTAAAGAACGTAAGTACATCGTAAAGCTGACAGGAGAAATCCCAGAAGCGATAGAAAGCAAAATCATTCAAACTTATCTTACTTCCGAACCTAACAACGAAGTAAGGTTGCGCCGCCGTATTCTCAATGGTATTTCTGTCAATGTGCGTACGACAAAGAAAACTTTATCGAACAACGAACAAGTAGAAACAGAACGTCAAATCGACAATAATCTTTATAAATCGTTGCTCCGTTCAGCCGATCCATACCGCCAACAAATCAAGAAAACGCGTAAAACATTCATTTGGAAAGGACAGTTTTTCGAACTTGATACATTCATTGAGCCATACAATGGTCTGCAAATCCTTGAAACAAGGGGCATTATCGAACACGAAGTTGTAAATTTCCCACCATTTTTAGAGGTTCTTGAGGACATTACGGGGAATACAAAATATTATAATTACAACCTTGCGTTGAAGGAAAATAACCATTAACGCTTGTGTAACTCCAACCTGGTATGAACCAAAGTGGACAAAAAAAGAGTGGAGTGAGCATAAAATATCTATAATTAAGGGTGAAAGCGGAAAAAATATTGTAAGTTTGCATAAAGTAAAATTCAACTTTCACTTTATCATAAAACTTTAAACGTGAGCATCAACAACAATTATAGCTTTAGATTTCCAGCAGAATGGGAGCCACAAAGTGGCGTTATGCTAATTTGGCCGCATGCAGAAACAGATTGGAAACCCTATCTGGACGATATAACAACGACCTATTTGCAACTCGCAGATGCTATCACTCGGTATGAAAAATTGTTGCTTGTCGCACAAGAATTGCCCCAAGTTCAGCAACTCATAGCTTCACGAATTAGCGAAAAACAATACCAAAACATCATATTTTGCTCGGCAGAAAACGATGATACATGGGCTCGTGATGTTGCGCCAATCACCCTTATTCCGTGTGAAAAGGGTGAGAAAACAAGTTTGCCTTACCACCTTCTTGACTTTAAATTCAATGGGTGGGGCGACAAATTTGCTGCTGATAAAGACAATTGCATCAATCGAAAACTTTATTTTGAAGGCATCTTTAACGGCATATTAGAGAACCATAAGGACTTTATTTTGGAAGGTGGCTCGATTGAAAGTGACGGCAAACATACTTTGTTTACGACCACTTCGTGTCTTACAGCACCTCATCGCAACCAACCTTTGACACAAAACGATTTGGAGAAACGGTTGCTTATGCTCTTTCCCGATATGCAACGAGTGGTTTGGATAAATCATGGCGAACTTCAAGGCGACGATACCGACGGGCATATTGATACGATTTTGCGCTGCGCTCCCAACGATACGCTCCTTTATGTCAGCACTGACGACACTTCAGACCCACATTATGACGAGTTGAAAGCCTTGGACGAACAAGCTAAATCGCTAAGAACCATAGACGGAAAGCCTTACAAACGCTTCAAACTTCCTATTCCAAAAGCTATTTTTGACGACGGAGAACGATTGCCAGCTACCTACGCTAACTTCTTGATACTGAATGGTGCGGTGCTTGTTCCTACCTATAATCAGCCCGAATACGACAAGGTTGCATTGGAAAGGATACAGGCTGCGTTTCCAAATTACGATATTATCGGCATTGATTCATTGACGATTATTCGCCAACATGGGTCAATTCATTGCTTAACGATGCAGTTCCCAGAGGGTGTTTTATAGGAAATTATTGAAAGGAAAAACGAAAATGAAAGAATTAAAAATAGGAATGTTGCAGTTGCACAATACTGCTGATACACAAAAGAATATAGAAAATTTGACAGAGGGTATCAGAGATTTGGCAAAACGTGGTGCTGAACTCGTTGTATTGCAGGAATTGCACAACTCATTGTACTTTTGTCAGGTGGAAGACGTAAACAATTTCGACTTAGCCGAACCCATTCCTGGTCCTTCAACCGAGCATTTTGGAGCGTTAGCAAAGGAAAACAACATCGTCTTGGTAACATCTTTATTTGAAAAACGTGCGGCAGGATTGTATCATAATACGGCTGTGGTGTTCGAAAAAGACGGCACCATTGCTGGAAAGTATCGTAAAATGCACATTCCTGACGACCCTGCTTATTACGAAAAATTTTATTTTACACCAGGTGATTTAGGCTTTGAACCTATTAACACCAGTGTTGGACGTCTCGGCGTGCTCATTTGTTGGGACCAATGGTATCCTGAAGCTGCACGTTTAATGGCTTTGAAGGGCGCAGATATGCTGATTTACCCGACTGCAATCGGTTACGAAAGTTCTGATACTGAGGAAGAAAAGGAACGCCAACGCACGGCATGGACGACCGTTATGCGTGGGCATGCGGTGGCAAACGGTCTGCCTGTAATTGCTGTCAATCGTGTTGGGCATGAAGACGACCCAAGTGGTCAAACCAAAGGTATTAATTTTTGGGGCAGTAGCTTCATTGCAGGCCCTCAAGGCGAGTTGCATTATCAAGCATGCAATGATGATGAAGAGAGTTTAATAGTTGAAATTGATTTGCATCGAAGCGAAAACGTAAGACGTTGGTGGCCCTTCCTTCGCGACAGACGCATTGAAAACTATGGCGATATTACCAAACGATTTATCGATTAACTGCCAATCAATGTTCGAAATAAGGAAGTCGGAAAAGAAAGATTTAAACTTTGTCCTCGAATTGATAGCATCGGGGAGGAAGAAAATGATTGAATCGGGCAACACAAAGCAGTGGAGCAATGGTCAGCCGACTACAAAGCAAATTGAAAATGATATTGAAAACGGCAACAGCTACTTGGTTTTTTCAGCAGAAGGTAAGCCCATTGCCACGTTTGCATTCATCATTGGCGAAGACCCAACCTATTTGAAAATTGACGGAGTAGGGTGGTTGAACGATGAAAAATATGGAACAATTCACAGAATAGCCTCTGTATCAGGCGTTCACGGTATATTTGCGAGCGTTCTAAACTATTGTTTTCAAGCCATTGACAACATTAGAATTGATACCCACGAGGACAATATTCCGATGCGAAATGCCATTAAAAAGTTTGGTTTTACCTATTGTGGCATCATTTATTTAGCGAATGGCGACCCACGAAGGGCCTACCAAAAAGTAAAAAACGAGTAACGATATGACAGAAAAAGAAAAGCAAAATCAAGGTTTACCCTATATTGGCAGCGACCCAGAAGTGTTGAAAGGCTTGAACGAATGCAAAGACGAGTTGTTTCGTATCAACCAAATGATGCCTTCAGATGATGAGCAACGCAACGCAGCTTTTAGGAAATTGTTTGGAAAAACAGGGAAAACGTTCAAGATTATCGCCCCTTTTTTCTGCGATTATGGTTATAATATCGAGATAGGCGAGAAGTTTTTTGCTAATACCAACCTTGTAATTCTTGACGAAGCGAAGGTAAAGTTTGGCGACAACGTGTTTATTGCGCCCAATTGCGCCTTTTACACGGTTGGGCATGCACTCGACCCAATCGAAAGAAACAAAGATATTCAATATTGTTATCCTATTACTGTTGGCAATAATGTGTGGATTGGCGGCAACGTAGTGGTACTTCCTGGCGTAACCATAGGCAATAACGTTACCATCGGAGCTGGGTCTGTCGTTACAAAAGATATTCCCGACAACGTTGTAGCTGTTGGAAATCCTTGCCGAATCATCAAGACGATAGAGTAAAAAACCTTACTTATTTTTTCTTTTTCTTCTTTTTCTTGACACCAAATAAATCCCAAATGTTGGTGAAATCTTTCTTCATGATGACACCAATGCCTTGTGTGTTGAGCGAATTTCGGGTGAAATATCGGTCGTTGGCTCGGTTGTAGAAGTTCAGAGCTATATTTCCACTTGGTGTCAAAAGGTATTTGATGTCGAAATCACCGATAAATGCCGATGTGTTGGTGGCTACATTATCGCGATAACCAAACTCGCCATTGATGAGCAAACGGTTGTTTAGCAGACTGCCCGACAGAATTCCTTGATATTCGGCATTGCTAAATCCGTCGTTACCTGTGGCAATATTTGCACCAAAATTCCAATGATTATCCTTGATAACATTCGAGAGAATTGTGTTGATTTGCTGCGATAGCGTTCCCGAAAGAATACTTTGCATCACAAGCGACGCCTGTCCTTTTTGTCCAGGTGTGCGTTGTGCAGCGTTGTTAGAGGTCTGTGGGTAGAATCTTCCTACTGCCAACAAATAGAGAACTTGTTGGTTAAGGTCTTGTTCCGAGTTGAGTACCGATAAAACCATTTGCTTTGCATCTGACGAAAGGTTCGGCAAGTCCAATCCGAAAGTAACTTTTGGTGTCCCAGGTGTGCCGTTAATGTCTAACAAACAGTTCACTTCTGTATTGTTTGAGCGGAACGAATTGCCCATTTGCAAGTCGGATAGCGGCACAGAATTGAGGATATAAGAGCCTTTCAGACTGAGTGCTGCATCAAACGGATTTCCTCCGAAGGCAATTAACGAGCCAGGTTGGAAAGCAAATTGGCGTTTAATGATATTCTGAATGGTGAAATTATAGTGTCCTCGTTCAATGTTGTAATTGCCAAATATATTGAATGCGCCTTTATTATAGTAGGTAGCACGAATGACACCCGACCCATTGAGCTCAATATTGTCGCCCGAAGCCTCGTCCATAAGTACGCCGAGTGTGAAATTAGGATTCGTATTGATGAGACAATTGATGTGCAAATCACTTGCAATAGGGGAGATATTATTGTCAATTGAGTCGCGTTTTTGCCATTGTGTGGTTTGAGTTATGGTTGCCGAAAGCGTGTCTGGCGTCATATCACGCCAACGAATGAACGAATTTTCGTCAATAGAATTTTTTGCTGCATTGTAGGTTATGAACGAATTTTTGGTGGGTTCCATGTTCACATTGATAGTCGTTTCGTTCTCTCGCCCAATGAGTTGGCACATACCATTGCCATATACTTTGCCCCAAAAAGTATTGTTTGTGTCGTACCGCCCATGGTTGTAAACCATTAAATTCTTGGCATTTACATCAATATCGAACGTAAGATGTCGCAACGCTTGGTGGTGTAATCCGCCCGTAACAATGCCAATGTTGCCGTCAGCATCGTAGACTGTATCACGTTCAAAGTATATTTCGTTCGGAATAAGGCGCACTCTGCCTCATGAAGGGTGTAGGTTGTGCCGAGAGCTTTTAGTCGCACAGACCCCGAAGCCAGCATATCGCCTTCAAGATTTACATCAGATAGCGGTCCAACCACCTTTACCCAGCCGTTTCCACGCAGGTTGATATTATCCATAAAGGCTTTGCAAAATTTGTTCAAGAAGTCTAATTTTGTATCGTGGGCAGTAATTGGCAAGTTAATATACTTGCGTTTGATGTCAATATATCCGCCCACATCGGTTATGTTATCGTCGCTAATGGCTTTTGCGTCCACATTAATGCGCCCTTCGCTATGGGTGTAATCGGCGTCTGCAAAGAGCGTTCCCATGTCAGTATCTTGAAATTCAAACTTCTTTACAGTAAGTTTTGCGTGCGCTTGCAGATTGGTAAAAAGCGATTTAATGGCAACTTCGCCCGATGCGATACCGTCGAATGTAACGCTATGGAAATTAACTGCTTCGAGAATATACGGCACATCAATATCTTTGAGTTGGACGATTAAGGAGTCAGACGGATTGCCCGATGCTTGCCCATTTATAATAATATGTTGTGCTTTATTCGATAATTCGAAGTAATTGATATACAAATTGTTGTGCGAATAGGTTAAATCGGAAGGTTGAACCTCCAATCCTATCGTATCGACCATAATTTTCGAAGGCGAGAAGTGGAGATGAGTTGCCAAATTTCCTCGTGTTCGCTTGAACGAAGCCGCACAATTGATTTGTCCACGGATAGGTTTTTTGCCATGCGTATCGAATGAAGACAGCGTTTGTAGTTGGTTGTTGCGAGCGATAGCGTGCGTGTTTAGTGAAATGTGCCGCCCCGAAAAGTCAGTACGATTGCCCTGTAACTGAATGTCCAACCCTTTGTTTTGCGTTGTAATATCTACCTGCAAATTTTCAATTTCGTTGTTGGCGTAAGTGATTTGAGGCGCATTGAGGCTTAAATCCAATGCGTTACGCGCTTCGTTTATGGTGGCATTAAGATTTAAATATTGTGGAATATCCACTTTAACTTTCGCCAATTCATGCAACAAATCGGTATTTTTGATGTTGGCAGTCAGAGTGAAAGCATTGTTGCCCACTCCTTTTGTCCAACGTTGCGGACTGCCTACTATCGCAGGAAGATAGGTTCCCACCACATTTTTAATACTTTGAACGAGTGTTTTATAGTTGAAACGTCCTGAAATAGAAGCAGTTCCAAAGTCGGAATTAAGCGTAATGGACTTATTCAACAGGCTAACTGATGTTTTCAAATCCAAATGATTTACCTTAATATTACGATGTGGCTCATGCAAAGTGAAGTCGTCTATTGATAATTGTCCTATCAAATCGTCTAAGGTCGTTCCACTGCCGACAATTTTCGAATTGAATGTGAACGAGCGATTGCCTAAAACATTGGTTAGACGTAGGTTATGAAGGTTCACAGCCTTGGCATTGATTTGCGCATCTACATTGATTTTTGCCCGCTTTGCCATGAATTTCCGAATATTTCCCACCGTTCCGTCAATGTAAATTCTACCATTTGGGTCGTCTAACGATAGTTTTCCACGGAACGCATCGTTGAGGTAAAATCCGTCCACTTTGATGTTGCGGTAGGCATAACCATTGTAGTCGAGGAGTGGAATAGAACCCTTGGCATACAGGTGGTTAAGGTCGGTAGTACCTTCGACAAACAAGTCGGCAACAAAAGCGTTGATGTGCGACGACGTAAGAATATTTCCCAACGCAAAATGTTGGGTATGTAGCTCGCCCCGAAGGTTTTTTCCGTTGAGCGAAACATCAACATCGGCATTGCCCGCAGCAAGTGTTAAAGTTCCTTTTACATGGTGATTTTGCCCTCCACCTGACACCTTTCCTTTAAAATTTATATCCCCAATATTGTAGATTTCCTTCGGTAGGTTAAAATGGAAAGCCTTCGCTACATTTTTAATAGTGCCGCTTTTGACGTGCAAAACAATAGCTTTTATGTTCCAAAATAGGCTGTTTTGCAAATTTTTCAATTGGCCCTGCAAATCGGCAACAATACTTCTGTCTTCGGCACGCAATACAATTTTTTTTATGTTCAACTGCTGCAAATCACCTGCAACGTTTGCTTTCAAATGCAATTTTGTCCCAAATGGGCGGAGTTGGGGTAGGAGGAAAGCCAAATCTTGTGGCGTAATATACGAATTTTTTATGCGCAATTCGTGTCTTGCACGGTTTAGATTAGGCTTCTTTTCACCCTTTTTGAAAGTTGCTTGATAGAAAGGTATAGAAATTTTCGATTGTGGAAGTTCCACAAAAACATCTTTCATTTCTATACTTTTCTGATTGGCTGTAAGATTTAAACGCAAGTTTTTAAGGTCTAAACCCGATGCTTCGGTGAACGAAAAGTTGCGGATTGCAGCTTTGATTTGTTGGTCGGTCAGTTCGTTTAAATTGATGTGTCCCGAAACATTGCGCAAGTCTAAATGGTTGAAATTCAGACGATGATGTGTCGTAGGTTGGGAAAGAACATCGTAACGCACGTTGGTATGGCGCACAATCAAACTTTGAATGCGCAAGTCTAACGGCTTTTTCGAAGTGGTATCGCGTGAAGCCAAGGAATCGATAACAAATTGAAAATTAGGCTTTGAAGTAGGGGTCGCACGATAAAGCTGGGCATTCATTCCGAAGATTTGCGCTGATGTGATGCGCACTTTCCCCTCCTTAATGAGTGTCCAAATATCAATTTTTGCTGCAATGCGTGTGGCTCTCGCCATGAGTTTGTCGGTTTGGTCGTTGATAACAACTCCGTCTACCACAAAATGGTTTAACATTCCTAAATCGACACGCTCTACCGAAACCTTTGTTCCAAGCTTTTCGGAGAGGGCATTTGCAACTTGTGAGCCTACAAAGTGCTGCACAAAAGACATGCGCAATAACACTATCGTAAGCAAGTACAGTCCTATTGCAGACCATACAAACCAGCGTATAAAAGTTCTTAGCTTCTTCAAATCAAGTGCAAATCTACAATTTTTCAATCTTATATTAAAATTAATGATACAAAAAGTTTCTAAACTCCCTAAAATTTGCTATATTTGCATGCTGAATTAGCATAAGAATTCATTAACTAAAAGTATGGTAAATTTAATAAGGTTGCGTAAGGGTTTAGACATAAAACTCAAAGGGCGTGCTAAAAAACAAACTATGCCAACGAAGTTATCGAAAGAGTTTGCGCTCGTTCCCGATGATTTTGTAGGCGTAACACCTAAGATGGCTGTAAAGGCAGGCGACCATGTTAAAGCTGGAGAAGCAATTTTTGTGAACAAGAATTCTGAGGAAATAAGATTCGCATCACCAGTGAGTGGAATTGTGAAAGAGGTGGTTAGAGGAGAACGAAGGAAGATTCTCTATGTAAGCATTGAAGCTGACGAAACCCAAGAAGCCGTAGATTTCGGAGCGAAAAACCTATCGAAAATCAATGGCGAAGAGGTGAAAAAGGCTTTGCTGGAAGCGGGGTTATTTGGTTATATTAACCAACTACCGTATGCTGTTTCAACCACTCCCGACACAATGCCGAAGGCTATTTTTGTGTCCGCATTAAGAGATAAACCATTACAAGGCGACTTCGAGTATGAACTTGAAGGACAGGAAGAAGCGTTTCAAACAGGATTAACCGCACTCTCAAAGATTGCAAAAGTTTATTTGTCAATTGGCGCAAAGCAAAGTAATGTAGCATTGACGGCGGCAAAGGACGTAGAAATCAATGTCTTTGACGGTCCTTGTCCAGCTGGAAACGTAGGAGTTCAGGTTAATCATCTATCACCTGTAAACAAAGGAGAAGTGGTTTGGACAGTAGAACCAACCGCAGTTATCTTTTTCGGGCGATTGTTTAAGACAGGTAAAGTAGACTTAACACGATTGGTTGCAGTGGCAGGAAGTAAGGTGAAAGAGCCTTCTTATGTGAAAGCCTTGGTGGGAACACCTATCAAAAACATTTTGGAAGATAAACTTACAACAACAGAACATGTGCGCATATTGAACGGAAACCCATTGACAGGAGTCATTGCAGGCGAAAATTCATACCTCGGTGCGCATACTTCAGAGATTGTTGCAATGCCAGAAGGCGACGATGTAGACGAAATGGCTGGTTGGATAATGCCACGTTTCAAAGATTTTTCTACATCACGAAGCTATTTCAGTTGGCTTTTAGGAAAGAATAAGGAATACGATTTGGACGCGCGCATCAAAGGCGGCGAACGTCATATCATTATGAGTGGCGAGTACGACCGCATGTTACCAATGGATATTTATGGTGAATACCTTATTAAATCTATTGTTTCGGGTAACATTGATAAGCAAGAACAACTCGGAATTTACGAAGTTAGTCCTGAAGACTTTGCATTAGCAGAGTTTGTGGATAGTTCAAAACAACCATTACAACAAATTGTGCGTAAAGGTTTGGACATTCTAAGAAAGGAAAACGCGTAACCTTTTATATTATTTGAGAATATTAAACTTTAAGTGATTAAAATATGAGTTTAAGAAATTATCTTGATAAGTTGCGTCCACAATTTGAAAAAGGTGGAAAATTGCATGCTTTCAAGAGTATTTACGATGGTATGGATACCTTCTTATACGTTCCTCACGAAACTTCTAAGAGCGGAACGTCTATCCATGATGCCATCGATTCAAAACGAATTATGAGCATGGTAGTGATTGCTTTGATTCCTGCAATGTTGTTCGGTATGTACAACATCGGTTATCAAAACGCATTAGCTGCTGGAAAATTAGGCGAAGCCACCTTTATGGGCATGTTCCTTTATGGTGCTATCATGCTTTTGCCTAAAATCTTAGTATCTTATATCGTTGGTCTTGGCATCGAATTTGCTTGGGCGCAATGGAAAGGCGAGGAAATTCAAGAAGGCTATTTGGTAAGTGGTATTCTTATTCCCCTTATCATTCCTATCACCTTACCCCTTTGGATGTTAGCATTGTCAGTAGCTTTTGCCGTGATATTCACCAAAGAAATCTTTGGCGGAACGGGTATGAACACCTTTAACGTGGCATTAGGAGCACGTGCTTTCCTTTTCTTCTCGTATCCAGCAAGCATGACAGGCGATACAATTTGGACTTCAACAACGCAAGCTTTCGGATTTGGATATACTCTTCCTGACGGTTTCACAATGGCAACCCCATTGGGTGAAATCGCACAAGGGGCGGATGTGAACACTTCGTTGAACGATATGATTATTGGTTTAATACCAGGTTCTGTGGGTGAAACGTCAGTTATTGCTATCGCAATCGGTGCGCTCATCTTAATTTGGACTAACATTGCCAGTTGGAAAACCATGCTTAGTGTGTTCCTCGGTGGTGCGGCTATGGGCTGGTTATTCCACTCTACAGGCGCAAGTCCACTGCAATGGTACGAACATATCGTCTTGGGTGGCTTCTGCTTTGGTGCAATCTTCATGGCTACCGACCTGTAACATCTGCAAGAACCGAAACGGGTAAATGGTATTTTGGCTTCTTGGTAGGTGCTATGGCAGTCATTATTCGTGTGTTGAACCCAGGATATCCTGAAGGAATGATGCTCGCTATCCTTTTCGGAAATATGTGTGCTCCACTCATCGACTATTGTGTGGTACAATCAAACATCAACAAACGTGCTAAACGTGCTAAAAACTAAGGAGGCAAAAAATGAAAACAAATAGCAATTCTTACACTATCATTTATTCGATTGTACTTGTTGTTGTGGTGGCTTTCTTGCTTGCTTTCGTTTTTCAAGCATTGAAACCTGCGCAAGATGTGAATGTTCAGCTCGACCACCAAAAGCAAATTTTGTTTGCTCTCAACCAAAATAGAGACATGACTAACCCCGAAGCAGAACAGCTTTGGAAAAAAATCATTATCGCTGATGATGTGATTGACGAGAATGGAAAGGTCGTAGAAAAGGGCGAACAAGGCGGTGTGAAGGCTGGCTTTAAGCTTAATAGTGCTGATGCAAAGGCAGGAAAGTTGGCTTTGTTCCGTTGTAAAGTGGACGGACAAGACAAGTATGTAATTCCTGTTTATGGCAATGGACTTTGGGGACCAATCAATGGTTTCATCGCTTTGAATGCCGATAAATCGACTATCTTTGGCGTTTACTTCAACCACGAAAGCGAGACCGCTGGTTTGGGTGCTGAAATCAAAGATAATAAGGCTTGGCAAGATAAGTTCAAAGGGAAGACTCTCTTCGACGCACAAAAGCAAAACATCGTCTTTTGTGTAACTAAAAAGATTGACAACCCTAAAACTCAAGTTGATGCCGTTACAGGAGCAACCCTCACAAGCAACGGTGTAACAGAGATGTTTCAAGGACAAAAAGGTGGTCTTGCCTCTTATAAGAAGTTCCTTACAAATAAGTAATCAATTTGAACAATAAATAATAAAAACAAAAAATTATGAGTTTGTTCTCTAAACAAAATAAAGAGGTTTTCATGACCCCACTGAATTTAGACCACCCAATCTTAATTCAAGTGCTTGGTATCTGCTCAGCATTGGCAGTAACCTCACAATTGAAACCTTCTATCGTAATGGGATTGGCGGTAACAGTGATTACTGCTTTCTCAAACGTTATTGTTTCAATTATCAGAAACACTATTCCTAATCGCATTCGTATTATCGTGCAGCTTGTCGTTGTGGCAGCTCTCGTAACCATTGTGAGCCAAATTTTGAAGGCATATGCCTACGATGTTAGCGTACAACTATCTGTTTACGTGGGTCTTATCATTACAAACTGTATCCTTATGGGACGTTTGGAAGCCTTTGCAATGACCAATAAACCTTGGCCAAGTTTCTTAGATGGTATCGGAAACGGATTAGGCTATGCGTTTATCTTAATCCTTGTGGGTGGCTTCCGAGAACTTTTCGGACGTGGCAGCTTGCTCGGTTTTAAAATTATCCCACAAAGTTTCTACGATATGGGGTATGTTGATAATGGTATGATGCTATGCCTGCCATGGCATTGATACTCCTCGGCTGCGTTATTTGGGCTCATCGTGCATATTTTTATAAGGAGGAAAAATAATTATGGAACATTTAATAAGTTTATTCTTCCGCTCCATCTTTGTGGACAACATGATATTCGCATTCTTTCTTGGAATGTGTTCATTCCTTGCGGTATCTAAAAATGTGAAAACATCGTTCGGATTGGGTGCAGCGGTTACTTTCGTACTCGTTGTAACAGTGCCTGCCAACTATCTTTTGCAAACAAAAGTGCTTGGCCCAGACTGTTTAATGGAAGGCGTAGACCTCTCTTATTTGAGTTTTATCCTCTTCATTGCCGTCATTGCAGGTATTGTGCAATTGGTTGAAATGGTTGTTGAAAAATATTCTCCTTCTCTCTATGGTGCATTGGGTATCTTCCTTCCACTCATCGCTGTGAACTGTGCCATTATGGGAGCATCGCTCTTTATGCAACAACGCATTGGACTTGACCCAGCAAGTTCACAATACATCGGCTCATTCTGGGACGCTGTCATCTACGGACTCGGTTCTGGTATTGGTTGGATGTTGGCTATTGTGCTAATGGGTGCTATTCGTGAGAAAATGGAATACTCTGATGTACCAAAGCCCTTGCAAGGTTTGGGCATCACCTTTATTACTGTAGGCCTTATGGCAATGGCTATGATGTGCTTCTCAGGACTTAAAATTTAATATCAAAATGGCAGAATTTATATTATATAGCATTGCTGTTTTCTTGGTTACAATCCTCCTTTTGGTGGTTATTCTTCTTGTGGCAAAGAAATATTTAAGCCCAAGCGGAAAGGTAACAATCACGATTAATGGCGATAGAAAGATAGAAGTAGAACAGGGTGGAACCATTATGGGAACGCTCAACGAGAACGGTATTTACCTTCCTTCGGCTTGTGGCGGTAAAGCAAGTTGCGGTCAATGTAAATGTAAAGTAGAAGAGGGTGGGGGCGAAATACTTGATTCTGAACGTCCACACTTCTCTCGTAAGGAAATAAAAGAGAACTGGCGATTGGGCTGTCAAGCCAAAGTCAAGGGCGACCTCTCTATTCGAGTGGCTGAATCAATCATGGGTGTGAAAGAGTGGGAATGCGAAGTTATTTCAAACAAGAACGTTTCGTCTTTCATCAAAGAGTTTAAAGTGGCTCTCCCGCCAGGCGAACACATGGATTTCGTGCCTGGTTCGTACGCTCAAATCCGCATTCCTAAGTACGATTGCATCGACTACGATAAGGATTTCGATAAGGAACTCATCGGTAAGGATTACCTTGGCACATGGGAAAAATTCAATATTCTTTCGCTTAAAGCAAGCAACCCTGAAGACACCGTGCGTGCTTACTCAATGGCGAACTATCCTGCTGAGGGCGACATCATTACCCTCACTGTGCGTATTGCTACCACTCCATTCTTGCCACGTCCACAAGTAGGATTCCAAAATGTACCAACAGGTATCGGTTCGTCTTACATCTTTAGCCTCAAACCAGGCGACAAGGTTATGATGAGTGGTCCTTATGGTGAATTTGCACCTAACTTTACGTCAGGAAAAGAAATGATTTGGATTGGTGGTGGTGCTGGTATGGCTCCTTTGCGTAGTCAAATCATGCACATGCTCAAGACTTTGCACACACGCGACCGTGAAATGCACTTCTTCTATGGTGCGCGTGCGTTGGGTGAAGCTTTCTTCTTGGAAGATTTCTGGGAATTGGAAAAGGAATATCCAAACTTCCACATGCACTTATCGTTAGACCGTCCCGACCCAGTTGCTGATGCAGCAGGTGTGAAATACTATCAAGGTTTTGCGGTTAATTGCATTCGCGATACTTATTTGAAGGACCATGAAGCCCCAGAAGATTGTGAATATTACCTTTGCGGTCCTCCTATGCTCATCAAAACCGTTACCGACTATCTTGATAGCCTCGGCGTAGAGAAAGATGCTATCCGCTTCGATGACTTCGGATAATAGCTTTCTTTCCTTAAAACAAAGGAATGAACGCAGAAAACATATTAAAAGGTGGAAACGCAATAGAGTTTCCACCTTTTTCTTGGATTCTACTAAACCTTACACTCTTATTATTTCCAACGAGCATGTACGAATTTCGTTTCACTCATTGGATAAGATATAGCTGCACGCTACAAATTGAACTTTGTTCTCGCTTGCAATATCTTTCGCATGCTTCGTCTGGCTTAACGAAATCGTTCTTTTTCAAGTGCGATTTCTCGCCACGAGCATGTACGAATTTCGTTTCACTCATTGGATAAGATATAGCTGCACGCTACAAATTGAACTTTGTTCTCGCTTGCAATATCTTTCGCATGCTTCGTCTGGCTTAACGAAATCGTTCTCTTTTAGAGTGCAAAATAGCTGCTTTCTGGCAAGTTATGATACTTTGTAGGGGCGTGATTTATCACGTTCCTCTCCGCAAATTTTAGTGTATTAGGAACGTGATAAATCACGCCCCTACAAAGTATCATTGCTCGAAAGGTTCTATTTCTCGTCACGACCATGTTCAAATTTCGTTTCGCTCATTTGTATGCTTCGTGTAGTTTAACGAAATCGTTCTTTTTCAAAGTGCGATTTCTCGCCACGAGCATGTTCAAATTTCGCTTTGCTCATTTGTATACTTCGTGTGGCTTAACGAAATCGTTGGTTTTATTGCTATGCTTTTGCACCGATTTAATATTATTCAAAGCTGCGGCAAAGTTGCAAAGTTTCTTTTTAAACTTTAAATTATATGCTATATTTTTGAGAAAATGCCTATTTGTCGAATAAAAATTGTATCTTTGCGTAATACAATTTAAAATAAAGGATAAGAAAAAGATATGAATAAGAACGAAATTCCAGTACTTCTTTTGACTGGCTATTTAGGAAGTGGAAAGACTACTTTGGTCAATAAAATATTAAGCAATAACAAGGGTATTAAGTTTGCAGTAATTGTGAACGATATTGGAGAGGTAAATATTGACGCAGACTTAATTGAAAAGGGTGGCGTTGTAGACCAAGCCGACGATTCTTTGGTTGCTTTGCAGAATGGTTGCATCTGTTGCACACTGAAAATGGACTTAGTGCAACAGTTGAGCGACATTGTAAAATTGGGAAAATTCGACTATATTGTCATCGAAGCGAGTGGAATTTGCGAGCCAGCACCTATCGCACAGAGCATTAGTGCCTACCCTCAACTTTATCCAGAGTTTGCCAAAGACGGCAAAGCTGTGTTGGACGCCATTGTAACCGTGGTTGATGCGCGTCGTATGTGCGATGAATTTTCTGCGGGCAACGACCTAATGAAGAAAAATTTGGAGGAAGACGACTTAGAAAATCTTATTATTCAGCAGATAGAATTTTGCAATTACATCATTCTCAACAAGGTAGATGATGTTTCAAAGGAAGAACTTGAAAAAGTAAAAAGCATTATCCGAGCTTTGCAACCAAAGGCAGAAATCTTGGAATGCAACTACGGCGATATTGATTTTGACAAGATTTTGGACAATAGAAACTTCGATTTCGATGCTGTAGCTACGTCAGCTTCATGGATAGCAGCCATTGAAAACGAAGAGGAAACCCATGACGAACCGCATCATCACGACCACGATGACAATGAAGACGAACATCACCATGAGCATGAAGGGCATCATCACGACCATCATGAGCATGGACATCACCACCATCATCACCACGACCACGACGATTTGCACAACGAAGAGAGTGGGGAAGCGTTAGAATACAACATCGGCACGTTTGTTTATTATGCAAGACGTCCAATGGATATAAATTTCTTCGATGATTTCGTAGCACGAAAGTGGCCAAAAAGCGTTATCCGCTGCAAGGGTTTGTGCTATTTTGAGCATGAAAAAGACATTTGTTATGTGTTCGAACAAGCTGGCAAACAGGTTACTTTGCGCAACGCAGGACAGTGGTATGCCACCATGCCAGCCTTTGAATTACGTGAATTCTTAGAGCGCAACCCACGATTGAAGAAGGATTGGGAAGAACCTTACGGCGACCGAATGCAAAAACTCGTGTTTATCGGGCAAAATATGGACAAGGAAGCCATTTGCAACGAACTTGATAAGTGTTTGAAATAGGTGTTCCGAACGCTGAAACAATAGATTGAGCATGAAAATAGAAGATATAAAACATTTCCTTACCATCGGAATGTGGCAAACAGATATCAATCAGTCGGTCAAAAAAAGCCGATTGATTGGTCTGCTGCAACGTCTTTATTTGGCAGTAAAGCTATATTTGGAGCAAGGACACGTTGCTGCTGCTACCGAATTAGCCTTTACAACCATTCTTGCTATTGTACCTATTGTGGCTATCATCTTCGGCATTGCCAACGGATTTGGCTTTGGAACTTATATCGAAAGTGTGTTCCGTGAGAGTTTTTCAGCGCAACCACAAGTTGCCGATTGGCTCATAAATCTTACTCGTTCCTACTTAGAACACGCCCAAACAGGGCTATTTATCGGAATTGGCTTGGTGTTTATGCTTTATAGTGTCATCGCTTTGATACACAATATTGAGTCAGTTTTCGATGATATTTGGCAAGTAAAAACAGCAAGACCGATTAGCCGAATCATTGTAGACTACACCGCTATGATGTTTCTCATGCCCATTGGCATCATCGTCATGTCGGGATTGAGCATCTTTGTTTTTAGTTATGTCGAAGGATTAACCCAATATTTATTTGTAGGAACTTTGACACGATTCACGTTCCATTATGTTGTGCCGTGGCTTATCCTCACCGTCATGTTTGTTGTGCTTTATACTTTCATGCCCAACGCAAAGATAAAAATCATGAAAGTAATATGTCCCGCTATGCTTGCAAGCTTTCTAATGCTCTGTTTGCAAGCAGTTTACATTCACGGACAAATATTTTTAACTTCCTATAATGCCATTTATGGTTCGCTTGCTGCCCTCCCTTTGTTCATGCTTTGGATGCAAGTATCGTGGCATATTTGCCTTTTTTGCGCAGAATTGAGCTATGCCAATCAAAATTTGGAATATTATGAGTATTTGGTACAAACCAGCGATGTCAATCATAACGACTTCTTACTCATGAGTGCCTTCATGCTTAGCTTGATATGTCATCGTTTTTCAGAAGGCAAAAAGCCCTATACTGCTTACGAACTCAAGAATTTGACCCACATACCTATCCGTGTAACCGTGGATATTCTTGCAAAACTTTGCGAAATAAAACTTGTTTCATCAAACCGAGCCACCAATTCTGAAGACGTAACCTATACGCCTACACGCGATACAGACACTATCACTGTGGGCGAAATGGTCGATTTATTAGAAACATTGCCAAAGAATAAAATTTTGTTCTTCGATATTCGCAAGCATAAAGACTTCGATAAACAATGGTTGAACACTATTTTGAAGACTCACAAAACTTATCTTTCCGACCTCAGCACTATAAAAATAAAAGATTTAAAGGCAACCGATTTGTAAGGCAAATCACCCTTTTCAACCCAAAAAGGCCCCACAAACGTGGAGCCTTTTATGCTATCAATTTTATTAAAAACGGATATTTCTATCCAAGATATTTCATTAATACCTTTGCATTACCGCTTAAACGGATTTTCTCAATAGCCTTTTCACGAATTTGGCGTACACGCTCACGCGTCAAAGCCATTTCCGTTCCAATCTCTTCCAACCCCTTTTCAGGACACCCAATGCCGAAACATTCTATCACGATTCTGCGTTCACGGTCTTTCAGCGTATTTTGTAATACAGCATTAAGGTCGTCAGACATCGATTCAAAATCCACTGCTTTGTCTGTTCGTGAGTCATCACCTGACGCCAACATATCGCTCATCGAGTTGTCATCGTCATCGCTAAATGGAGCATCAATACTCATGTGGTGATTGTCGGCACTTTGACTTTGTCGAATACGTGCTTCGTCAATGCCTGTTAAGTCAGCCAATTCGTGAATAGACGGACGACGATTGTGTTTCTGAATGAACTCATTTGACACTTGGTTAATCTTTGAGATTGCTCCCACTTGGTTCAGTGGCAATCTAACGATGCGACTTTGCTCTGCAATAGCTTGCAAAATGCTTTGTCGAATCCACCAAACTGCGTATGAGATAAACTTAAAGCCACGAGTTTCATCAAACTTTTCAGCCGCTTTTACTAAGCCGATATTTCCCTCATCGATAAGGTCGGTAAGCGACAATCCTTGATGTTGGTATTGTTTTGCAACAGAAACAACAAATCGAAGATTAGCCTTGATTAGTTTTTCTTTTGCTCGTTCACCTTTTCTGCCGCCTTTATGAATTTCTTGAGCAAGCTCAATTTCTTCATCAACGGTAATCATTGGCTCACGACCAATCTCCACTAAGTACTTGTCAAGTGCCTCGCTGGTGCGATTGGTAATACTTTTTGAAATCTTAAGTTGTCTCATTCGATAAAATACTTCCTGATTAAAATGGATTAAATTGCGCTCAAAAGAACGAAATTTCGTGCAAAGTTACAAAAAATAATCCATATAATCAAGTCAAACTTTATTTTTTATGTTAAGAAAACTATAAAACAAAGTTGTATTTAGCAAAAACGAAGTAATTATAGGCTTATTTTAATTCAGTGGATTATGGCTGAGTAGAAAAAAGGGGATTCGTTTTTGAGTGTTTTAGTACTCTTATAGCGGAATATAAGCAGGTCGGTGTAGGGGCGGAATTTATTCCGTTCCTAATATTAATAGAGATAATTTTTGCTGATAGGAACGTGATAAATCACGCCCCTACAAAACGTGTTGGCAATACGCTCGTTGGCAATATCTTTGCATAAGATATAGCTGCACTCGGCAATATGTAGGGGCGGAATTTATTCCGTTCCTAATAGAAAAAAGGAATACTTG
>NZ_BAIS01000031.1 GCF_000613345.1 Prevotella disiens JCM 6334 = ATCC 29426 | reverse complement strand
TAATAAGGTGGCGGTGTGTTTGGGCTTTCAGGACTTCTCACAGCTCACCCGTGATTATGGGGACAAAGAAAGTAAGGTGATACAAAATACCGTGGGCAACGTGTTCAGTGGACAGGTGGTGGGCGAAACTGCTAAAACGCTTTCAGAACGTTTCGGCAAGGTGCTTCAACAACGGCAGTCTATGACCATCAACCGTAACGATAAGTCCACTTCCATTTCCACCCAGATGGATAGCCTTATCCCTGCATCGAAAATAAGCAACCTTACACAAGGTATGTTTGTGGGCGCTGTGTCCGACAACTTTGACGAACGTATCGACCAGAAAATTTTCCACGCGGAGATTGTCGTGGATAGTGCCAAGGTGTCGGCTGAAATGAAAGCATACCAGCCCATCCCAGTGATAGTGGAATTCAAAAATGAAGATGGCTCCGATAATCTTAAAGAGACCATTGAAGCCAATTATCGAAAGGTAAAGCAAGAAATACTCTCGCTGGTTGATTCTGAAATGGAAAGGGTTAAAAATGACCCATTACTTTCTCATTTGATCAAACAGTAATCTTCAATAAAGTTTTTTTTAATGAGAAAAGATTATATTACAGCATAGAAAAATATTATCCATGTTGAACTACAATAAAAAACAAAAAAGACTTTTCCCCAAAATAGACGCTTAGGACTTTTCTCCTGATATTCATCAACAAGATGGGATATTCTTGACTTCCTGAAATAGCATCTATACATGTATGTTACTATTGGCATGATTATTATGACAGACCATACCCATGAAAGTAAATCATTTCTGCTTTTTATGGTAGATGTTGTAATATATTTAATCCTATATGCTGTTCTGCGATATAAACTATAGTAAGTATATTTACAAATAATAAGACAGAAACAATTAAGGCTGAGTCTATGCGAGTATCTGCAGATTTTCCATAACTCTTATTTTTTGATAAAAAATAATATGTCCAATATGCAATCTCTTTTAATAGCATAATCTTATCTCCTTGATTTTGATGCAGGACCAATGAAAGTTTGTCTGGGGCTAAAACGTCTTTTGATAATTGATGGTGGGAAAGAATGAATAGGTAGGACAACTCTTAGATTATCTACAGGTTGAATATATGGATCTTTTCGTATATTTGGGGCAAGCGTTGGAGAGTAAAATGCTCCTAATAAAAGAATAGCATACATCTCAAGAATCAATTCTCTCGACTGAGATGTATATACCAACCATTTTTTATAGGACGATATAACTCTATATTTACAGAATATCTTTGAGAAACTTGATCCAAATCTTCCTCCGTAATTCTTTCTACGATATACATTTCAGTAGTGGGATCTAAGGCAACCTCTTTATTGTAGTTCTTTATATGATCCTCAAGATTTGGAGCATAGATATACTCCTTATATCCTCCGCTGACAGAAATTCCCCATGTATGAAAGAGCAAGCAAACTTCTGATATCCCATCATACTGTATACTCATAATATCTAGTTTCTTGATTAAAGAATCCAATTCCTTTTTATCTTTATATGAGATGATATAGGCTGTACTATCTGTCTCATCATAGGGGGGGTAATGAAATCTATCGTACTTAACAGAAATGTCTCTCAATCTCTCAAATTCAGACTCATTGAGATTGAAATTCTCTAACATTTGATGATCTGACGGCATATTATTTCTTGTACATCCAAAAAGTAAAAAAACGAATGCAATTAAAAAGAATATTAATGATTTGGGCATTTCTTGATATTTACAAGTTTGTTGTTCTGATAAGATTTATAGATTTCATCTAAGATAGCTTGAGCCGTTAAGAAAGAAGGAGTTCCTCCATATCTATTATACAATCTAAAACCTATTTTGATTGCTTCATTATCACTTGCATCATCAAAAGCTGCTAAAAAGTCTGCATCCCCAAGTTCCTTAATTCGATTTTGCAAGTATTGAGAGGTCCATGCTCCCCAACTTCGATTATTATCTTTCAGTTGTGCTACTCCTGCCCCGGCTGTTAACTCCCATTCTGTAAACCCAACTGCTTTTCCGATAAAACCATAATGTATATTAGACCACAAATCATAGAAAAACAAGATATGTTTGCTCTTATCACAAGACCAAAGTTTATTTCCTTGAAGCCTTTGTATTGCTTTCTTATGATCCCAAGGACATCCTGCCGCAACAAGCCCTTTCCATTTGGCATATGCTTTAATTCTACCTTCAAATTTGTCGGAAATTGCTGCTGAGAACAAAGGTGAATGAGAAGGATTAGATAGCACAAGGGCTCGTCCCAAAGGAGTCATTAAACCCAATGCCTTTTGGGTAACAATTCTCCCTTTATTGTAAGAAAAAAGTAAATTCCGAATTTCTCTCACATGAGAAGATTTCGAATTTACTTGTATTTCTCGGCAAAGAAATTGAGCTATTTCTATGACTGAAATGTATGGACAGTGCTTTACCTTCATAATTAGGATATTTTATTCAATAAGTAAAAAAGAGCAATAAGATTTCTTTTCCTTATTGCTCCTAATTATATTTATAATAAAATTATTCTTGTTTATACTCACTTTCCCAAACTGTATCTTCCGGATTGTCTCCCTTATGACCTGCAAGTTGAATTACAAAACTCTTTGCTGGGAAATATGGGGTGATATGGATGTCCAAGAGAACCTTGTCTTTCTGATTCTTATCTTGCTCAATCTTAAGTACCTTAAACTTTTCGATGAGTTTGCTTGGTCCCTGAACTCCATCTAAGAACTTGACAATTTGAGAACGCAAATCAGCCTCTGTGCGTGTTGTCCAGTTCTCAAACGCCCTGCGGTTCAAAAAGTCAAAGAGCACTTTGGTGATATAGTCAAAGACACGAACAACGGAATAGGTCTGCAAACCGATGTTGTCTCCATTGAAAAGTGTCTTTGCTGAGAATGCCATTACACGGCTATACTCATTCACCATAGGAACGAGTCCCATGCGTTCCAGTTCTGAAATTTCGCTTTTCTTTAAATCAAAGCGGACACTTTCCACTTCGTTCAATCCACCAAATTTCTTTCCGGCAACAACTTGAGACATCAATGTCATGTAGATTTTTCCTGCCAAAGCACCAGAAGGGGCAACATATAAGTTCTCTTCTTCGCCAACAGCATCTACTTTCGGACGGCCAAGCAACCAGTTGCAGGTCATGATAGTATTTGCCTTAAAGACTTCGCCACCTGTGTGATCAGCATTGAAAAAGACATCTACAACATCATCTGGACTTTCCAAGTCTTGGAAATCCGTAATCAGAACTGCCTTGGTTTCATGTGCCATTTTAGACCATTTGTCTAAGACGGCATTAGAGCCAAGATAGCCTGGGACAACTAGAAGTGAATAGTTACGACGCAAATCAAGTCGGTCGTAATTCTGCTTCAATTCATTGCCGATATAATCAATGAAAAGAGTATTGTCTAAGTCTCGAAGCTGTTCAAGGTCTGCATTGACAATCGTAATGTTCTTGACCTTATCTGCTTCTGTGTTTTTGTAGAATAAAGCGATGGAACGATAAGCAGCTTCCAAATCGCGTGTACGTGAGAGAGCCGCCAGAAGATTGGCATTTAAGTTCTCTTCAACTTGCAAAGCCCGTTGCTTTGCCTCGTCTCTCATTTTCTCGACAGACTCTCCAGATTTGAGGAGTTCTATCCATACTTTCAAACGACTGGAAAGTAATTTTCGTTCCCCTGCCCACTGTTCGTCAGTCAGAAAGATGTTCCTCCTCGCCTTGCGATTGGGGTTAAGGTTTGACATTCCGTCAATTGTATTCTCAATGAAAGCAAAACCTCCAAACTCTTTGAGTTTGTCTAGCGCAGATGAAGATGGCGATGTTGCTTGAGAGGACTGTGCAACTGAACTTACCTGCTGACTGCTTTTAGTCTTCTTCTCTGTATCCATAGTTATTCTTCATTTGATGGATTAGACTTTGATATTTCTTCTATGGCTTTTTCCAATAGCTCAATCATTGCCGAACGTGTTTCAGCATTCTCCACTGCTTTCAGCAAAGCACGATTGGAGGATAACTGACGAGCAATCTTTACATACTGCTCTTTTTCCACATCCAATTGAGAAAGGAAAGGGCTGTTCTCTTTAAGGTTCTTGGCACCAAAATCTCCAAGATTATTAAAACTCATGGTTTCCACGACAGGCGTTCCTTCCTGATCTTGGTGTTCTAGTTGAACTGTCGGATTAAAACGCTCAAAGACATCCTCGACTGTCTCTAAACCATAGACAGCTTCTGGATTTACCGGAGCTTCATCCGTAAGTTTCTGAACAAACAATGTTCGATTCGAAGGAATCTCAGCAATTGACTCATTGGCATCTACTTTTACTTCATTGCCACCTACACCGTATTGATATAGTCCCATAATTTATAATAATTTTAATTATATTTTACACCTGTTTTATTTTTCAAGTTGTTAGGCTGCTCGCAAATATAAGCTTTTTGATTGTGATTGCCAAAGAAAAATAGAACTTTTTGTTGTTTCTCGGTAAAAATATTGATACTCAACGGTGTTACACCATATAGTCATAATATTAAGTAGGTATAATTAAGCGGGATAGACTGCCTTTTGCAGATGCTGACTTGATGAGTTTGTCCGCTACTACTTGTAAATGTAATAGGGTTAGAACTCTATCCCATTGTATCCACGCAACTATTTACATCGTGAACGTATGCATAAAGTTGCATATCTCCTTTTAACCCTATCGGGTCTTGGCTGTTAAAAGTACCTGTATCACAACTATAATATCGGTGTCGCACATAGCAAAGTTCTGGTTCTTCATCGAAGTACATTTCTTGGAACCTAAATGGTATGAAGTTTCTCTCACCTCAGAGTTCCAGCACATCGCCATATATGTCAAGTATGCAGTCCCAAATTATCTCACCCTTGCTGCCAAGAGCTTGTATAGACGTACCCAAGTAGTCTTGCACGATGGTATAACTATCATCCTCGGTGAGCTTTGCCACAGGTGTATAACTACCACCGTCATACACCCATGTAATGAGGTTGGTATGCAGCTCCTGCCTGTCATAGCGGATGCGCCCGAGTTCATCTTTCTCCATTCTCGGCTTTTCCCGCCTGTCATAGCTCCACTCATGCAGCAGCACGTTGCCGTCCCAGGCATAGCGATGGCATGTGTCGTGCGTCTCTTTAAGGGTACGCCTGCCCAAGGCTTCGTACTCAAACCTTATGGTGGCAACATCGAGCGTGCGTACGCTCTTGAGCATGCCGTTGCCGTACCACTCGTAGGCGGTATCTCCCTCCTGCCAGCCATAATGAGCCTGCAATTACTTGTCATTGAGGGAACTAAGACATTGCGAGTACTCTTGATTTTGCCGAAAAGGTCATTATTCCGGTGGCAAAGCCCCAAAACAACTATTGTGACCATCAATTGCTTCTTTTAATACTGGCAATTTTTCATATCCAATTCTTTTAATTCCTGATTTTTTTATTTGTTTTAAAATTTCGTCATTCACAATAATACCTGTTAAAGCGCTTGGAAAGAAAGTGAGATTTGGGATAGATTTATCCACAATATACCAACTATTTAATGGCAAAGGAAAATATAAAACGACTCCGCACTTTTCACATATACTACAAGTTGATTCTTTCCCTCCCCTTATATAAATTCTAAATTTTGGAACAACTGAAATGTATTCTTTGGATACAGTTTTGTTTACATCATAAACCTTTCCTACAAAATATACATTCTCAATATTTTGAATGCCCAGTAATGAAACAATATCTTTATGTAACATTCCAATAAATGTACCTCTTGCGTAGGTAATTGGAGCAAAACTTTTTTTTTATTTTTTCATTTAGAAAGACATCAATTGCTGTATGTTTAATGACATTTCCACAATCGCACATTATATTCTCTTGTTTCAATTGAGCTATCCAACTGTCATCTCCTTCGGGAACATTTTGTGTGGGGTCGCTAATTTGATAAAATATTTTTTCCATTATGGGTGTACTTTAAAATTTCCTTTATAGATATTTTGCCAAAATTTACTTGTTATATCTGTTCCATGCTTAAAATCAATCTCTCGAGCAGCATCTAGCACTGCGTCAAATGCTTTTCGTTGAGAGCCTGGATTACTTGCCATGTATCTATCCCAAAGAGCAGCACTTCCTTTAGGACCTCTATCTGGTAATGGCAAGCCATTTTGTTTTAATTTCTTATTTAGTAAACTATGATATTCTTTGTGTACAACGTCGTCAAGTTCACTAAAATCCTGCTTTTTATTGCCTCCTAAAAATTTTGGAATTGGATGATGTTTAGCTTTACATTTTAAACCAAAGATATCTAATTGGATATTATTATCAAAAACATATCCATACATCGTGGGGTTCCCGCCAGCTAATCCAATCGGGTCCTGACTAATGTAGTTTCCGGTATGTGGCGAGTAATACCTGAACCTGTTGTAATACAGTCCTGTTTCCCCATCTTCGTATTGACCTTGGAAACGGAAGGGTATGAAGTCTCGTTTTCCTCTGAGTTCCAGTACATCCCCATAGATGTCAAGTATGCAATCCCAGACCACATTTCCCTTGCTATCAAGGGCTTGTATGGGCGTACCCAGATAGTCCTGCACGATGGTGTAGCTGTCCTCCTCGGTGAGCTTTGCCACCGGGGTGTAACTACCACCGTCATACACCCATGTAATGAGGTTAGTATGCGGCTCCTGCCTGTCATAGCGGATGCGTCCGAGGTCATCTTTCTCCATTCTCGCTTTTCCCGCCTGCCATAACTCCACTCGTGCAGCAGCACATTGCCGTCCCAAGCATAGCGATGGCATGTGTCGTGCGTCTCTTTAAGGGTACGTCTGCCCAAGGCATCGTACTCAAACCTTATGATGGCACCATCGGGCGTGCGTACGCTCTTGAGCATGCCGTTGCCATACCACTCGTAAGCGGTATCTCCCTGTTGCCAGCCATAATGTGCCTGTAAGTCCTTGTCGTTGGGCGTGGTTCTCGTGAAGAGCTTGTCAAGCCAATCCTTGGGTTGCGGCATCACGGGAGGCTCCAAGACATTGCGAGTGCTCTTGAGGATAAGATTGCCTTCCCCGTCGTAGCGATAGTAGTTCTTCTCATCCTTGAGCAGCCTGCCGCTCCTGTCATAGACACGTCCCCTGGCATCCCTGTCCCGATAGACGTTGCCGATGATGTCGGGAGTCTTGAAGAGACACTCACTCATGTCAAGCGATGCACAGACAAGGGTGCCGAAGCTGTCATAGTCGTACATCACGGGAGACTTCCTCAGGTGGGACCGCATGGAAAGCAGCCTGTCGTTCCTTCTCCATGCATAGAAGCGGTGTCCGCGCGATTCCGTCCCCGCATAGGTACACCTTGCCTCCAGACGCCCCGCAAAATCGTATTCCGAGGTAATGCGCACGCCACCCGTGGCAAAGCGCTCTATCTCGCGTCCCCTCTCATCGTAGCGGATACGGCTTTCCCAAGCGTCTGATTCCTCTGACTGCCAGGCATGGAGGGTCTCCGTCTCCCCAAGTGGGGTGTAGGAGGTATTCTGCTCCGCTCCGAGAGAACTCCGCAGTCCTGTGTGTCCGCCCCATTGGTCATATTCATGCTCAATGGCAATCCTGTCTGCCTTGCCTCCGTTCGGGAGTACCTGTTCTTCTTTAATGACACGACCCTTTTTGTCGCGGCTGAAGGTCACTTCGCCCTGTGCGTTGGCGGCACCACACAGTCTGCCGTCCTTGTCGTAGGAGAAGGATTCCCATGTGCCGTCGGAATAGCGTGCCTTGCTGATACGACCGAAGGCATTGTGCTCATAGATGGTATGGCGTCCATCGGGACGGTCTACGCGGATGACGTCTCCCGACCTGTTGAGTGTGAAGCGCCGCTCCATACCGTCAAAGCCAATCTCACGGACGACGTTGCCCGCCTTGTCGCGCAGGAACCGATAGAGGCTGCCACGCTCGTTGCGAAGCGTGGTGAGGCGTTCCATCGCATCATAGAAGAACTCCACAGACGTACCTTGTTCCTCACGGCGTCTCAAACTACCCATTGGGGTGTAGTCCATCCTTACATGGCGGTCCTTGTCTTTTACCTCGGTGACGCTGTCGTAACAGTCGTAGCCGATGTCTATAATGTTCCCGTCGGGACGGTAGATACGCCGCACGCGGTCAAGGAGGTCGTACTCGTATTGAAGGGGGCGTGCGGACGGACCCTGCTCCATAACAGGACGTCCCCGGTAGTCGTACTCCCGGCGCATGAGCACCCTGCCTTCAGAATGGCAACTGCTGAGATTGCCCATGTCGTCATAGTGCAGGACTATGCTCCTGCCACCCTTCTCCATCATGGCGAGACTGCCGTCAGAGTTATAGTGAAAGTTGGTCTGGGTGTCGTCTTCCTCGATGACGGTGCGTACCCTATGGGGGTGCTCGGTGTCATAGACGTAGATCTGTCTGGTGCCTTTGGGTGACATTTGGAGAATCATGCGGTCCTGCTCATCGAACACACGCATAGATAATGTGCCATCGGGATAGGTCGTGCCTGTCTGGTTGCCGCGTCCGTCATAGTGCCAGCCCGTAATGCGCCCCTCGGGGTCTATTTCCCGGTAGGGCTCCATCTCCTCGGTATAGTCATAGCGGGTCGTGTTGCCAAGAGCATCGGTGATGGAGCGGACAAGCTGATTGGCATCGTAGCGGTATGTACTCTCCGCACCACAGGCATCACGGACGGTGTTGTATCCCTTCTCGGGGAAATAGCTTATCCAGCCTTCCTGGTCGCCGTCGGCTCCGCGTGTATGGACGCAGCGTCCCTCTTTATCGTATTCCCAAAAGAATGCGTACCCGTTACGGTCGGTCTTCTCCACCATACGGTGATCCTCGTAGCGAATTCCTGTCGTCTGCCCCAAAGCATCGGTAATGCCTACCATGTCGCCCTGTCCGTCATAGGAATAACGAACAAGCTGCTCGGAACTTCCGTCCGGCATCCTCAGGTGGAGACTCTCGATGAATCCCGCATCCGTATGTCGGACTGTGACCCGGCGACCGCAGGCATCGGTGAGTGTCGCAAGCACGCCATTCTCATAGGAAAGGCGGATGCTCCTGCCCTCCAAGTCGGTAACAGAGGAAAGACGACGGATGGAATATCCCCTGTCCTTTCCGGGAACGGTGAAGTGGAAGGACAGGTTGCTACGGTGTTCAAATGCAACGTACCCTTCCTTCGTTCGGGAAAGGGTGATGCGCTCGAGGCGGTTATATGAGTCTTCTCCCTCATCAAGCACGGGGAAGGAGGCGAGGCGACCGTCACTCAATCTTAAGACAAGGATGTCCTCTTCGGGAAGGAAGGTGACGCTCCTGTCGTACGAGCAGTGTACCCCGTGTCCCAGCCAGCCCTTATAGTCGGAATCGGAATACCAGACACGCTCCCATGACAAGGACGGCATGCCGGGGAAGAAGAAGTCTTCACCTTCATAGACTACGACGCCATTGACAAGGTTCACAGGCTCAAAACCGTGCTTGCAAAGCCAGTCTGTAAGAGACTTAGTACCCGGTATTCTTTGTAAAATTTCGGTGTTGAGTTTCGAAATAGTTCCTTTCCCCGCTTTCTTCATAGCCTTCAATATGGCAGGGGCAAAACTGAGCAGCGTGCTGAAGCCGATGCTTGACAAAAGCCCCGTCAGCATACCGCCCCAGTCGGGGGCATAGGGACCGCCCACCATGACGGGCGCACCAGTCGGAATGGGAATGGAGAAGGATGTCGGGGCGAAGAGGGTTGGAGTGAACTTGAACTTTTTCTTGCCTACCTTGCTCAATGCTCCCGAAAAAGGAATGCCCACGTCGTTGCAGGTCATTACCATGTATCCCTTGGGACTTAAACGCGTCCCCTCTGCAAAAACCGTCTGGGAGGAGAAGAAGTTCATGCTCTCGTGCCCGATGATGGGCATCATGATGAAAGCACCAACCAAGGGAATGTGCCGGAAAGTAATGAGTACACCGCTCGTGTCAGACACACCGCGCTTGAGACCGTTGATGTTGACGTTGCTGCCGAGGAAAGGAATATAGTCAAACGGGTCTATGACCATACCTACATAGGGATGGAAAGGATTACCGGAGGTCGCAAGATGCAAATCCAGACCGATAACGGGCGTCAAATGGGTACTAGTAGGTAGCATAGGCTGAAAGAATTATTATTGCGGCACTTTATTCTCCTTTTCTATGCGCCTGATGGCGTCTTTAGGACTTTCCTGCCAATGAACTCCGTAGAGAGTGACCATACGATCATCTATTTCCTGCTCCAACTTTCGGCTGACATTTTCTCCCTTAGATATGAAAGCTTGCGCGATGAATGAAATGTTGATAAGTTTCAATTCTTCGTCAGTGAGGGAATAACCATATTCAAAAGCTTCTTTCAATATAGGCGTGTAATCAGTCCTTTCTTTTTTTAGAAGCACCAAGAGAATACTATTGTAGCAATTGATGGTTTGTGCATGATTCTCTGTCTGTTTAGAGATACGGATAGCATTCATAAAATGGGAACTTGCTTTCTCCAAATCTTTTGCCATAGCATAGGCAGCTCCTTTATACAGGTAGCAATGAATCATAAGATCAGCATACATCAAAGGTTCATCTGCAGGTGTCGCCTCTTGTATGACAGCCAGGGCTTTGTCAAGCATCTGTTGCAAATGTCCAGCTTCTTCTTTTATAAAATGCATCAGGAACCCGCTTACTGCCAAATAACCGGAAATCCAAAGATTTGTATCTCCTATCTTTTTGCATAACGGGAAAAACTCCTCTGTTGCAATTTTATAGAGTCGTTTCCTATTGCTCTTGGCTGTTTCTTCACCCATTTCCAGCAACAACTTCCTATATTGGACCTGTGGATCATTAGGGTCTCCCTGTGTGATAATTTCCTTATAGGCTGCTCCCATATTTTGGTTTGGAAGTTCTACAACACACCCCTTATCTTCCATCTTTTTAATGATAGGAGAAAAAATTTCTTCCCCCTTAACTTCCATGAAGAAAAGTCCGATATAATCGTCTGTAGCATCCAAGAACTCTTTTAGGACTTCGTGCAGTACATCAAAGCTTTCAACACGTTCAATGAGAAGAACCAAAACAAGCAGATTACCTGTTACCCCCTCAAATCGCTTAAAGCTATGTAGCAATTGGGAATAAAAGGACAGCAGGTTATGCTCATCCTTAGGGGATAATTTATGGTATTGCTCCTTGAGAAAGGCAAAATCGTTCCAATGCCATTCCGGATGACTTTCCAAATCTTTCTCAAATGCGGTAATCCATTGTTCTATTAAGGATTTGTAAAAATCTCCTTTGTTGTCAAGAAGAGTGCGAAAAACGAGAAATGTGTCATCTGAAATTCCATGTGGAGTAGATTCAATACCGATAAACCTTCTATAAGAGCATAGTCTTCAGGGGTATAGTTCATCACAAAAGCACGGGCGTGTGGTTTTTCACTGCGTACTTTTAGCCAAAGTTCTTGAACTTGCCTTATGCGGATAGAAATAGGGTTGTGTTCATTGTCCATAAATCAGTTCAAATTTAGGAGTCCTCCCTTTACATTTGTCATAGCTGTACCATCTACATTTACAGTTGCACCATTTATGGCAACTTCTGCGGTACCCTCAACCTTGGTGGAGGGAGCAGTGACACCAGCCTTGGTGGTACTTGTTACTTCGACTTCCGTAATACCCTCTAACTTTGTTTTCTCTCCCTTGATATAGACTTCCGTAGTCCCTTCTATCTTAACTTTTTCATTACCCTTAATCTCAATTTCTTTTGATTCAAAAGTAATTTTATCAGCAGATTTTATGGAAATGGTGTTGTCTCCATTCAGCACGACTATACTTCCCGATGGGTCTACGATGGTAGCACTTCCTTTGCTGTCATCCAACGTGACGGCAACGCCGCTTCTTGTGGTCAGGCTCTTCACGTTATTGTCGGCTCCGCCTCCACCGCCGTTGGTTCCATTGAACAGGCTTCCTTGTATATAGGGTCTGTTGGGATCATTGTAACGGAAGGCAACCATGACCTGGTCGCCGACTTCCGGGATAAAGACAAATCCTCTGTTGGAGGACACTTTTTCGCTGCCTCCCGCATCCGGTGAGAGTACGCGCACCCACGAGGTTTTCATGCCGTTTATCTGCCAGTTCATCCTCACTTGGACACGTCCCTGTTTCTTGGGGTCATCATTGCTGATAACGGTTGCCATCTGTGGCTGGGCAACGGGAAGGGGGACGTCAGGGGTCGGCAATGACTTTACGGATGCAGGAATCGCAGTGAATTGGCAGGAATAGCCTCCGTCACCCTCCGCGAAGTGGACAATCTCAGTGATAAGGTAAGCTCCCAGCAACTCTTCCTTGTAGGAAACGCCTGTCACTTGAACGGTGCTTTTTATGTCCACGACACTGCCCAGCATCAGACCCACATAGTCACTCTCCGCCGTAATAAAGTGGGACATGGAGGCGTCCGATTGCTGTTTCTTCTGAAGATAGGTGTCCAACTCCCCTTTGTTCGTGACACGGGAGGTGGCATAATGATTGGCGGGAGGACCAAACATCTTGATGGATTCCTGAAAAGCGTGCTGCCCGAGCTTGTTCAGTCCCGTCGGCTCATCCGGGGACGAGGAATTCAGCGTATTGTTGCTTCCCGACAGATGGGCGAAGGAGGAAAGGGCACGTGCTCCTGTCTGGATGCAGATGTCCAAGGAATTCAAATCCCTCTTTGAGTCCAATGTAATCGAGGAGGGTAGCTCTGGCTTGCCGAAAATCAATTTCTCTCCATCATAATAGAGCCATTCGAAATGCTGCCTCGCCAGTCTTTGTATGAATGCGAAATTGCTCTCCTGATATTGGCATTCATATTCCAATTTTGCGCTCCTTTCCGGTTTCACCAATGCCTGCACATTGGACTTTTCTGCCAGTTCCTCGACAATGTCCGCCAAAGTCTTCTCGTTCCAAGACGCAAAGTGCAAATCGCCCTCCAAACGGTAGGTTGTGGAGAAACCCGAGACTTTCAGGAAAGTATATCCCTCGGACTTGTGCAAGCCCACCTGTGCCACAAGACCGTAAAAGTTCCTCTCACCAATAGTTATGGCTATTGATTTTCCCAGCCAGTCAGCGGATTTGGTGAGTGTGGCTGCCTGAAACACTTCACCGACTTCATAGTCAAGAAGCATTTCAAAATAATGGTGTTCGTTAATTGACTGGTTCAGACGAAGGGACTTGAACGAAGACAACTCAACACCACCAATACAAATTGCCACCGGTTTGTTTGGCAAAAAATCCATACATGCATTTTTTTTGATGAGTAAAAGCAACATTCTCCATCACCCAATCAGAGTTGTATCTGCCGGATGATGGAGAAAAGAAATGTTGCAAGGCAAATTAAGCCTTAGGCCAACGATTGTCATGTTCTGCAGCACCCACGGTGATGTGCTCTGCCGCAAAAGTCATAGTAATGGTCATCGGAACGTCATTGTTTACATCCAAGGTTTCCTTATAATGCACAATATAGGCGTTCTTGAATTCAACCTCTTTCATCTTGGCGTCCTCATCCGTCTTCTTGTAGATGATTTTTCCTTCAACGGGTTTGAACTGGCTATTCAGCATAGCTTCGATGGTAGAGGTGTCCTCTGTGGACTCAATGGTAACGACAACTCGTCCTCCGGTAATACTTGAAGAAGGCTTACCCTTACTGTCTGTTGAGCGAGAGAACTCATAATTTGAGAAGAGGACGTCAAATTCTTTTCCTCCCAACTCCAGTGATGCACGGAATGATCCCATAATTTTGTAAAATTAAAAAGTTGAACATAAAAGGTCAATTTCGCTCAACATACGTATTAAAGCAAAAAAGAAACCTCCAAACTCTTGTTTGAAAATTTCCCATTCTCCATTGACTTGGTTATGCGGAAGAAAGAGAAGAAAACAAACGCAAGTCCTATATCATGGGCAAATATATGATTTACTTTTCATATCTCCAAATTTTTAACCGAGTATTTTCTTGCAATTACATTATTTAACAAATCAGCAGAGGATTGCAGGAAAATCGGATATATTTTTCTTGCCCGTTCATTCTTTCTTCCTGACCAGCAAGGCAATAACCAATATGACAAGTAGTCCGACAAGGAGAAGAGAAACTGTAAGTATCAAATCTCTTTCTTCCTGAAGACGGGCATTTTGCTTGTTGTTCGTTTCTGAAACATAAGCCCTCAGTCTTTCAACGGACATTCTCACACTGTCTGCTTGCAGATTCAGCAGGCGGTTGACTTTCTGCTGTTCCGTAAACTCTGTCTCTATCTTTCGCAGATTTTTGGTTTGGTTTTCTTTCTTGGACGACAAAAAAACGGAACGGTCAGATACTTGCAGCTGGTTCTGGGGAAGCTGAAGTTCCGGGAAGGAGAATGGTTGATCCTGTTTGTGATTCATGAGTAACAAGCACAAAAGAAAACCGAAGATTATACAAGACAAGCATACCAAGAGACTGACAAGCCCTTGAACATTCCATTCTCGGACAGAGGGGCGGGAACAGGGTTTTTCTCCACTTTCTTTTTCCACATTGTTGTTTTGCCCTACGCTTTCAGATAATCCCAAGGAGACAGGAGAGTCAAGCCTTTCCTTGATGGCAAGAAATTCGACTTTCTCTATTTGATATTTCCCCACCTTCTTCATAACCCTGCGCTGGTAAACAAGGCGATCCAAGGCTTCCCGCACGTCTCTCTCCGTTACATTCATGTCCGGGATACTCCAATAGATTTCACTTTCGGTGATCCAGAGCGGTGAGGATATACTCTTTTGGTATAGAATTTCCAGCACCCTTTCCTCTAATTCATTGACATTCTTCATTCCTTATGGTATTAGAGTTTGAGGTATAAAGTAATAAACATCATTTCCGACAAGCACCTCCTCCAACTTTGCCTCGACATAATCCTCCTCCATTTTTTGCAATTTGCGCAGGGATAAGTCATATAGTATCTCCCAGTCTTTGAACGCAGCTTCATTCCGTTTAAGTCGGGAGGGAGAAAGGTGGTAAAACAGTGAGTCATTTACATGAACTCCCGTCTTATGGTAGAACAACTCCGCAAGGGAAGATTCTGAAGACAGTACCTTTCTGAGGTTTCTCTTATTGATATTCTTACGCTCTTGCCTGTAGAGAGAACGCAGTAGCTTCAGTTCACGCTTGCCCAAGCCCTCTGAAAAAACGGGCAATAAATCCCTGAAGGACTGCAGGAAACCTGAAATCTCATTTTTAGAGAATACGTATCCTTTTTGGAAATGGCTCAAAGTCGAGTCTGGCATTAAAGCAGGAATATAGTACACGTCAGACACAGAGTTTCGGTCTATGTTGTCAATGGAAGGGGTTGGGGTCTCCGCATATTGATGCACATATCTTATTAGCCATGAAGGCTTGCTCCTAAGTACACCCAGCCTATTCTCGTAACGTTCCAGACTGCTCAACAGCAACTCGTCTCGTCGGGGAATCTGCGAGAACAAAGTGTCCAATACCAATTCCACGGTAGCGTTGGATATTTTTTGTCCTGCAAGGGGAAAGACTATTCCACCAGTGGCAAGGCTGCTTTTGGGTGTTTCCAACAGATAAACGTTTGCATCAGTCCCGTAATCAAAAAACAGAGAAGGCTTGAGCAGGAAGGGGTCAACTATATAGTTCTGGATGTATTGTGAGTATTCCGCAATATTTTTATCCAAAGCTTCTTTTGCCGTTAAGAGAAAGTCCTGACTTGCCTCTCTGTTGTCACTGGAGAGTTGGAAGAAAGTCATGGAGAAAGACCGGGAAGCCAATTGCTGGTGCAAATGTGAATCAATGGATATGTCCTGACTCTTGCCAAAGAGGAACAAGAGATTATCTTCGAAACAGTCATTTCGTGTCTGAAGGACTAAATTCCTAAAGGCATCCTTCACCCCTGCATCCTTATTCCTGGTCACATGGGGCGGGGATTGGATAAAATCCAGCCATTGCACCAGACTGTCGGTAAGGGGTAGATATTGGTTCCCCAATTCTGAAATCATTGTCGCGGAAAAAGCATATTTCCGGTTCGGAGACATTCGGAGTGCCACATTTTGTAATGCACCGATGAGTTTCCCGACCTCATGTTTGTCCTGTGCGAAGAAAAAGACATGAATGTTCATCTGTTTCTGACCGTTCTTCATCCTCTGGACATCCGAAACATAGGTATACCCACCTTTCACATTGATGAACTTATTTGCCTTGCCGTCCCATATCGAAACGGGCAACCAAACCGAATGCAGGGAGTCGAAACTAACATTCCTGCTTGAAGACGATTGAAGGGACAAGCTCCCCGCGTCAAACAGATAACGGCTTTGAAAGTCAGCGGAGTGTACGGACATGGTGTCATTCCCGATGATGCTGGTGCAAGCAAGGTGCTGGGCATCGGGCATGATCCTGTAAACCTCGTTCTGCCCGACGGCGGTTATCATATCCATAGAAACCCATCCCATAAAATGAGTGCTGTCAGTAGAAAGCTGGGGGCAATCGGAGATTAAGACCGTCTTGTGTACGTCGTCCCGTTTATATGCATATACGGATTGTCCCGTATGGATTTTATAGGGACATGGTGTCTTTAGAAAAGGATCAGAGAAAAGAATCAGACTGTCCCCATTCAAGTATCGGCGCAAGTTGTACAACCGTTCTATTCGATTGACACCTACACTATAACGGACAGCCCTGTTGTTGGTCGGGGACACATAGGCGTGGTCATAGTACAGCAGGTTGTTCTTCGGCATCCATCCGACATAGGAAACTTTCGCCTTGTCTGAAAAATGATTTTTGGGGGAATAGAGCCAGCCAAACAAACCTTTTGGTCTGCCAAGCAACTTCGGGTCGGCTTTGACCAGCTGATAAAATCCGTTTTTTTCGCCTATGACATAAAAAGCCTCGCCAACCTTGTACTCCCCCAATGGATGCTGTCCATAGGCGGTAGAGAATGCCTTATTGGAGTTCCTATCTGAAAAGACAATTCTCGCATCGTGATTATTCCGCAAGCGAGAGGGAGCCTTGGAATCGGGATAAAAGTTGAATATTTTCCCCTTTATTCTTTGTGTCGCTTGATAAGTGGAAACCTGTCCAAATGAGAAAAGGGGGAAACAACCCACAAAAAGGAATGTAATAAAGGCTATCTTCTTTTTCATTTGTCTGCTACGCTTTGTGTTACTTGAATTGTTCTCACACAGTTCTGGTTGTCGATTTTTACTTCTTGGATTTTAATTCGCCTATTGGGACTGCTTTCCAAGAAGTGCAAACCTTGGCAATACCCTGAAAAGTCATTATATTTATCCCCATTGACGACTACGACGACTTGGCTTGACGGCGTACAGAAATAAGTGTCGCGAATATGGTTGACCTGTTCTTTGTAAGCCCTGTTGTCCCTTACGGAAAGATTGGCTATAATCTGTAGCCTCCTACGAATGTCGTCTTGGGCTAATCCCAGCGAATCTACAGGTGGTTCGGTTATAGTTTCCTCTACTTTTTCAAATTTCGGTAAAATCTTAATCCTGTGTTCTATTGGATATTTCGTAGTATTGGTCTGTAGGCGTACAACATAATTCCCGGGTGTTTCGTAAGTGTATGTCACTTGCTGTTCATAAGCATCAACTGTCCCCGTCTCACCAAACTCCCACATCCATGTGTCCACACCGACCCCATCCGCGGAAAAGGTGAGTTCCTCCCCCTGGTATCCCTCGGATACGGCATGGATCCTTGGCACGGAGTCGATTGCTGCCGCCTCTATGCCTGACACAACCTGTATGTAGCGGTTGGCTACTGTATGATCGTCAACCTTTAGTGTCACCAGATACTTGCCTGACTTTGGGTAAGCATACTTGGCGACCATCTTGTTGCTGATGGAATCACCGTTACCCATTTGCCAGAGAATTGACTTCCCCTTGACACGTTCCGGCTCGTTTACGGTAAATTCCAGCACCTCTCCAATCTCGTAATGGAAATTGTTGTTGCTGTCATGGATATTGAAGTCTAGGTCACCCTTCACCGTACGGAAGGGGAGCCCTATTATCAGGATGATGCCGCCAAGCACCAGTATGCCTAAAAACACCGATAGGATCTTTTGTCGTTCCGTCATAACTATAAATTTGCTTTGCACTCCTCCAAATACTGCACTATCACCTTGTTGTTTTCCGTCGTGGCGGAAAACTCCTCCTTAACATCAAAATATTCCTTGACAATGCGAAACGAGTGAGTGCCAAAAAGATATTTTGAACTGTTGTTGTGTTTCTGGTAGATGTTTTGTAGCAGAAACATTTCTTCTTTGATTTCATCCAGCCGCTGAACTTGTTGGACGCTAAAGTCCAAAGAGTCAATCTTGTTCCCGATTTCCTTAACCTGCTCGGCGCATTTTTTCTGCTTGTCAAAAAGACGCTCGGTCTCCTTGATGTCTGAGATATAATGGTCACTCTCTACTTCAGGTATTCGAAAAATATATTTACACAAGCATGTAAACACTACGACTGTAAAAAAGATTAGCAGCAGGGTGAAACGAAAATTCGTCCACGCCTGCTCGTCATTGGTTCTTTTCATTTTTTAGACGGGTTTGTTCTTGATACTTTTGTCTGCACTTCTCAAGCTGATCCATGTTATACACTCTCTTGCGGCTTTCCGCGTCAGAGGCGTCCAATGTCTCCTGTGTCTTCTTGACTACCTCCAGTATCTGAGAGAATATGACATAGCGTTCCTGCTCTTCCGGAGAAAGGGACACAATTTCCTGCTCCATCATCATCCTTTGCTCCGTGATGATTTTCTGCATTTGCTTGTATTCGTTGATGGTCCGCGGTTGCGTCCTGAGATTGTGCAAATCCTTGAAGATATGCTCCAATTGGTAATTGATCTCTGCCTGCTTTTGAATGGTCCGTTCGTAGGCGGCTTTTTTCTCTTCCAAGAGGGCGGCTCCTTTTTGTGCTGTCACCAGCGTGACGGCTCCCGCCACGAACATGACGGTTAACAACAGGAAGAATACCAGACAGAACTGCCGGATCGTTCTTCTTCTATCTTCTTTATTCTTGATTTCCATAAGCCTAATCTAAGAAACGCCACGTCTTTTGGGTTTTCTCCTGCTCGACATTGCTGTCATCACTGATAATGATATTCTCACGAATTAAGCCAATGTAATCCAGCTCACTCATTTTCTTGACGATAGTGTCAAGTGTGGTCACAAACTTCTGGACGACACGGTTGGTTTTTGCAATGTCCAAGTGGTTGTATTTCAAAGAAAGGACATCTCCGACAGTTGTCTCAAAACTTGACGGACTGATTTCTGTCCATTCATAGAAATACTGCAGCATATATTCGTACTCCTTATTGGAGATTGTCCTTAATGCGTTGAAGATGGAACGAGCCAGAATATTTATGCTTTGAAGATAGCGGATTGGCGGCTCTTCGATGAGTATGTTCTCAATTTGGAAGAACTGGTGTGCGTAATACTCGTCTATTGCCCGACATAGAGTAAATACGTTGGATGTCAAAGTACTCCTTCGGCTGTCATCTACGTTCTTTTGGTAAATTTGACCAATGCAATCCTCCATATGATTCAGATGGACAATGGTGCCATTCAAAGATGTCCTTAACTTTTGGCTATAGGCCAACCTCTGTACAGGTGGGATGTACTCGTCATCCAAAACAAATCCACGACCTTCAAGCAAGCCTTTTCCTATGATTACAAAATCCTTGTTTAGAAAATGTTCGTTGCCGGACTGCACCGGGACGGCGGTTATCCGAATCTCAGGAAGCAGATGGGGGTGGCGAAGCGGTATCTCGTTCGGGTCTGGATAACCGACAGGAATGAGACGATCGTAAGAAGCTGTTACCGCTATATAAACGCCACCGTCAGCTGCATCTTTTCCAAGATCGGAAAGCGTTAACTCCGGAGAGAAACTGCCATAAAGTTCCGGTTCAAAAACGATGGTGCTGCCACCCAGTGTAATGGCATTGCAATGGTTGAGCCTGATGGTTGAGCTCTCTGCCCCTGCTCCGACAACCTCTACTGATACAGAAGATGAATGGTGCTCCAAAGGCATACCAATGCCGTAATTGTATTCCGTGACATGCTCTGCCCTGAGATGTTGAAAACACTCTACCATGTGAAGGTGGGCATCAATGAAGTGCTGCCCGGACAATTTCAGTCCATTGCTCCAGTTGATTGGAAGGTATTTAATCTGTTTCATGTGCTTTTGATTCTTCAACGATAATTCGTTTTATGTATATGATCTGGTTCTTTCTTATTGCATTTTCCTTTCTGTCCTGTTCTGGATTCAGCACCCTGATGAACAATGGGTAATTGATCCATCGTGTCGTATAGAAAATCCACCCGGCATTCACACTTGAATCATTGACATCTATCTGGTGCATCGGGGAACGCCTGTTCTGGTCTTCCACCAGCCAGTTGAACCAGTCCCCTAGGCTTATGTTGTCCTGAAGGCGGACGGTCAGAGAGGCATATTCCTCGTCTTCCTGTCTCCTTTTTATTCGGACTTTGACAGGAATAGCTTGAAAATTATCCGTATTATCCCATTGATTCCTGTTGAACCCACTCTGACCGAAAGACCACAGCTCATATAAAGGAGGCGGAATCTTGTGGAAAGCCCTAAGGCTAAGTAGTGTCAAAAAAGGCAAGGTGTACCAAATAACGGACAGCATGGACCAAGGGGCATACGGCATTCCGCCCAATTTCTCAAAAAGCAGAAAATGTATCCATCCCCCAAGTAACCCACAAATCAGCATGACAAGAACCTGGGACACCATGTTGCCGTCAACACCTATCTTCCTTGCCACATTGTTGTTCATCGTATAGGCGAACAAGCACCCCAAGAAAAGGTACAGGACGTTGACAATGAAGACACCTCCCCAGACGAATTCATCTTTGAGGATGGACAGGCAACCGGGTATTCCCAAAAGCAGTCCTGTTATTAAGATATATACGATTACATTTTTAAATTTCAACTGCTTCTTTATTGCCTTGATTCCATTCATCATCAATAGAATGGCGGCCACCAGAAAGGGTGCCAGGAGATATTTAAGAAAATATGTGATCAAAACTTCCATAATTGCACTTATTTTAATTTATAGTTGGGCGTCATATCCCAAACGGTTGTTTCCCAAGATAAAATCCATAGTCCCGTCAAGCGTGAACTTGATGTTAGTTTTCCTCGCTGACAAGATAAAGAAGCCCAATACATACTTGACGGACTCGATGTGCTTTTGTACTACTTTCATTGCGGGGACGCTATCATGATAGTGGATCATGCCCTCGACATCCTCTATTTCGGACTGTATAACTCCATCCAGACCCGCATCAAGACCAAGCTGAGTCTTTCCGAGTACGGGATATGGCAAATTCTCCACCTTGCATGACTTAAATTGTAATTTCACATCCAAGTTTAAAATCTCGTGAAGGAGAATGCCTATCTCCGAGAGGTTCTCTTTGGATGCATCTGACTTCCCTGCAAAAAAGAAAAGGCGTTGACATTCGTCCGGGGTAAGTGTCTTATTGTCATATAGAATGGCTTTCGTCAATGCTTTTCTTATGGGATGCTCGTCTTTTTCCGAAAAGAAATTCAGATAGCGCCTGTGAATCCGTACCCGTTCTTTGAAAAAGGCTGTATCAAAAGGGGCAAAAAAGTGCAGGGCTTCTTTCTCCTTTCTGCGATTTTGCCTGATAGCCTCTATCAATTCTCTCTGGGACATATTTGGCTTACTCAGAGTCAATGGATGGAAGAGGCTTTCGGGAAGCTGGTGATAGATGCTGTTACGGGCCAGAACCAACTCTACCAACTCTCCCAAGGCATAAACGTGCGCAACTTTACATCAAGGATGTCCTTGGACTTTACGCGAGGATTCATGCCTTGATTTGCCACAACCACTTGTTCAAGGATATCCTCGCCCAAGATAAATTGCAGCTCATCGAGGAACACTTCCGCCAGAAGATTGCTTGACTCACTTTTGCGGAAGAGTGCCAACCTTTCCTCCTTACTTATATATCCAGTCTTTTCCATTCCAAACCGTTGTCTCGGTAATAAACTTTGACACTGTCTCCTTCCTTGATACCCTCGGAAACAATTAAGCGAGATATGCTCTTTTTAAGATAAGTGCGTACGACGCCAGCGATGGGGCGTGCCCCGTACTGGGGAGAGTATCCCTTGGCTGACAGGAAACGCAAGGCTTCGTCAGTGATCTGTATGTGAATGTTCTTTTGCTCTTGCAGTTGCTGTTGCAAACGAGAGAAGTGCAAGCGGAAAATAGACTGGGCTACCGTTTCGTTAATGGGTGCAAACGGTACGACTTCTGTTAGGCGTCCCAAAAATTCTGGTCTGAAATGCTGGGACATGACTTCTGTTAGATGTTTTGAGTCTGGTGTGATTCCTTGATTGAACTGTTCTGCAATCCAACTGCTTGCAATGTTTGAGGTGAATATGATGATGGCGTTTGAAAAATCCCCTTCGCGCCCTAACTTGTCGTGTATCTTTCCTTCGTCCATGATTTGCAGGAAGACATCATATACACTTGAGTGCGCTTTCTCGATTTCATCAAAAAGAATGACAGAATAGGGCTTTTGGCGGATCTTTGTCACCAGCAATCCACCTTCTTCATATCCTACATATCCCGGAGGCGCACCATAAAGCAAAGCTGCTGAATGTTCCTCCTTGAACTCGGACATGTCAAACCTTATCATGGCGTTCTCGTCGTCAAAAAGCAATTCGGCGAGTGATTTGGCAAGTTCAGTTTTTCCTGTACCTGTCGGACCTAAGAAAAAGAAGGAACCTATGGGCTTGCGAGGGTCACTGAGTCCGCTTCTGGACTCTATGATGGCGTCCGAGAGCGTTGTGATTGCTTTATTTTGCCCTTTGACCCTTTCCTCCAGACGACTCTCAATTCCTAACAGCCGGTCCTTTTCTTGGGCTTGAATCTTTCCCAAGGGAATCCCGGTCATCTCCGCGACAACCGCTTCGACCTCACTTGGAGAAACTCGCGGAATGCCATTCTCGGCTAGGACGGACAGGTTCTGGAGAGTCTCAGACGTTTTCGCCAGTTCTTCTTCCAAAGTACCTTCTGAAAAACTGATGCCATTAGGGAGCTTAGAGATCAGCACTACGCTGATTTTCGATCTCAGACTATTAGAAAAAAGACGTAAATCCTGTTGCTGACGGTTTGGATCCTCCTGTTTGAGAGATTCAAACTTGGAAAGGAACACATCCAACTCGTTTAGGGAATTTTTGTTGCTCAAGCGTACTGCGGCAGCAGTCGCGTCCAACAGGTCTATTGCTGCGGCGGGCTGTTTCTTCTCTTTAAAATATCGAGAGGATAATGTCAGCGACTCCTGCGTGGCGTTGTCGTTTATGGAAAGACCATAGTGTTCTTCCATCCGGTTGGAATGCTCCCTTAGCATACTTAGAACAGTGAACTTGTCCAGTTCCGAAATATCCAAAATATCCAATTTGCTCTCTATACTGTTTTTTTCGATATGCTTTCTGAATGCATCTGGAGTAATCGTGAATACAATACTTGTTGAACCGTCGCTAATTTGGGAGTTGAATATGTTGATGAGGGTTGTCGATTTTGTTTGCCCACCAAACTCCAACAACATTTGCAGGTCGTCTATCAGCAAAACGGTTTGTCCCTCCATCTCATCCAATTTTCCAAGAAAATAGGAGATTTTCTGGGCTAGCTCTGTTTCATTGCCGGAAGAAGCCAACAGCTTTGCTGTGTGTAAGCCGATAAGTTTGATTTGAGAAATCAACTCGTCGTGGTTCTCGCAGACCTCCTTTACTAGAGAATGAATAATAGCCGTTTTGCCTACACCGGAATCTCCTATAAGCATTATAGCTTTATTGGCACAACGTTCTAAACCTTCCAAGATAGTACGTACTTCTTTCTCACGTCCCAAAACAATCCTTCCTCGAAGGATATATGCCTCTTCTTTTAGATTATACGCGAAAGGGAAACTTGCCAAGAGCTTATTCTCCTCTCCTTGATAAAAATGATTAACCGCTTGTGCATTGAAGAAAGAAAGGACATCATCCTCAGAAACGGACAAGGACTCAATTTGACTGTCCGAGAAAACAACACCTTGGCGAATAATCGCTGTAAATACACATAAAGCGTCTATGCTGTCGGAGCCCAACTTTATCTTTGAGCGTTCTGCTTCCTCAAGCACAAGGGTCACTTGGCTGTCTGCGACAATACCATCACCTTCATGCTCCTCTGACACGTACATCTCACGGCGCACGTCAAACCATTCATGAATATAGCCGACATCCTTGTTCATTGAGCTCAGTATATTGGACAATCCTGTCCCCGTCCCTTCTGAAAGCAAAGCAAGCACCAGATGGGAAATACCGTAGCTTGTATGGTTGTCCGCGTTTGCCATAGATGCTGACAAGCGCATGGCGGATTGCACACTATTGCTTATGTTTCTTTCCATCATATAAAATTAATTTTATAGGTACTGTGACTAATGGATTTCTTTTGCATTTCCTCGGCAAGTGTGTTCGCCAAAAAATCTAATTGGTTCATTTTGGAGTCCACTTTTTTTATTTCAGATGACAGGTGTATGCTGACATCCGTAGTCCGGACTATTCCTTGAAGTGAACCGTTGGATATGCAAATGCCGTCCTTGATGTCAACCCCATTCACCATTGAACCCAGACGGTGGTATATATAACTCTTAACGTCCTCTTCAGAAACAATGCGGTTATTACATAATAAGCCGTACCGCAAACTATTGATGAGCTCTTGGTCGTCCGTATGCAACCTGCCTTCCACCGTTGATGTTTGGAATCTAATACTGGACGGGTCAAATTTATCCATGTCCAACTGTTGAACAAGATTTCTCTGATTGATGCCATTGGCACTTTCTCCTTGGGTTTGCCAGTATTTCAATTCTGCAAAATGACTTTCTTTGTGCGGAACAGTTAAAAGAAAAGCCTTGTTCTTGTTCCCTTTGAAGTTTTGACGATCTATGCTCTTTTCAGTAGCGTCCAATTTTTCTTGCAGGACTTTTAGATCGGAGGAAAGGCTGTCTGTGTCAAGGGAGGCAAAAGCATTTCCTTCCTCTCGGATTAACCGCAGAACCTTGCTGATCTCACTCTGGGCATTGTCACTGTCGAAACGCTCCAGATTCCCGAAATACAAACTATAGACACCTTTGACCTCTTTTTGATACAAGGAAAGCCTATTGCGAAACACACAACCATTATTGTCCTCAAATTTGTGTATGTTCAGCAATGAAGCGTTATGTGAGCAGGGCAATGAAACTATTCTCCCATGTGTCCTGAAACTATGATTTACCAAGACCAACTGCCTGTTCACGACAGGAAAGGTGTTAAAAAGAATCTTGATGTTCCCCAGTTCCTCTCTGTTGAAGACCTCAGGAAATGACAAACGAATCCAAACCGCATTTTCATTTCCCTCAATCTGGTCTAATTCGGACAGAACACTCGGAAAAATCTCTTTTATCGTCTTTGCTGCGGGATCTACAGGTAGATTTAAGTCTATGTATGCTTGTTGATAATAGGTCGATATTTCTTCAAAATAATGTTCTTCTTCGTGAGATTGTTTCAACAGATGAGGAGCTGTCTTTAATTCACGACCTTGGTCATCATAAGCCTTGACATTCTGGATGAATGGGAGTAAAGACCTGTCTTCCGGCAAAACACAAATAGGCAGTGTCGCGATTTTTCCCAACTGAGAATCCGGGATGGACAGACCTATCCACAACGTGAAATCTGCGATGCGATGAGTGGATGGCAGAAGTTCTATATGTTCCGTTCGTTTACGGATATTATATTGAAGTTCTGTCCCGTATGCCTGGAATGGAATTCTTATGTCAAATAAGGGCTCTTCCACCAAAGGGGTGAAATAGAAAGGCGTATCATCCTTGCCTAAAGCTACCTTGCGCGCATAGAATTGGTCTTCTGTTCTCAATACTGCGGAATTGTCGCCAACCTGAGGATGTACTGTCAGCAATCCGTGGGCAGGGAATGGGAGCGACCATATTTGCGGAATCAATATTCTGGCAAGACGGTTTAATATTTGGGCATCGGACTTCTCGATCTCTTGGTGCAACTTGTAAAACTCATAAGCGACGACATCCAGCAGCAAATCAACCACAGGGTCTATCAATCTTGCATCATCAATCTCCCACAAAGACATGGCATAGTCTAAAACCCTCTCTTTTATTCGTGTAAAATTCTTATCTGTCGCCATGATACAAAGATTTATTGAGATAAAGGACTGATATAACCAAAGTGTTAAAAACAAAAGGAATGTCTGTTGATTCTATCTGGGCATGAACCGTAATACTGGCTTGACGGCGAATATTGGGATTCTTTCCCAACAGGTCCTCCTCTATCTCAGAAAGATGTACATCCACACGAACATCTTTTAGCCGTCGCTCATAAGCCGTGATTGATTGCACGAGGGAATTTCTTACCGTTTCTTCCCAATCTCTGACTTTAACCAGTTGATTGAATTCCAACTCCCAAATAATCGATCCATATTCATATTTCCCGAAAATTTCTCCGGGATGTGACACGATTAACAGCATTATATTTTGCGCAATAGATTCTTCGGGGGAGCATCTCGCCAAAGTCCCCTTCAAAGCGACAGAAAAATCTAATGGAATCTTCAAATAATCCATTGTGCACTTTAGTTTATTAAGTTCACCCCTAATGGGGCAGTTGCAAATATAATACATTACATCCAGATAACCAAGTTTTTATGCGCAAAAATATAATATTTCTTCCCTTTATGTGGAATAAAAGGGAAGAAGTGTTGTTTTTCCTTCTTTTCCCTTATGCTTCCCGTTTTTCCCGAAAATTTTTCACCTTCTTTATATACCTATATTTTTGCTGCTTGATAGCAATTTATTCACTCAATAACAAACAATTATGGAACCAAACAACAATGACAACTATGTGCTGGTCTTGGAAGACCGCACGGAAGTGAAGAATGAGCAAGAAACGGGAAAACTTTCCGTAGTTTCCGGTATTGACGACAAGGGTAACCTTAAAACTACCGAAGCAATCGCTGCGAATCAGGCAGCGTTTTTGAAGTTTAACAGCAAGGACGGACTTCTCAAAAACTTCATGACCAATTTTCTCCGTCAGTTCAACGACCCATCTCGTTTCGGACTGTACAAAGTTTTGTCAAACAATGTAGAACAAGGTGTTGACAATCTTCGCACCATGTTGCAAAGTCGTGAAAAGCCAGAAAGCAACCAGCAACTGACAGAGATTGGAGTGTCCTTTGACGATTATCTGCCACAAAAGAAAAATGCCACAGCTATTGATGAGTCGAAGATTGATTGGAAGCAACTCGACAACCTCGGCCTTAGCCGCGAACAATTGGAACAGAGTGGAGAGTTAGAAAAAATGCTCTTTTGGCAGAAGAGCAATCTCGTGGCGATTGCCGTACCTGTAGGAAATACGACCATCTACACCGAAGCTCGTCTTGCATTTCGCACAGATGATAACGGCAATATTGGTTTGGCAATTCATCCTTTACGCAAGGAACCACAGCTTGACTTTCCCTATATGGCTACAAGTTCTCGCCTGAAGAGAAGAAGCAACTTCTTTCTACGGGCAATCTTGGCAAAACTATCGAAGTGAAGCCCAAGAACGGAGAGCCGTTTTCCGCTTATGTATCAATTGACCCACAGACCAATGAAATCATCGCCCTGCGTGCCGACCGGGTGAACATTCCCAAGGAAATCAAGGGCGTTACGCTTTCCGATGCACAATATAAAGACCTTGTGGAAGGCAAAGCCGTAAAGGTGGAGGCATGACAGCCAAGAGCGGTAAGTCCTTCGATGCTACCCTTCAAGTCAATGCCGAGAAAAAGGGTATTGAGTTTGTCTTCGACAAAAAGCAAGGCTTGAAAGAGGGGCAACGGCAAGGCGCACCGCATAAGCTCTGCGGATTGGAGCTATCAGAAAAACAGCGTGAAGCTTTGGATAGCGGTCGCGCAGTCTATTTGAAGAACATGGTCGATAAGGAGGGCAAGTCCTTCAATGCCTACGTTCGTATGGACAAGAAGCAGAACCGCCCACGCTTCTACAAGTGGAACCCTGACAAGAAGCAGGAAACCGGTAAGGAAAAGGTGGTTGCCGTAGCTGAAGAGCACAAGACACAGGTAGCGGTCAATAATGACGGCAAAACCAATGAAGCCACGAAGAACGTGAAGGAGCCTTTGAAGACTGGGCAGACACAGCCCACTGCCGCCCAAAAGCAGAAACAGGAAGAAAATAAACAAAAGAAGTCCCGTGGACGTAAGATGTAACCCTTAATTCTATTATCGATTATGACAACTTGTGTTATCGCCGAGAAACCCTCGGTAGCTCGAGATATAGCCCGTATCGTTGGGGCAAACAGCAAGCAAGACGGATACTTGGAAGGAGGTGGCTATATCGTCACTTGGGCGATGGGGCACCTCATCACCCTCGCCATGCCCGAAGCCTACGGTTTTTCCACCTATAAAGCCGAAGACCTGCCCATTCGTCCCAATCCTTTCCAACTTATTGTCCGCCAAGTGCGTAAAGGCAAGGAATTTGTATCAGATCCTGCCGCATTAAAGCAACTTAAAGTCATCCGTTCCTGCTTTGACAAGGCAGATCGTATCATTGTCGCCACCGATGCAGGGCGTGAAGGAGAGTTGATATTTCGTTACATTTATCAAAATCTTGGTTGTAGGAAACCTTTCGACCGTCTTTGGATTTCATCACTGACGGACAAAGCTATCCGTGAAGGACTTGCCAATCTTAAGCCGGGAAGCCATTACGACAATCTCTATTATTCCGCCAAGGCAAGGAGTGAAGCCGACTGGCTCGTGGGTATCAATGCAAGCCGTGCATTGTCTATTGCACGCAAGGGTGGTTATTCGTTAGGACGGGTACAGACCCCAACCCTTGCTATGGTCTGCCGTCGGTACATAGAGAACCGTGATTTTTCTTCCGTTCCTTATTGGAAACTCTCTGCACTCATGGAGAAAGAGGGCATGTCGCTGAAAGCCGTTGGCTGTAAAGACTATGAGAATGAAGCATTGGCACAGACTGCTCTTGCTGCGCTTCGGAGTCAGAGCCAGCTTAAGGTTGAATCGGTCGCAAGAAAGGTGGGACATACGTCGCCACCACTCTTGTACGACCTTACTGCCTTGCAGAAGGATGCCAACAGACGCCACGGCTTTTCAGCGGACAAGACCCTCTCGATAGCCCAGAGCCTCTATGAAAAGAAAATCACGACCTATCCCCGCACAGGCAGCCGATACATCAGTGAGGATGTTTTCGAGGAAGTACCCGCCCTGCTCCGCAAGACAGGTGCAAGAATTACGCCACCTCTTAACCGCCATTCTGTGGACAATGCCAAGATAACTGACCACCACGCCATTATTCCTACAGGAGAAACGCCATCTGGATTGTCGGCAGATGAAACAACTATCTATCAAATGGTGCTCAATCGATTTGTCGAAGCTTTTTCCCCAAATTCGGAAGAAGAGCGTATGCAGGCACGTTTCACGGACGGCAACAGCACTTTTGCTTGGAAAGCGTGCCGACAAATCTCCTTGGGTTGGAAAAGCTTACAGAAACGTAAAGAAGCGGAAGCTGAAAAGAAAGAAGATGGTGATGAACAGGTTTTGTCTTCATTACCAAACCTGACAGAGGGAGAAAACTTGCCAGTCCTTGATGCAGAAGTCACCGAGCATAAGACCAAGCCAAAACCACTCTATACGGAGTCTACTTTACTTTCTGCTATGGAGAATGCTGGTAAGGATGTGGAGGAGTCAGACAAGCGTAAGGCAATGGCGGAGTGCGGTATAGGAACACCTGCTACCCGCGCCAACATCATAGAAACACTAATCCTTCGTGATTATATTCGAAGGGACAAGAAAGTAATCATACCTACCGAGAAAGGCTTGGCTGTCTATGAGATTGTCAAGGACAAGCGAATCGCCAATGCGGAGATGACAGGAAGCTGGGAACTGACACTTGCTGCCATCGAAGCAGGACAGATGCCGCCCGAAAAGTTTGCACAAGGCATTAACTCCTACGTTAGTACCATCTGCGAGGAACTCCTCTTGCTGGCTCCCAAACAGAAGTCTTATCCCACCTATCGCTGCCCCAAGTGTGGCACTGAGAGCGTGGGCATCTATGCCAAGGTTGCCAAATGCAGACATGAGGCTGTGACTTTCATATCTTCCGTGAGGTTTGTGGCACGCTTCTCACCGAGGACTACATCCGGGATTTGCTAACCACAGGACGTACACCCATTCTCAAAGGATTAACCAGCAAGGCAGGTAAAAAGTTCAACGCCCGACTTGTCCTTAATGAAGATTACACCACTTCCTTTGAATTTGAAAAAAGGAAAGGAAAACAACGAGGGAGATAATCCCTATAGAAACAAAGCGGAACAGAACAGGTCGGAAGGTGATATACTGTTATCTTCCGACCTTTTTCCTCCTTAATTAAAAAAGAAACACTATGGCATATAATAAGAAAAACGTCCTTGAAGCCAACACAGAAGCCATCCGTGTTGTGCTTCGCTTGGAAAAAGAACGCCGCGAAGCCACCGAAGCCGAGAAAAACATATTGCGCAACTATCAGGGATTCGGTGGCTTGAAATGCGTGCTGAACCGATGCGACAGCTCTGATGACCTCCGCTATTGGAGCCAGTCGGAGCAACAACTCTTCGAGCCTACCCAAAGGCTAAAACAGATGATTTACCGTGATGCCGTCGATGCCAATATCGCCAAGCGGTACTGGGAGAGCATCAAGCAAGCGTACTCACGTCTTTCTATACA
>NZ_BAIS01000032.1 GCF_000613345.1 Prevotella disiens JCM 6334 = ATCC 29426 | reverse complement strand
AAAACTTATCTCTTGACTTACTTTTTGAACTTTGAACTCTCGTCTATCAAAAGCACCCCAGAAAGGTTGCTTTATGGAACATAACAAACTATCTCTTTCTTTATACTGGCAAGGTGTGTCTTTGTACCACAAATTGCCATTTGTACCACAAAGACACTTGCCCCGAAAGGGGATTAAATCACTCCAAAGTCGTGATTAGATAACATAGAAACGATGAAAAGAAAGAAAACTAACAAACCTGACGGCAGATGTGCCACCTGCCAAAAATGGGACAGATGGCACATCAGGTTACCTAACTACGAAGACCAACAAAAGGTCATCAATCTTTATCGAAAGTCGGGAGCAAAAACCAAGAGCGATTATCTAAGGGCAAGATTACTTGGAGAGTCATTCAAGGTTATCACAGAAGACAAGTCAGATGAGAAATACTTGCGTGATCTCTCTAACATAATATCCCAAATTTACAAGATAAGTATTTTCTATAATGAAGCTGTCAAGACGCTCAACTGTTATCACTCAACAGCTACTGCCCAAAGAATGCTCCACAAACTTGAGAGCTATTCTGAAGCCATCATCAAGCTGCAAGTGCAAGCGATAAAATTAACGGAGGAGTATTCCGATACAAAGTAGTTATGTGTGTGCTGTAAAAATACCGTGAATTATCGCAAACTCACAGAATTAATAGCTGAAGTTCATCAAGTAGGAGTAAACTATAATCAGGTGGTTAAACTTCTACACTGTAATACGGCAGACAAAAGCGTTCAGGCTTTATTGAAGGAACTTATCAGATTGACAAAAGAACTCATCGCCCTGCAAGAGAAGACGGTGAGTTTAACCATTGACTATCGAGAGAGATAATGTAAGAGAGGGGATAATATTCCTACAAAATGTCCATTACGCCGTGTTTCCTTGGATTGCACAGCCTTTTTTGTTACCTTTACAACTGTAAAACAAGGTTCTTTGAAACATTGCAAAATAAGGAAAAAGAAAGAAACTCGTTCGTTTCTTATTCACCTTTTATATGTTGTATATTCTATTTTTACCTAGTAATCAGTCGATTATATTCACGCCCATTACCTTTGCATATGACAGCCTATTTTTATTAGCACAAACAAAACTGTGATAATCTTTATTATATTCCTATTCTATTTTTCTTAAACTGCTATAAATTTGAAATTATTAGAGATTTGATATGCCTTTGAGTCTGAATAACACACCGCCCTCTTTCTATATCAGAGCTTTACTCTTTCATACAAAACTATCAATTACGCAATTTTTTACCTCATCATTTATGGGTATTTTAATGCAAAATGAGGAAAAAGATAGAATAAAATTTGGAGGGTACATTATTTTTACCTAAATTGCGCAATATGAATTCTTATCTATAATGTCAAACTAAAACAGATGGTTATGAAGAACTATTATCTAAAATTATTACCCGTAGCACTCTTTTTTTTGAGTGGGTGTAGTGACAAAGCAAATGAAGTTGATACCATTATAGATAATGGGTATAGATCTTATATTTCTTTGTCAGAACAAGAGTACAATAGTATTGCCTATCCAGATAATAAGGAATTAACAAATTCCGAAATTGAGGATATTGCAAAATCATACATCGAAAGTATTAAGGGGACAAGCACAAGAGCGACCTTTAATTCTTTCTCAGATGTACAAAAAGAAAAAATCACTTTACCTTTGACGACAAACAAGCACGAGAAAGATGAAAACATAAGTTTCACAAAAATAAAGTGGACTGCCCAACAAACAAAGAAACCGATAAGTATGATTGTAAGTTCTGATTGTCGTTTCCCTTATGTTATTGCTTTTTCTGAGGAAGGAGATTTCTTTTCACCAAACGAAACAGCAGATTTGATGATAAAAAATGCAATGAACATAGCCTTGCAAGAGATTTCCGTAATTAAGCAATGCGAAGATTCTCTTCGTGAAAAGACAAAGGCTTATGTCAATACGCAAATTAGGGAAAAGGGGATGAAACATGTAGAATACCTTGTAAACAATACTCCTGTAACACGCAGTTCTGCCACAGGCAATCCTTCTGGGCAATTATATAAAATAGTTGAGCCTATGCTAAAAACAAAATGGGATCAGACAAGTCCTTATAATCTTTATATGCCTAAATGTCCCCCAGAATATGATTTTGGCTATGGTTATGACGGACGCCATCCTGCAGGGTGTGCAATTATTGCTTGGGCACAAGTCTTGGCGTATTTACAACCGAATATTAATGATATTACAACTCCTGAAGGACAGAAGTTTTATTGGGGTAATTTAGGAAGTTATTCTCCGAATTTTTGGGGAAACCATGAGCCTACTGAGGAAGATAAAAGATTAGCCTCTTTGATAAAGAATCTTGCAGATGGAAGTGGCACAAAATTTACACGCAAAGGAGGTTCTGTTTCTGTAGATGAAGTTGCAAATTATGTAAAAAAATGGAATATCCATATTGATGGAAAAAACTCTTGTACTTTCCAAAATATGGCAAACTCTTTAAATTCAAGAAGACCTGTTATATGTAGAGGAACTGCAAGAGCCATCAGAGGAACAAGAGCTACAGGAGTATTTACCAATGGTTCACATGCATGGGTTGTTGATGGTTATCAAATTCGCGTTCGTCCCTCTAATGTGGCTCTTTCACCAAAACAACCTCGCAGAATTTTAAAGAGGTACAATGTTTATTGCCATGCAAATATGGGATGGGGAGGAAGTTTTGATGGTTGGTATTTATATCGTTATGACGGAAGTATTGACTTCGATTGTGGAGGAGATTTATACGATATAGATTTAGCCTGTTATCCAAATGCTCGTTTAAACTAATATCTTTTGGCAATCTCTCTTCAAACGAGATTGCCTTTTCTTTAAATACTATAGAATATGCGTTTAAAATTGAACAATACAATATATATAGTTTGTGCTATCTTTTTGTTTTTTCATAACTCATGCATGAAAAATGAGATAGAGTTAAAAGAAAAAGATGAAAAAAAAATAGTAACTTCCTATGAGAGAAATATCAATGATGCGGAAACAGAACTCAATGATATTCTTTTAGGCAAAACAACTCGTGTAAACTCTATTGTTCCAAAACACCTCATTCTGAAAAATAAATTTACTCTCAAAGTAGACGGAACTTCTATAGGTACAAGAGTTGGGGAACAGACAAGGTCAGATGTTGATAATTCAACAAATGTACATATTTTCAATTTTCAAGGTGGTGGATATGCTATAATGAGCGGAGATACAAGGGTTACTCCAATGTTAGTGCTTACAGATAAAGGAGAAATCCCTCAAGATGGTGTCGTAGACAATCCTAATCTTGTACCATTTTTGGCAAATATGGAAGTCCAAATCATTAAAGAGATTAATGAGTTTAACGAAAATAATAGAATCAATAAAAACAATGAAATTTCTGTTGTATATGGAAAATGGGAAAAAACTTTTTCCGAAATGAAAGAAGGATATTGTCCTGTTGAGTGGGGGCAAGGAAGTCCTTACAATCAATTTTGTCCATTAACGGATGGAAAATTATCCTGCACAGGCTGCGTACCAACTGCTGTTGCACAATTATTATCCGTTTATAAATTTCCTAAACAATACAACGGCTATGATTTTGATTGGGAGATTATGAATCGTTATGTAACGAATTGGTATCCATATCCTCCTGCAATCCCTTATATAGCAAGGATTATGCAACAATTAGGTTTACGACAAAATTTAGATGTTACTTATGCCAAATATCCAGAAAGTGAAACTGACGAAAATAAAGGAAGCTCCGCTTCTACTGATAATATCCCGAGGACTCTTAAGAATTTAGGGTTTTCATCTGGAGGAGTAAAAAAAGATTATAATGAAACAGATATTGTCAATGAATTAAGGAAAGGATACTATGTATTAGTAAGTGGTTATGCAAAGGAAACGAAACACAAAAAGAAATTTTTAGGCATTACTATAAAGACTTGGTATTCATACTCAGATGGGCATTGTTGGCTGGTTCATGGGTTATTGGAAATGAGCCGTTCTGTCTTTCGCAAAAAAAATGGGCAAACCATAGGTTTTTATACACAACGAAAGTATTATTTGTTGTGTAATATGGGATGGAATGGCTCGGATAGTGGCTATTATTATAGCGGTGCTTTTAATACAGATAAAGGTCCTGAAACAGATTTTGAAAAAACAAGAAGCAAGAGTAAGGAAGAGGGTAATTTTCGATATAAACTATCTGCTATCACAGGAATACGGAAATAAATAATGACAGCGAAAGGGTTTCACAGCAAAGCCCTTTCGTTGTATTTTCTTAATATTCTTTCGAGATGCAACTTCTTTTGAAAGATAGAAAAACATTTCGAGTACTCTCCTATAAGATTTGATTTTAGCCTATATGGGTAATATGGTGTTCTTAAGAATGTAAACGATAATCTTATATCATTGCTACTATCCCGAAAGTTATATTTTGAATATGTCTTTTCCTTTCAATATCGTAAGATTTATAATTGCGATATTATTAAGAAGTGTAATAATATTAAATTTACCTAATTATGATGTCGTTTCACAACTATTGATTATCTTTGCACTATACAATAATATGGTCTTTGAGGCATTGCAGAATAAAGAAAGGGGAAGAAACTCGCTCGTTATCAAGCCGTAACCCTTTTCTTCTTTATTCATTGTTATCTTCTTGATTATCTGAAAGATACAAAATTCTAAAATCTTTTGCGGGGATAGGTCGTGATTTTCTTCTCATAGAGGCTCTGGGCTATTGAGAGGGTTTTGTCTGCTGAAAAGCCGTGGCGTCTGTTGGCTTCCTTCTGCAAGGCAGTAAGGTCGTACAAGAGTGGTGGCGCGGTATGCGTTACCTTTCTTGCGACCGATTCTACCGTAAGCTGGCTCTGACTGCGAAGCTGGGCGAGAGCAGTCTGTGCCGATGCTTCACTCTCATAGTCAGTACTGCCAATGGCTTTCAGCGACAAGCCCTCTTTTTCCATGAGTGCAGAGTGTTTCCAATAAGGTACGGAAGAAAAATCACGATTTTCTATGTACCGATGGCAGACCATAGCAAGGGTTGGAGTCTGTACCCGTCCTAAAGAATAGCCTCCCTTGCGGGCAATGGACAGCGCACGACTTGCATTGATACCCATGAGCCAGTCGGCTTCGCTTCTTGCCTTGGCGGAATAATAGAGATTGTCGTAATGGCTTCCCGGCTTAAGATTGGAAAGTCCTTCACGGATAGCTTTGTCCGTCAATGATGAAATCCAAAGACGGTCGAAAGGTTTCCTACAACCAAGATGTTGATAAATGTAGCGAAATATCAACTCTCCTTCACGTCCTGCATCGGTGGCTACAACGATGCGGTCTGCTTTGTCAAAACAGGAACGTATCACTTTGAGCTGTTTGAGTGCCGTAGGATCGGATATATATTCCTTGTCCTTACGCACTTGGCGGACAATAAGTTGGAAAGGATTGGGACGAATGGGCAGGTCTTCGGCTTTGTAGGCAGAAAAGCCGTAGGCTTCAGGCATAGCAAGGGTGATGAGGTGTCCCATCGCCCATGTAACAAAATAGCTGTTACCTTCCAATTGAAAATCGGCGGACGGAGTGGAAGCCAAATATCCGTCCTGCTTGTTCGTTGCCCCAACGATACGGGCTATATCTCTGGCTACCGAGGGTTTCTCGGCGATAATACAAGTTGTCATAGTCGATAATAGAATTAAGGGTTACATCTTACGTCCACGAGACTTCTTCTGTTTGTTTTCGTCCGGTTTCTGCTTTTGGGCGGCAGTGGGCTGTGTTTGCCCAGTCTTCAATGGCTCTTTCACATTCTTCGTGGCTTCGTTGGTCTTGCCGTCATTATTGACCGCTACCTGCGTCTTGTGTTCTTCGGCTACGGCAACCACCTTTTCCTTGCCAGTTTCCTGCTTCTTGTCAGGATTCCACTTGTAAAAACGTGGGCGGTTCTGTTCCTTGTCCATGCGAACATAGGCGTTGAATGATTGTCCCTGTTTGTCCACCATATTCTTTAGATATAGTGTACGACCGCTATCCAAGGCTTCACGCTGTTTATCAGATAACTCTAAGCCGCAAAGCTTATGTGGGACGCCTTGCTGCTGTGTCTGTTTGTGTTCCTGTCGTTCTCTTAAACTCTTGTTGTCGCCAAAGATGAACTCAATGCCTTTCTTCTCGGCATTGACCTGCAAGGTGGCGTTGAAAGACTTGCCGCTCTTGGCGGTCATATCCTCCACCTTCACGGCTTTGCCTTCCACAAGGTCTTTATACTGAGCGTCAGAAAGGGTAACGCCCTTGATTTCCTTGGGAATGTTCACACGGTCGGCACGCAGGGCTACAATTTCGTTGGTCTGTGGGTCGATGGAGACATAGGCTGAAAAAGGATTGCCGTTCTTTGGCGTTACTTCGATTGTCTTGCCAAGGTTGCCCGTAGTGAGTAGTTGTTCTTTCTCTTCGGGAGAGAACTTGTAGCCCATATAGGGGAAGTCAAGCTGTGGCTCCTTGCGTAAAGGATGAATAGCCAAGCCGATATTGCCGCTATCGTCCGTACGGAAAGCAAGGCGGGCTTCGGTGTAGATAGTTGTATCACCAATAGGTACGGCAATAGTAACAAGGTTACTCTTCTGCCAAGAAAGCATCTTTTCTAACTCTCCACTTTGTTTCAGTCGTTCACGGGTAAGACCGAGGTTGTCGAGTTGCTTCCAATCAATCTTTGATTCATCAATGACTGTGGTGTTCTTCTTTTTCGGCAGATAATCGTCAAAGGATACTCCAATCTCTGTCAGTTTCTGTTTGCTTTCTGGCTTTTCGCGGCTTTGCAACATGGTGCGAAGATTGTCCACACCTTGTTCTACATTGTTTGCCAAAACTTTGTACAGTCCGAAACGAGATGGGTCGTTGAACTGACGGAGAAAATTGCTCATGAAGTTTTTTAGAAGTCCGTCCTTGTTGTTAAACTTCAAGAACGCTGCCTGATTCGCAGCGATTGCTTCGGTGGTTTTAAGGTTACCCTTGTCGTCAATACCTGAAACTACGGAGAGTTTTCCCGCTTCTTTCTCATTCTTCACTTCCGTGCGGTCTTCCAAGACCAGCACATAGTTGTCATTGTTGTTTGGTTCCATATTTTTTTGTTTTTAAGATGAATAAATAACTGTAACACAGCGAAGTTATAAGTATATAATAGAAAAGGCAGAAATCGAGGATTAGGTAGGATAAATCGGGAAATATTGGGAAAAATGACGGATTTTCAAAAATTTCTGTCATTTTCTTCGTCAATCCAATAGACAATGAGTAACTTTGTAGGATATTTAATGGATGAAGAAATAAATAAAATCATCGTATGACGATAATAAATAGAATTAAAGTTGTGCTTGTGGAGAAGCAGCGTACAAGCAAATGGCTGGCAGAGCAACTTGGAAAATCCGAGAATACAGTTTCAAAATGGAGCTCCAATAAGACCCAGCCTTCTTTGGATACTCTTTTAGAAATAGCGTTGGTACTTGATATTGATATTAGAGAACTTCTTGTATCGACAAAATGCACATAACTGTTTGTCTCTTTATCTTTACAATCTTTGCCATTATGAAAATACAGACAGTTTTCATAGCCCTCTTAAAGAAAAATATTGCTTGTTATCGAATAAGCATATTACTCTGTACTTTACTATTGAGTACAAATGTATCCTTTTCACAGACAAAAAGCAATTCCATACAACAGATAGGTGATCTGAACAATATGTTTGCACGTATTGCGGAAACCAATGCATATGTAGAGGATCTGAATTATAACGAAGAGGAGGTAATAAACCTTCCAATCGCCATGAAACGTACGATTGGAGGTATGGAGATAACTATCGCCATAAGTCGCTTTGCATTGCGGACTTCTTCCACAGAAATTGGCGTTTATGCAAAAGCTGTTATTCCACAGGGGGCAGATGGCAAACGTACGGTTCTTTTTTTTGGGGCAGAAGGAATAAAAGGAACGCATACCGGTGGATTGACAGGAGAACTAAAACTTTCGCTTCTGCATGATGTCGAAATACCCTTTAATGGAGGTAACACGAAAATTGTCCTAAAGGGAAAAGGACTTAATAAAGAGCGAGGATTTTCTCAAAGTAACACCTATATGACAATTGGGTGTGATGGCTTCCATAATCTTGCAATGGATGCAGAAGTCCATTTCCCAACCTCACTGATAGTAAAGGCTGGGGGACAAAATATAGAGAGAAACGAAACAAAGAACGGACTATCAGCAGATGATTTTGATAAAGAAAGTAATTCCTTAAATCAGGTTATCGGGCATTTCAGCACAGTCATAGAAAGTTGGGATGATTTACTTGTTTCTTTAAATCTGCCAAGTTTTGAGATAAAAGGGTTGAAAGACTATATATTCTCACTTGATAATGTCATTTTGGATTTCAGTAGCAGGCGAAATTCCAACATAACACGTTTTCCACAAGAATACCAGCAAGGTTATCTTCCTGATGAACAAGCTTTGTGGAGGGGTGTGTATGCAGAGAATGTGTCAATAACCTTACCGAAGGCCTTTTCAAGAGCAAGTTTTTCTGCCAAGGGATTACTAATAGACGATTATGGCATTACAGGATTATTCGCTGCCGACAGCATTCTTTCACTAGATAGAGGTAGTGCAGACGGATGGCGTTTCTCTGTTGATCATTTCGGTTTAAACCTTATTGCCAATGAACTTGTTTCCGCAGAGTTCTCCGGTAAGCTTGGCTTACCTTTTAAAGGCAAGAATACAACTTTGGGCTATGAAGCTATCTGCAGCCCAACAACGCGTATACATTGCGGGTTAAAAATCAAGAGTCTCTTGATTTCTCTATTTTTAATGCAAAGGCATATCTTGAGAAGAACTCAAATATAACTCTTCGTTTAGTAGAAGACCATTTTGTCCCGGAAGCTGTACTTCATGGATATATGACTCTTGGAAAAGAGGGAAACAGCGACTCCACATCACAAACAAAATTTGATAAGATTAGTTTCCGCAGTCTTAAACTAACAACCGTAGCACCTTATATTTCCGCAGAATATTTCGGTTATGAAGGAGAAGCAAAACTAGGAAACTTTCCATTATCTATAAATAAAATAGCACTTAACAATTCTGATACTAAACACGTCCGATTGACCATTGGTGCGGGGCTAAATCTTGGACAAAACTTATTCTCCGGCGCTACGGAACTATCTCTACTTGCCAAATATGAGCAAAACACTTGGATGTTTGATAAGTTGGAAGTAGGGACTGTTGCCGTAAATTCTGTCATAGCAGGAGTTATACAGATGAAAGGAGAACTCAATTGGCATAGAGGAGATGCAATATATGGTTATGGCTTTGCTGGAGACGTAACTTTGGGATTCTCCTTTAATGGCAAAATAGACAAAAACACAAAAGAACGGGCTAAATATGATGCATCCATTACTGCACGTGCAGCCTTCGGGTGCAAAGAGGATTTTCACTATTGGTATGCAGATGGAATGGCGACTTTCCAGCGGTGTGCCCATTGTTGGCGCAATGACATTGAATGGTATTGGAGGCGCATTAACCTCAGGCGTACGTGCGGAAGGTCGCAATCCTAATGGTGGCCGTTTCACGAATGCCAATTATATTCCGGATGCTTCTATGGGATTTGGCTTCAAGGCTTCTACGGTTATTGAAATAGGCAAGGCGGCTTATGGAGAGGCTGCTTTTGAAATGGTTTTCTCAAAAGCAGGTGGCTTGGAATCAGCAGGTTTTTATGGTTATGGAGAGTTTCCTAACAGAGGAGGTGGTAGTGCCTCTACCAGCGAAAAGTTAGAGAAACAGCAACGTACTTTCCCTGCCAAGTTATCAGAACAGTTCAAACAGAATGACTGGACGCAACTGGCTGAAGCCATCAAATCCATGCCTGATGCCATTAAAGATATGGGATTATCAGGTACTTTATGTTTCCAAATGGACTTCCAGAACAATGTACTGTATGCACGTTCAGATGTTTACCTCAACACCCCTTCGGAATTTATCCGTGGCGTAGGAGAACGTGGGAAGGCTGGTTGGAGTGTTTTACATATAGATCCAAAAGAATGGTATCTACATCTTGGTACACCAACTAACAGGTTGGGAGTACAGCTAGCTGTTGGAAATATTCTTGCCGTAAAAACAGGGTCATACTTTATGGCAGGAAATCGTATCCCCGATATGCCCGCTCCTCCGCAGGCCGTTGCAGACCTCTTGGGACAAGACATAGGAAGACTTAGCCTTGGGAGAAATCTTGATGCACTAAGCACTGGTAAGGGGTTTGCCTTTGGCTCTGAACTTGCAGTGAAAACCGGAGACCTTCAGTTCCTAATGATGTATGCTAATTTCAATGCTGGGATTGGATTTGACATCATGTTAAAAGACTATGCACAGGCGCAGTGCAAGGGACGCTCCGGTACCATTGGTATGGATGGATGGTATGCTCAAGGACAGACCTATGCCTATCTACAAGGAGAATTAGGCGTAAAAGTAAAACTATGGTTCATCCGTATCCGCGTACCTGTAATTAAAGGAGGCGCGGCTGCGCTTTTGCAAGCGGGATTACCAGACCCAACATATTTTAAGGGATATTTAGGAGTGAGTCTCAATGTTCTTGGGCTAATCAAGGGCAGGGCACGGTTTAAACTGACAATTGGTGAGAAATGCGATGTCATCATCCCTGGCAGCTCTCCTATAGATGAACCTATGATCAATGACCTGGCCCCTGCTGATGGCGAGCAGGATGTCAGTGTTTTCTCTGTACCACAGGCAACATTCAATATTGCAATGGATAAGAGTTTTGAGGCGACTGGTGAAGAAGAGCAGACTGTTTACTATCGCATCAGTCTCAAGGAGTTTGTCGTTAAAGATAAGGAAAATCATAGCATTGCAGGAAAACTCATTTGGGGAAAAGATAAGACTGATGTCCGCTTCCAGTCTAAAGAGATCCTTCCACCTAACACAGAATTAACGGCTGAGGTCCGCATCGTTTTTGAAGAACTGAAGAATGGCGAATGGAAACCAGTGATGACTTCCGGTAAGCCTGCCTATGAAGAGAAGGTATGCCATTTTACTACAGGAGGTGCTCCATCGGATATACCTGTACAGAACATTGTATATTCTTACCCTGTGCTTGGCCAGAAATACCTTCTGACCAAGGAGTATGGCAAGGGATATGTACAATTGCAGTTTGGACAAAAATACCTGTTTGAGAAAGGGTTTGACTACAAGCTGGCTTTCGTTACGAAGCAGAATGAAAGCATAGTTACTGACTTTAGCTATAATGAAGCTGAAAATCGTCTGGAGTTCACCCTTCCTGTCTTAAAAAGGCAAACTGAATATACATTGGATTTATCATATTCTGCCACACAGAAAGACAATGCAGACACAAGTGATAAATCTTCCGAAGGCTTAGAAACAAATGGCGACGAAGACTTTTCCGGGCATATTGGCGGAAATAAGGCCAGTGCAATGATTTCCAGTAACCTTGAACAGTCTATCCTGGCATACCACTTCGCAACCAGCTTTATGAGACGTTTAGGGATAAGATGAGAGGTGTGAAAGTCCGTGACGATGTTGCCATAGATGCAGGTGTTGGCCTTACATTGGGTGCGGAAGTGCAAAGTAAGGAATCCTTTGACGAAGCAGAAGTCATAGGCGTGGAGAAGACACAATACATACCTTTGCTCTCTTTTCATTCCGACCTCAATGAGGAGTATTTTACAAACACAGTTATTCCACTTGTCTATGAAGGATATCCTTATGGTAATATACACCTTGTAAGAAGGGAAGAACTGCCAACAGGTATTCCTCCATATAAGGCATTCTCGCCAAGTCAGAATTATCTTTCCTTGTTGCAGTCTGGATCAATAAACCTGTCCCTGTTCCGGTTCCCATTCACATTCGATGCATCTCTAGTGTCATTCAACGACTACCGAGATTTGCAGAATTCCATCATTAATAATCGGGAATCCGTTACTCCACAGATCTATACCAGATTTGTCATCGGCTCGTTGCCCATATTGAAGAAGGGCAGATACAAGTCAATTATAAGTTATACCTGCCAGATGGGACTGTGACAAGTGATTATGAGTTCATCTATACGAATCAACTCAATTTAAATAAATAAGCATGCGCCATATAAAAGTAATAAGCCTTTTTGCTTTTCTTTGCATATACCCCCTTATGAGCATGGCCCAGTTGGGTCAAACACCAGCTATTAGGATGCGTGCAGAAGCACAATCTGACCGTATCTTGCTACGCTGGATTTCAACCGATGCAGAAAGTTGGGAACTGCTTAATAAGTATGGGGTGCGTTTGGAACGTCTAACGGTAGCCCGTTCTGGTGTTGTTCTGGAACATCCGGAAATCAAGATACTCCACGAAAATCTCAAGCCGGAAGAAACGGAAACGCTAAAAAAACTTGCTGCTGAATATCCTATGGGAGCTGTCATTGCGCAAGCAATCTTTGGAGAGGATTTTGAAGTCAGTCTTGGTGATAATTCTATATCTAAAGCCATCTCTCTTGATGAAATGCGTCAGCAGCGTTATTTATTCTCACTTTATGCAGCAGATCTGTGTTTCCCTGTAGCTAAGGAAGTTGGATGGGGATGGGAAGATAAGGATGTTAAGAAAAGCGAGCGTTATCTTTATCGTGCAATATCTCTTGTTCCAAAGGAAAAAAGAAATATCGAGCAAGGGGCAGTATTTGCTATTGCAGATGAGACTGTCAAACTAGTAAAGCCCATAGACCTATCTGCCCAGTTCAGCGAGTCTGGTGCGCTTTTATCATGGGATTATAATACGTTGTCATACCTTTATTCCTCCTATTTCATTGAACGGAGTGAGGATGGTAGGAACTTTAAGCAGATTTCGGATTTACCGGTTACCCGCATGGCGGATACAGACAAAAATCCTCATGCTCCTATTACTTATTTGGATAGCATACCGTTAGGTAAGACCATATATTATCGTGTGGTTGGCGTTACGCCCTTTGGTAGCAAAGGAGAATATAGTGCTGTTGTCTCTGGAATTGCTTATCCTGCATTGAAAGAAGCTCCTATGATTACTGATTCAAAGTTTGATAAGGTTGGTGGAGCAGACATTGCTTGGCAATTTGATAGTGCACATCAAGACCTTATCAGTGGATTTAACATACTCCACTCTACGGATGATAAGACCTATAGTACCCTAGCCAATAATATCGGAGCAAACGAAAGAAATTACCATATAGAAAAAATTGGGAAAAACATATATTATAAGGTAGAAGCTAAAGCTAAGCACGGAGCATCTACCCATTCGCTTCCTGTACTTATCCAACCTGTTGACAGTGTTCCACCTGCAATTCCACAAGGTCTGAAAGCTCATATAGACAGTCTTGGTGCAGTACATCTCTCTTGGGATGCCAATCATGATGCCGACATTTACGGTTATCGCCTTTATCGTGGGCAGACCAGGGGAGAAGAGCTGATACCCATTACTGACTTGGCTATTCGCGAAACATACTACACGGATAGTGTAAACATCAATAATCTTAACGATAAGGTTTACTATGCTTTGACATCCCTTGATGAGAGATACAACCAATCTGGACAATGCGAAACTATTGAAGTATCCAAACCACAGACTATTCCACCTGCTGCACCGATCATCACTGGAGGGATTGCAGAGATAGGCAAGAATATTATAGAATGGGTCAGTGGAGATGAAATATCCATAGATGGTTTTATTGTGCTTCGTAAAGATGCTGAAAATGAGGAAAAACAGAAAGTTTTGCGTATTGAGAATCCTACAGCTATCAGACACGAAGATAATGATATTGAATCAGGAAAAACGTATCAATATCAAGTGATGGCTTATTCCGCCAATCAGCAGCGCTCCCCTTTATCTTCTCCCATTAAGATAAAATCGTTAAAAGAAGAGGACGAAAATGAAGCTATTAAATTTGATTTGGAAGTCTTGCCAGAAGGCATCGCTATTAAATGGAATATACCCAACAAGGATGTTATCTCTATTTCTTTATATAAGATAGACAACACAAATACACGAGTTCTTTACAGAGAGAACTTGCCTGTATCAGGAGAATTAGTAGATGCTGACATATTACAAGGGGGGAAAAATGAATATATGATAGTTGTTAAAACAAGAGCACATAAACCAATAACCATCAAAAAAGGTGTAGCATTATGAAAATGACATATATCCGCAAATTTTTATTTACTACATTTTTGACTTTATTACCACTGTGGGTATACGGACAAACAGATGGAAAATATAGGCTTAGTTTGTCTTTTGACCGAATTGTAAATCATGGCAACTCGATGAAATTTGTCGAACTTGAATTTTATGGAAGTAGCTATGGGCATGAAGAGGAGTTATTTCGTTGGCGACATGGTGGCATAGATAAGCATAGTATAGGAGATGCCCCTCCTACATTCACAAGGGACTATTTGACAACTGCAAAAAATATACCTAGTCAAATTAGAATATGGAGCAAAAAACAAACACCAGCTTGGATAAAACCTGGAAAATATTATGCAGAGGATATAAAAAGATGGAATAATAATCTGCCTTATATTAAAATGGATTTTGACAAAGGAGATGCTGAGAAGTCCTTTATTGATAAGATGACTTTAATGGTTCATCTAGAAATTATTCCTATCTCCATCAACCTCCACTATTTTACAGATAGAGGACAAGGAGCAGAAAGTTCATTGAAACTGTTACCAGACAATGATGTTATTACGCTGAAAGCAACCAAGGGATTTGTCGAATCTACTTATAAGTGGCAATACCAAGTATCGGGGGAAAGTACTTGGCATGACATGCCTAATACAGTATCTTACAGCGAAGGAAAATCTGTTGTTACATTCAAGGGAACAGACCTATATGACCAAAATATATTTAACAGCCTGATACAGCAAGGTAAGAATATTCTTTTCCGCATCAATGCCATAACCAATGAGACAAGAAATGAGGTAGATTATAAAAAGATTATATTGACACCGACCTACTCGGCCCCTCATATTCTATCCCATGATATAACATTGGAACAGTGCCATCTATCGGGAGATGCCTCCATACGCATTTTTCTGGACAGACCCCTTTGGCCAGGTGAGGTTTTGGCATTCTTTCAAGTAGGAGGTGCAGGTTTTAATGTGAATGCTCTTGATGCTGAAAACAGTTTTAGGATCAACAATCTGGTCGCAGGTACATATACATATCAGCTAAGGGGAACACACAGCAACGGCTTAGCCACATACACTGAAACACCCTATCACATCTTAAATACTACAATCAGTAATCGTCCAGCCATCACTCATTCTTTCACCCAAAAGAATGTTAGTTGTTTCTCCGGCCATGATGGGGAGATAACACTGACAGCATCAGGAGGAACAGGAAATTTTACTGCAGAATTGATGGATGCTGGAGGCTCTGTTGTACAAAGAGAATCCTTCAATACCGGAAGTACTACGTTTAAACAATTATCGGCAGGTAACTATACACTTCGCCTACAGGACAGTAATGGTTGTGTTGCGAAATCAACTTCAGGCGAAGAACTTGTCCACCAAATAACATTGACAGAGCCTGACGAGGCAGTCAGTATAAAGGAAATAGCAAAAACAAGTCCATTGGCCTATCAATCATCAGATGGTTCCATACAGATTGCAGTTTCCGGAGGTTCGCCATCTGCATCGGGATATACCGTTCACTTTATCCGAACAAGTGATGGACAATCATTTACACCAACGGAATCACGGTCTGACGGTACCCAATACATCTATACACTTCGAAACATTTCCCGTGGGGAATATACGGCTATTGCAGAAGATATGCGATACTCCTCACTTGAAAACGGAGACAAGCAAGAACCTTGTGGTTGTCATGCACAATTAGCGATAACCCTTTCAGCTCCTCCCTTGTTGACTGTAGAGGTTGAAGAAACTCATTTCGTCAGCTGTCATGGCGATAGTAACGGTGAACTGACGGCTCATGGGAAAGGTGGCAAACCTATCGTTTCTGCCCGCCTCCCATATACCTACACTTGGTACAAAGTATCAGATGGTGCCAAAGAAGAACTTCCCTTGCAGGTGGATAGTATAGCGCACAACCTTGTGGCAGGCCAATATCAAGTCAAAATTACTGATGCGAATGGTATTTCCGCAGAATCGGCTGTTTTTGAACTCAAACAGCCCGACTTGCTTGCTCTATCATTTACCACACGACCTCCATCGTGTAACAGTGGAAGTGGGCTTATTTCTACAACTGTAACAGGTGGCACGCCTCCTTATACTTATGAGTGGAATAAGGAAGGAGCGACAGAGGCTAATCTGGCCATTGAGGAAGCGGGAAGTTTCTTTGTCAGAGTTGTTGACAGTCGTGGTTGTTTTATTACCGGCAATGTAGAAGTTACAGCACCGGATGCAATATCCATCAAACCCACTATCACCAATCCAACTTGCCATGATGCAAATAATGGTGCCATATCTTTGGAATTGTCAGGAGGAACTGCACCCTATACCATACGTTGGGAAGATGATAATAATGTCACAACAGCTAATCGAGAAAATCTGAAAGCAGGTGAATATGTTGCTGTCATCACAGACAAAGCCGGTTGTTCCCTACACTATAGAGTTGTGCTTGAACAACCGGAGGCCTTAATTGTGAAACTTGGTGCGGGCTTTACACTCTGCCATGAGCAGTCTCGCAAGATAACGGCTCTGCCTAATGTGGAAAATGTAACTTATCAATGGTTTCACAATGGACAACAATTAGAGGAAACGAGCAAGGAACTAATTGTATCAAAAGCGGGTAAATACCGTGTTGTCATCACCAATGAAAATGGATGTACCGCTATGGCTGAAATTGAAATCAAAACAAGTAGTACAGCACTTCCTTTGGATATGACAGCTCCTACGTCTGTTACTGTAGGAGCTCCTATTCATGCAGTCAACATCAGTCGAATCCGTGCGGATAAACTGGAGTGGATGTTGCCTGCAAATGCAATTGTAACAAGCAAATCTGATGAAAGGGTAACCTTTACAATCCCCGAAGCTGGTGTTTACGAAATAACCCTCGTTGGCTATTTGGGAGACTGTTCTACCGTTGTAACCCAACGGCTTGAGGTACTCGCTGAAGGAAGTGTTGTACTACCCGACGGTAAGGACGGATTTATCAGACAGTTCTTAGTTACTCCAAATCCGACAACTGGTGATTTTAAGGTATATGTTGAACTGAAAGAACCGCATGACTTTACCCTACGCCTTCTCTCTCCGACTGGTACAGAAATGGATAGAAAAGCTGTACAAAATGTCTCTAAGCATACATTTGAATATGAATTGCGTGGTGATATTGACGGAATATTTGGAGTGGAGCTTTCCGTAGGTAATGAGAAATCGACACTCAAGATTACAAAGAAAAAGAAATAACTCTACATAAACAGGAAGTATGAGCACAAAATCGACGAACTTTTGTAAACTATTCAAAACACTGTTAGTAGCCATCCTCCTTACCGTGGTGGGAGGTGGGCGACTCTATGCCCAATACTATCCTGTTCATGCTACTGTCCAATGGCCATCACCCCAAAGTCCATACTTGTCTGATTACTATAGCGGAAGCCGTGACAGGCTGATAGTCAATCTGCTCAACCGCGACCTACAGCAACCCCTGCTCTTTGCCAGACTGCGCATCAAGATTAAGAGTACAGGTTTTCTTGCCACTAGCCGTGAGGAAATCAACTACCCGATGCTGGAGCTCAGTGCAAATGTCCCGACCCGCCTGACCAATATAGATCTCGCCCCTTATCTACAACCTCAAAACCTCCAAACCAGCGGGAATCTGAGGAACGGACAACTTCCTGTGGGATATACAGAGATTTCTGTTCAGGTTGTGGATTATTATACCGGTCGCGTTTTGTCTGACTGGCATACAGGCCGCTCTTATCTTGATGTAAAGAAACCTCCTTTGCTTAATTTCCCGGAGAAAGATGCCCAAATAGGTATCACAGAGCCTCTCTATATCCGTTTCCAATGGATGCCCCGCCATCAGGGACTTGCCGGAACAGAGTATGAGTTTGTATTGAAGGAACTGCCGGACAATGGCGCAGCTCCTCAGTCTGCGTTTGCTTATGGCAATGAGATATATCGTATCCGTACCCGTAATACAACGTTGAACTATACCCATCTTGAACCTATCCTTTTTCCAAATCGATGCTACGCTTGGCAAGTACAGGCAATTGCCCGTGACGGGGTTGATGAAGTCGGCATGTTTGAGAATGGCGGTTTCAGTGAAATCAACTGGTTCTATCTTAATGACAATTGTCAAGCACCGACTGGGTTGAAAGCTCTTCCCCGCTTTGCCAAAGTGGAACTTTCATGGAACAAGGTCATTGGCACAACGGGGTATGTCGTGGAATGTCGTCCTAAGACGAAGCTAAATGTTTACGAATGGAGCAGTACACGTGTTGCCGGCGAATACCTTACACTTGCCCAATTGAAACCGGGATGGACATACGAATGGCGTGTAGGTACGCTCTGCACGGATGATCGTCCTGTCTTTTCGGACGTACATGAGTTTACGCTCAGTAGCCGGAATGACGAGCTGCTGGCTGACTGTGGCAAGGAACCTGTGAGAGAAGACCTTTCGCAGGAGCCTAACTTGCGGATTAAAGCCGGAGACATTGTTACCATTGGTGGCGACTATCCGATGACCATAACAGAGGCTGTCTCATTAGGAGACGGTTGGTATTCCGGCCGTGGGAAAACACGACTAAAGACAATTATCGATGCTCCCGTATCTTTACGTTTTGATCGTCTCCGTATCAATGTGGATAACTTCCAAATAGACGGAACGGTGGAAGCGTCCTACGATGAGAAAAAAGCAAAGATAGCCAATCTTGACTATGTGGATGACGGCGGCAAGGACATCAAACCGGCTACGATCCGTATGCGTGAGCATAAAATGGACTTTACCCTTCCCGACATACCGCAGTTTACATATAATCCTGAGAGTGGAGCGTTAGAAACGATCGATGCCGACGGTAACCCACAGACCATCAAAATAGATGTGCCGGAAAACGCCTCGTATGAGAGTATTTTCCCCATGTTGGTTACGGACAATAAAGGAAATACCTATCAGATCAGTCCGGCAGAACAGGATGCCGGAGGGACAAATGATGATGCCGAAAATGGAAATCAAGATAAAAACATAAAACTCACCTGTGAGCCTGTAACTCGTATTGGAGATTTCAATACGGAATCCCTATCAAGCAAGTATGGCTATATACACTTTGAACGCGGAGACGGGAAATATGCCTTTGATGCCGGTCGGGAGAAATGGTATAAGAAGAGTGTCAAGGTGGATCGTTTCTACAAGCCGTTTGCAAAGGGGTATATTGCGCCTTGGAAACTTGTCCCGACAGGAGAGAATGATATTGTTACGGCAAGGTATGACGGTCAGAAGAAAATAGACCTGAAGAAAGTTCATTTTGTTTCCGATCCGAATTCTGCTGCATTACCTGCACAACTCAACGAAGCGGAGCAGACATGGACGATTAGTCTCCGTTCTGTATCGGCCGGTTCCGGTTACGATGTTTTTGCAGTTTACGAGGGAGTGGTCATTGGCAAACTCCGCGTGGTAAGCTATGCCAATCAGCAGCACAAGGTAACCCTTGTTCCAATCAACGAGGCAAAATTGGATAAAGCTGACATTGAGCAGGAACTCAATGCCATCTATAATCCTGTTGGCGTGCAGTTTACCGTGAATGTGGATGAGCGCATGCGTGGCAATTACAGTAGGGAAAGAAAAACAGAAAAAGACAGTCTGTTGGGTGTCGTTAGTAAGTCTTTTTGGGGCTATGACAAGGAAGTCAAAGAGACTCCAGAGATGCTCAATCTGCAAAAGACTTACCAACAAGCAGCAGGAACATTGGATGGTGTCTATTTATTTGTGCTGAATGGTGCTACGGGGCTTGAGGGGCAAAAAGGCGATTTACTGGGTGAAATGCCTCGCAAGACAGATTCGGGTATATCTTCGCAGGTAACAGCCCTAATACAGAAGAAATCGTTCATACCATTGCCCATGAAGTAGGGCATGGCATTTTCACACTTCAGCATACTTTTGATGCAGAGTATGGCAAAGGCACGCAGGGCACAACTAACAATTTGCTTGACTACACAGAAAAAGGAAAAGAACTTGCCGCCTTCCAATGGAATGTTATGGCCAATCCTGCCGTGTTTACAGCGATGGATAAGACTGATGAAGGGGACATCCATTTAGTTAAAGGACAATATCTTGGGTTTACGCCTGATGGTCGGATTATACAAGCACGTCCCAAGGAATATGCTGGAATATTTGACAATGATTCAACATACTTCATCTATGCTTTTAAAGATAACAAAGGCACATTCTACAAATGGAATAGGGATAAAAGAATCTATATAAACGATAACGGAGATATTTTTAAAGTTCCGGATGTAAAGGTGACCGGGAAAGTTGCTATTTGGAGAAACAGCAGCAATCCCCAATGCTATGTCTGGTATAAATTTTTGGACGTATATAAATATACTTCTGCTCAGTTTGAACTGATCAAACAACGTATTGCCAAAGATGATGGATCACAATGGGAGCTTGATTTGGTCGAAGGTGCAAATGCTTCACCTGCTTGTAAAGATGCTGCAAACGCCGAGAATGAGAAATTGACTTCTCTCCAGTCTTTTATCCATTTTACTGATCACGCCAATATTTCTCGTTTTCAAATATTGTCCAAACTGGCCAAGGTTTTCCAGACAAATCGAAAGAACACACTGACAGATAATAAAGAATTTGATAAGGACCGTGTTATCATTATTAGCATAGAAGGGTATGATGATAATGAAATAAAAGAACTAAAAAGTAAATATAAAAAATATTTACATTTCATTTTTTCCAATGAGAATGGAACTATCAAATTCTCACGAATAGAAAGTCCGGATGAATTTATAGATAAGCTATCACATATCAGTGAGCTAATCAAAGATAAACCTTGGGCAGCACAAGCTATTATTCTCTATGAGGTAGCAGACTTGTTGGACAAGGGTATTGAAAATTTTAAAATTCCAGATTCCGTATGGGGTTGCAATACAGAATCGAATATTTATAAAGATGTCATCATCTTTTTATTGAATACTCAAGACTATTGGATTGTAGTAGATAAACTTTCTGATGGCAGATTTAGTGACGAAAGTAAATTTGCATTTGTCTGCGGTTTATGGAATGGTACTGTTGACATTATTCAGTCGGTACCGAAACTTGCTAAACTTTTGACTTGCGCTTTTCATGAAGATTGTGCGGAATCAGTATCTTCACAATGGGAAAGTTTTAAGAGTGCAGTGATTAAAGATGAGAATGGTAATATTCTATGTCAGCAAGACGAATACCTCTGCAAGGCAAAGCATATGATTGGTGCTGCTCTTGAGGAACTCGTGGAGGACGACTGCAAACTCGCTCACACTGTGGTTCTGTCGTTGGACCCGTTGTAGCTTTGACTTTGGGAGATTATGCCGCAGCACCAGGGCTATTGGAAACGTTGAGCACAGTCGGTAGTGGGCTAAGATATGCCATTAAGGGATTACAGCTCTGCGACAAAGTAACAGATATAACAAGACCATTAGCCAAGGGGCTGAAAGCTACGACAGTACTTATAAAGAAAGCAGGAAAGCTTGTACCTGAAATACATATAGGAAATAATATCACCTTACATTTTGATGGGGATAAACTGTATCTTCGTAACCCTAAGGTTGATGCAGGTCGCGGTGTTGCTATAGAAGAGTCGAAACTTTCACAGAAAATAGAAGATGCTCTGTCTACTGAGGTGAAGGAAATAGCATCCGCTAAGTTTACAAAGTCATTATCTTCTAATAAAAGTTTCATGGACGTACTCAAAGGGGTACGAATAAAGGGGAAGCCCATAGAACTGGAGGACTTAGCAAAAATATTTGAGGATTTGCACAAAGCAGTTCCGGCAAACTCTGTAAAACCATTAAAGGATGTAATGGACGACTTCGTTTACTTGGTAGATCATCACTTGTCAGACATGCTGAAAAGACCCAATGGAAAGAAACAAATAACAGCCTTCATCAATGAGTTATTGCAATCAAAAGACAAGTTCAAGGCGGGAACCACCACTTTGGAGGTAATACGTAATCCCCAAAAGTACATTTCCAATACGTACCACAATACCCTCAGCAATCTTGAATTGGAAGATCTTATTGCTTATGCAGATGATACAGGTGATTTTCGATTTGACATTAAATGGGAAGCAAAAACCAACCAAAATGTAGCAGGGAGGCGAGAAGTGAATATTTTTGTGGACACAAAAAACTACTCGTCTGCTCGCAACATGTTTAAAGATTTGAGGCAATTTAAGGCATATCTTGAAGCAATAGACAATTTTGATCAACTCTATATTATCCAGCAAGGAGGCCGTGATGTAACAAAGAAAGATATTATCAAGAAGCTGGAAAAAGCCATAGCAAACGATGCAAAAACTGTGTTTGAGACTAACCCAAAATTATGGGGGAAAATAGGAATAAATCGTTCTGAATTGTTAGAACAATTATGTCACAATCACACATTATCCAAAGGCCCCCAATACGAACCATTTAGAAATATGATATTAACAACAAAATAGTTTCAAGTATGAGATATATTGAGTCACAAAAAATAGAAAATGTCAAAAGCTTCTGTCCCAGTAATGGGGACTATGCCTATACCAAAGAGCAGAAAGGTTATTTGTATATCGATGGCGTGCTTTTAGAAAAAGATGATGCACCTTTAGAGCTTTCTCTTAGAGGTAAGTATATGTATGTATGGTATAGTCATTTGGGGAGTCTTGAACTATACGAGGGGCACACACTTTTGAACAGTATAGAACGTAATGTTATTCTGCTAAATGAGCAAACTCAATATATAGGTAAGACCTATGAGGAATTTAATCCTTTTCGACAGGGTTATAACTTCGCATCTCCAATTGATGGACAACTGATATTGCCTGAGTTTATTCCGTACATGCTGTATGTGGAAGATGATATAATTATCGCCTATGATAATTTTAGCGGAGAGTTCAAGCGAATAAATACTCAAATCGAAACTCTCTGGCAATTTCCTCTTTCTTTATTGGGAGGGACGGAATATGAACCTGACGGAACCGACAAAATAGACAAGATATTGGGAGTTATTCACGGGAACATCTGGTTTTATACAGATTTTTATAGATTGGTAGCTTTGGACTTGGAAACGGGAAACAAAGTATATTCATTTGATTGCTTTGGTGTCTATTTAGACAAAAGAACAAACAACATATTTGCAATTTCATCAAATGTGATTACGATAATCGACACGGAAAAGTTAGCAGTTATAGAACGGTATGATTTCCTTGAAACTGATCCCACGGGTATAGGAACATACCGAAGAGTATTCAGTCCGATGCTTCAAGGAGACTATTTTACCTTTTTGGGTGAGAAAGAGGAGGACTTCGGTAGCAACATGCGTCGGATCGGCATTTTCGATTATAAAGCTCGCAAGCTGGTTTGGGAATATGAACTCATCAGCATAGATGAATACGAACAAACACGTAACCACTTAGTGCCTTCCAAGCCTTTGTATATGATAGGCAATAAATTATACATAAAGGACTTTAAAAATACTTTACACATCTTTGAACGAGAAGATATTTGATGACAAGCTATGAATACAATACATAGGCCATATCGGGCTGTACTACTCTTTATGTTGACGTGCTTGGTCTCTTCCTGCCTCAAAGAAACTGCTGTCCCTATCGAATCGGCATTCACCATTGAGACATCAGAAGATAAGACCTCACCTGTAACTATCCAATTGAAAAACGAAAGTTATGGGGCAGACGAATATGAATGGACATTTGAAGGAGGACAACCTAGTAGTTCTACAGACAAAAGCCCAGGAAAGGTTGTATTCACGCAGGCAGGTGAGCACAAAATAACCTTGCGAGTTTGGAATAGTGTAGAGGAAAGAGCAAGTCAGCAGACCATAAGGGTTGATTCCACCATGACTATAGACTTTGATTTTTCAATCGCCCTCAATGACATCGCCCCAGGCGTGGTATCTATTACCAATAAGAGTAAAGGTGGAAGCCAATACGAGTGGGCATTTGAAGGAGGTGTTCCCTCTACATCCAACCGACAGCATCCGGGCACGATAACCTTTGCGGACGGTGGTGAGCATAAGATCCACCTAAGAGTATTCAATGGCAGTAAATACGAGGAACGTACTAAGGCGCTAACCCTACAACCTCCTATGCAAGCCGATTTTTCGTATGCACCTCTGCCTGTTGATCAAGACTGGGAAGCCCCACTCACGTTGAAGACAACCAATCTCACCACAGGAGGGTTGTCTTATCATTGGGTATGTGCAGGAGCCAATGTGCTGTCTCCTACAAGTGAAACGACGACCATTCGCTTCGAGGACGCTGGTACTTACAAACTACAGATGATTGCTGGCAATGGCAAAGAAAAAAAAGTTGTGGAGAAAAACATTGTTATCAAACCAAACAGTGGCATTATTAAGCAGAATGATCTAAAATTTGGCATCAATGAGGCAAAGAATAGTGTAGGTTGTTTTTATTCAGCCAAGGAAGGTGGTGTGGTAACATCAAGTAAGATTGTGGAGAAACAGTGTGGAGCATGGGTTGACTTCGGTTTCTTTGCCCTTAACTCCTCTTTCAACTACTGCTACTTCTTTGCACCCAATCAGGCTAAAGCCAATTCATTCCCAAAGATAGACAATGCTCAAGATGCTACTTTTATTAATAATCCCAGTTCAATGGGAATCAATATCACAAATGCCATTTTTGACAACATCAAAAGATCTTCTGACATGAATCAATTTACAAAGTGGTCGGAAACTAATCAAACAAACTTCAACAAAACCAGTACACCACATTTCGTGCTGGTACGTACTGCTGATGGTAGAAGGGGAATCATCAGAATCAAGGAGTTCGTCAAAGATGGCTCGCAATCTTATATTGTTGCGGATGTCAAACTTGAAAAGAGAGCAGGGGAATAACAATATACGCATATAAGACATATGAACAGACCTCATATCATACGAATAGTCTTGGGTCTCTTCATGTTTATGACATGGAGCAGCGCCGTATCAGCAAAATGTGGAGGAGATATTAGAGTTTCGCAAGAAGAAGCCGCTAAAAATCAGTGGTAGCATTTCAGCAAACGCAACTCAATTCAATAGTACGCCCAAGCAGTCTCGTCAGTCTTTTACCTATCAGCTGTCAGGCTCTATAAACATGTCGCTGTATGAGTTGTTTCATATCCCTATCTCTTTCAATCTGAATAACTATGGAACAAAATTCTCCTATCCATCTCTTCCTAATCGGCTGAGCCTTCATCCTTCCTACAAATGGATTCGGGCACATATAGGAGATGTATCGATGAGCTTTAGCCCCTATACGCTCAACGGTCACCAGTTCACCGGTGCCGGTATTGAGCTGACTCCAGGCAGATGGCAAATCGCCGCAATGGGCGGTAGATTATTAAAACGCGTGGATACTGACTCTTTGAATCCATCTATCCGTCCCAACTATGAACGATGGGGATATGTGCAAAGGTCAGATATGAGGCCGATAAGTTTGCGTTAGGAGGAACAGTTTTTACGGCAAAGGATAAAAGGAGTAATATTTCTTTTGATGCTGATGCCTTGGGAATATATCCTAAAGGAAACATCGCTATTGGACTGGAAGGAAGTCTTAGCATAATCAAGGATTTGAAACTATCCTTAGAATATGGTCTAAGCATCATGCAGCGAGATTTAAGAGTAAAGGAGAAAAGCTATTATCATGCTATCAAAGCGGATTTAGCATATAGCTTCTTGGGGAATACCATCGGTATAGGCTATGAACGAATCAGCCCGGATTATGAAACACTCGGTGCCTACTATTTCAATAATGACTATGAGAACCTTACAGTCAATTACAGCCGTAGCCTTTTTGACAACAAGATGAGTATTGCACTTAGCGGAGGTGTGCAGCGAGATGATCTTTCGGGACAAAAGCAGGAGAAAAACAAACGGTTTGTTGGTTCTGCCAATATCAATTTTACTCCCAGTGAGAAGTTTTCAGCCTCTGTTTCTTTGTCAAGCTATCAGGCACATCGCAATATAAAGTCCTCATTTGATTATATAAATGAGCGTACACCGTATGAAAATCTTGACACCCTGAGGTTTACCCAATTGAATAACAGTATGGATATAAATATGAACTGGCGATTACTGAATAATGAGAAACAGACACACAACCTTTCTGCCACAGCGAGTTATCAGGAAGCTGCCGACAAACAAGGGCAATATATCATGCCCGGTAATCTGACACACTTTATGAATCTCGGTGCCAATTATGGTATTGATTTTATCCCATTGGATCTCACTATAACAGCAGGAGTAAATGTCAGCAACAATTATGCATCACGCAAGAATGTTCTGACATTAGGTCCTACACTCACCGGTACAAAACGGTTACTAAAAAAAGCCTTAACCACAGGACTGACTTTTTCGATGAATCAAACTCAGGAAGAGGATAAGAAATTGGCAACCATCTATAATATTCGATGGCATGCCAGTTATCGTTTCCTTAAACGACATGGATTAAATGCCAGCGTAGCTTATCAACACCGCTCCTTGTCAGAAGCATCTTTGAGTAACTCTTCATCCCTAACCAGCCAGGTAAGTTATAGTTATTCATTCTAAAACAACCAGAACATGCAATATTGTACAAAAACAAAAATTCTCATTTTTATCATAGGCGTAGTTTGCTTATTCTCTTGCCAAAATGAGACTACCGACTTTGTTGAAAATCCAGTAAAAGCATATAGTGACACGATTGCAGCCAACACTGCCGTAGATGCTCTTTATGCAACGGGGCTTCCACAGCTTTATCTTTCGGCAGACCAAGAATATGGTATTCCCTTGGCATGGGGAAGCTATTTGTCCGGACTGTTTGAAAGTGAAGCTACGCAAGGGTATTTCCCGGCATTGGAAAAACAAAATTTGGAAGACCCTTCTGTCCGGGATTTGGCCAAACAAATATATACGTCATGTTTTGATGGAATTGAGGCCGCCGATACTGTCATCTTACAGATTCCCAACACGTCGGGATTCACCCCGGCAGAGCAGGCAAAACTTGTTGGTGAAGCTAAATTCTTCCGTGCATTCAATCGGTTTTATCTTATCCGTACATTCGGTTCTTTCCCGGATGAAAGGCATGCCTCCGCGTGGCTGAGTATGGAAAAGGCATATTTGAAAGTGGAAAAAGACTTGCTTGATGCCATTGCCACCTTACCGGAAAAGAATTTCCAAGAAAACAATTCACATGTAACGGCATTTACCGCCCGTGCCCTATTGGGTGATGTGTACCTGCATATGAGTGGGAAACCATTACAGAAGAATAAATATGAACAGGCCGCCGCTATTCTTCGCCCCATCATACGGTCGGAGAAGCACCATCTCGCAGCTAATGGTGCTAACGAAACAGTGTCTGCTATCAATACGCTTCGAACTACTCCAACCAATGACGAGTACCTTTATGTTGTTTATGGGGAAACATCATTGACACGGGCATCATTCGCTTTTCCCAAAATGGCCAAAAACTGGGAAAATGTCAAGGAGCATGTAGCTTTCAATGCCTTCAAGCCCATTCAGGCGTTTATGAGATGCTATGCCGATGGAGATATAAGAGGAAAGGACCGACAGTATTTCCATACTTTCTTTAAAGTTAAAGATGAGGGAAAGACAATCTTTGAAATATTTGATCCGGCTCCCTATTTTTGGCTTGCTTCTGGGACAGATATAGCTGCTTCTAACAAACAGTACTGGGGGATTTATCGTTATGCGGAAGTCCTGCTTATGGCAGCAGAAGCCATAGCCCATAGCGAAGGAGTTACTCCGGAGACTGTAAATTATCTTGCCCAAGTTCGGGCTCGCTCTACCTCTGATTCTCAGATTGAATTAAGCAAACAACTTTCAGTATTATCCGTAAATAAGTTTATCGAGGAAGTTTGGTTGGAGCGATTAAGAGAATTACCCTATGAGATGAAACAACTTTCAGATATTTTGCGCACAGACCACTACCCAGTATATAAAGATAGCACACTGCAGTTTGTTCCACTTCAAGAAGCTGGCACTTCACAAGATAAATTATTTAATAAACAATCTTTCTTTCTGCCTAAACCTACTCCTTGATTAAGTGAGCAAGGGCTGGGTTGCTTTTTATCCGTTCTATTTCTGAATCCACAAGAGATAATACATCTTGTTTGACACATTTATAATTGGCTTCGATAGTCTCTTTGAGGTTGTCGGAGCCATTTTCGTTTATGAAGTTTGCTATTACAGGGATTGATTGGTAGGCTTTCATCTCAGCAGAGACTTTGGCACTATCCACCACGATCTCCGCATGGAAAATCTTTTGGTCAATACGCTCATCGAAGTTGTCGGACACTGCTCCAACGAACATTCCCTGTGTGAGGTTACTGATTTTGGATGCAGGGATAAGGCTGTCCATTTGTGTGGAAATAGAGGTGGATTTGTCATTGCGGTTGATGGTCATAGACTGCCGTTGTTGAAGCACCTTGCCGAAACGTTCTGAAAGCGTTTTAGCAGTTTCGCCCACCACCTGTCCACTGAACACGTTGCCCACGGTATTTTGTATCACCTTACTTTCTTTGTCCCCATAATCACGGGTGAGCTGTGAGAAGTCTTGAAAGCCCAAACACACCGCCACCTTGTTG
>NZ_BAIS01000033.1 GCF_000613345.1 Prevotella disiens JCM 6334 = ATCC 29426 | reverse complement strand
TAATTCGTACCAAACGGTGGTGGGTTTTATCTATGGAAATGTTACTTGGAGCAGCTTTTGCAGGTGTTGCATTTACTATTAATACTTCATTTTGGCTGCAAGGAACTATTTGTTTCTTTTGGCTTTTGGCTTTTTCCAGTGCTACGCACGATGTGGGAGCCGACGGCTTTTATATGTTAGGATTGGACGCTCACGAGCAAACTTTCTTTGTTGGCATTCGTTCAACCTTCTATCGCATTTCTATGGTTGTGGGAAAAGGTGGTTTGGTTGCCCTCGCAGGCTTGTTGCAAGAATATATGAAAGTGCAACTTTCGTGGGCTTTAGTATTCTACGGATTAGCTGCAATGTTCATAGGATTAAGCCTTTACCATAAATATGTCCTACCTAACCTGATGCTGATGCCGAGCATTCAACGCTTTCGGTTACCGAATTATTGAACGAATTTGTAGGAACTTTCGTAAGTTTCTTCCGTAAAAAGCAAATCATTGTGGCTATTGCTTTTATGCTTTTGTTCAGATTACCAGAGGCTTTGCTTAATCCTGTTGCCCCATTGTTCTTGCGTGCTGATGTTGCAAAAGGTGGATTAGGACTTTCATTAGAGGCTTTTGGTGTGGCAAATGGCATTGTCGGAGTTGTGGGACTGCTCATAGGTGGTATATTAGGCGGATTAATGGCAAGCAAAGATGGATTAAAAAAATGGCTTTGGACGATGACTTTTGCAATAACCTTACCCAATATAGCTTATGTTTACCTTGGTTTTGTCATGCCACAAAGTATTTTTGCGGTTAGTGCTGCCATTTTCATTGAAAATTTTGGTTATGGTTTTGGTTTTAGTGCCTATATGTTATTTATGTTATATTTCAGTCAGGGCGAACATAAAACCAGCCATTATGCACTCTGTACAGGCTTTATGGCATTATCAATGATGTTACCTGGATTTTTTGCAGGTGCTTTAGCCGATGCCGTAGGTTACAATATTTTCTTTGTTATTGTTATGGCTTCTTGTCTTTTCCCTTTCATTGTTGCATCAATGTTAAAGATAGACCCAGCATTTGGGAAGAAAGGTAGAATATAAAGGTCCGAAAAGCCATATCAAAAGCCCCAATCCTCATCGTTTGAGGAGGGTTAGGGTAAAAAACTGCTATGGGGTAAAGGAATACCGCATGATACTCTATTCTGCCGACTGAAATACAGTAAACGAAGCACCAGGAATTTTCTGCCCCCAAGCCTCAAAGCATATTCCTCTTTCTTCTTTGATATCATTTTTTTCTACGAGTACTCTAATGTGTCTTTTATCCTTTGAAACAATAAAGGTAATCCAATCATAGTGAATTTTCTGTGTTCCATCACTTAAGGTAGAGATTTGTATCTTCTCTTTTTTTATAGTTCCATCTTCATTATAATCTTCAGTATGCTTAGTGTGTGTAAAAGGATATTTTTCTAACCCTTTAAATGTCCATGAGATTTTTTTTATTTTTATTTGCACAGATTGCTCTCCTCCCTTTGCATCGAAAAAGAGTTTAGGAGTATTAACTTGAGGTTCTCCACTAATGTCATCGCATGATGATAGCATGGAAAGCGAAAAGAGTAAAATTAGCGTTAAGATGTGTTTCATACGTTTAATTGTTTCTTGGCCATAAAATTAAATATGCAACTTTAGAACGATAGTCCATTGCATCATTACTTCCTGTATATTTAAATTCATCATTTACATTTTGAACATATAAATAATAACCATTTGAAAGACCACCCCAACCAGCATTAACATGATAAAGATGTCTTATTCCATTTCTCCACTTTTTAAATAAGCCTGTTCCAAGAAAGCCACTGCCTTTTATTCTTTTTGTAAATTCTACCATTCCATCAATAACGAATGTATTATAATTAAGGCTACCAGCAGAGGCTGTCATTATGACAAAGGCATTTGGATGACTGAAAAAGTCTCTTGCGACTTTTTTGTCTTCAGACCAACCATACCCATCAAAGTCTCCATCACCAACGATACAATTGTCATATCGTGATTCAATATTTCCACCAATAATTTTTCTTAAAAATTTTGTAGCATTAATATTAAATACCATTGTACCTTTCTTAAGGTAAGTAGGCTTACAATTTGCAGCAAACCAACCAAGAAATCTCTTTCTTTCAATTCTCCAGTATTCCGAATTTTCCATGTTCTCCCAAAGAACTTTTTCTCCATTTGAGTACTTTAAATCTTTAAATCCAGGAAAATTCCTTAAGGCATACATAACTTGTCCAAAAGCAACAGGAGTGCATCCAAAAGCCGTTGCCTTACCAGCTGTGCTTCTTAAAGAAATAGAGATATTAGCAGAGATATTATTTATACCTTTATTAAAGTATGCTATAGCATACGGTACTCCATTGGCATTAAAATAAAAATTATCTCCATCTACATGTTGAGTCCAATTTGTTGTTAGGCGAATTCCTGTCTGTCTTTGCATCGCCCAACCATCTCGTAGCATATTATTTATTGCATTTTCGGTATTCTCACCTGGATATCCTTTATGCCCCCTTGTTGTATTTTGGGGTAAACTTTCTCTTATTGTATTATTAAAATCGTTTATTTCCATATTGCTTCCTCTAACCATACCAACTATACGAGAGCGTAAAGTTTCATTATTGTATAAGTCGGTTTCCTTAAACTCTCCTGAGTCTAAAATAGCATAAAGGGGAAAGGTTCTATTGTCTTTTGACACTATCGCATAACCCTGTTTATTCTTGAAAGTAATAACATAGAATTTTTCTGCGAATGTGTTCAGAAAATCATTAGTTCTGGTTTTGGGATTTCTTTCTAAATCTATAACTTGTTCAATACTCCTTGTGTCTTTTGAACTACGTGTTGAGATACTGTTAGAAAGAAATTCTCTTACAGCACTTTGTGCTTCAGAAGGTGTTCTTGTGAAAGGAGATGATTTTGTCTCAGACGTTTGCATTTCTTTTACACTTTGTTGCAACATAGTTTCGTCTTGTTGACAACTTACGATTGTACTCATAATTATACAGAGTAATGAGTACTTGGTTAATTTTTTTTATGAACATAATTTTTTTATATCATATTTTAATATTATATTAATGTATCATAGTTTTTTATATTACCTGCAAAGATAATATATTACTTCCTAACTACAAATATTTTACATCATTTTTTTATTTGTTGTTTACAACAATAGTTAGGGCGCAGAGTCAACCATGCAAGTTCGTGGTATAGAAAAAACTCCTGCAAGTCCATTGAATTTGACGATAATACTCTTTTTGAAGTCTCTCGACCCTGTTTTTTCAAAAAAGAGACAAAGAAGTCCCCTTAGGAATTTCATTATGTTTTTAGCGAAGAAGCAAGCTCCTATCCATGTGTCAGCCGTATCGTTTAGTTTCGCCCGGATGTTGTTTGCCCGGTAAATCCTCTTGGAGGTTCCAAACGTGGCTTCAATCCAGTTCCTCTCACCGACAGCCCTTCTCTTGTCCTCCGCATGCTCATCGTTTTCTTCTTTCGGTGGCCGACCAAGCGGATGGTTGTAACAGTCAACGTGGCATGCCTTGATATACTTTCTGTTCTCCTTTCCAAGGTAGAGTTTGTCGGCCTGAACCTCCCGCAGGAGCATGCCGAAACGCTTTTTGTAGAGTTCCATCTGGGTGACGAGGTCGGACGACTCGTTGTATGCGTCCCAGCTGAGATGATCCACATAAGTGTAGCCGTTGACGATGCTGGCACCAACCTTTGCCCCAAACTCGACCTTGGCCTTTGCCTTGCCCCTGACGATGGGACGGAGGTGAGGTTGGTAGATACTGATGATGCGGTCGGCACATCTGCGGACATTCTGCTCGAACATCATTTTCTGCTGCTCGAACATCTTGAATGCTGCATTGAGGCATTTGAAGTCATGCCGACTGAAACATGAGAGAAGGTCACTTGTGTGTCTACCGAGAAAATCAAGAAACGTTTGGAAATCAGCCTTCAAGCAACGTATCTGGATCAGCCTGGTCTTGTCTATGAGCTTCTTTCCCTTGCGCTTTTTCTTAATCAAGCAGATGAAAGCCTGGCTTGCTTCCATCCACCTCTGCAAGCATCAAGGTAAGCATGTTGAAGAAATCATGGTCAAGACGCTTGCGGACAAGGACGAACAACTCGGGAACGAATACCGGCTTTTCCGTGAACTTGTCAAGACCGAGCAGATATTGCATGTAAGGGTTCTCCTGAATGGCCTGAATGGTCTTCTCGTCACTCAAATTCTCCACATGCTTCACTATCAAGACACCTACCACCATGCGGACCGGTTTGTTGCTTGCACCGCAATGACTGTTCTTCAGGTGCTTGTTATATTCCTTCTCAATCCTGTCCCATGGAAGGTTGTCTGCAAGTTTGACCCAGCGGTTCAACTTGCTCAATCCTGAGAGGGACTCTTGGAGTTCAAACAAGTCGTGACTACGATATTGAGAGTAGTATTTCATTGTGCTTCGTTAATATTTTAACAACCAAAGTAGTCATTTTTGGTGAATTACACAAATAAAATAAGGCATATATTGTTGAATATCAGTGGCTTATATTTATTTAGTAGGCCCTAGATAAGTTTTTATTTTTGTGCCGAAATAGTCAAATTAGATGAATGTAGGAAGTCGAAAGCAAGTAAATGTTACCTGCTCGTTTTCAAATCGTTCCACAAGTTACTTTCTGATAATCAAAAGACGCTGATTATCAATTCTATAAATCCTATTATTTGCTTTTATGCGGAAACATCGAAGAATCCGAATTTATCAAAGATTCGAATCTATCGCCCTCTTCATCCAACTTGTCTTTGTTACTCCAAAAGCGGAAATTTTGACCAATTTTATATCTGTTTGAAAATCACAGGGTTACAAGTCGTTTTTTTAGACTATTGTTTTGCGTTTCAAAACAATAGGTTTTGGAGTTCAAAACAACCTGTTTTGAAACGCAAAACAGGTTGTTTTGAAAATAGCCTTATTTGCCATTATTTGCCATTGTTCTAAAATCCATAAATCTGCTATAATAATTTGGGGTAAAATATTAAAATTTTATTACAATTTTACAGTTTTTCAATCAACACTTCCAACAATCGTGGTAGAGCATAATTGTTAAGTTCATTTTCATTTATCCATATAAAATCCTCGGAAAGGGTAGGGCGTGTGTTGGTTTCTAAGAGATAAAAATCAGCAAAAATAATTTGGTGTGTAAGAATATGCTTTATCTTGCTAACTAAAAGTTGCAGTTTTTCTTTTTCCTTTTCTACCATTTCCAGCGTTGGGAGTTCCCAAAGTCCTTGCCAAATATCACCTTTGCCCCGTTTGCGAATGGCAATTTTATTTTTACACCTTATATATATAAAGGAGAACTTCCGTTCCTTCTGTTTTATTTTTTTCGATTTTATAGGCAATTCAGTTATTTTATGGTGTCGCATAGCATAGCAAGTTTCAACAAGTGGACACGATAAGCAATTAGGCGAAGTGGGGGTACATTGCATAGCCCCAAAGTCCATAATACCTTGATTGTAGGCTGCGGGGGCATCTTTTGCTAAATATTCCTCAGCCATAGCCTTAAATAGCTTTTTCCCTTCAGTAGAATCTATTGGGGTGTCAATACCAAAGTAACGAGCAAGAACCCGATAAACATTTCCGTCAACAACCGCTTTCTCTTCTCCGAATGCTATTGATGAAATAGCGCAAGCAGTATATTCGCCAATTCCACTAAGTTTTATTAACTCGTTGTATATCAATGGGAAATGTCCTATTTCTACGATTTGTTTTGCCGCTTTGTGCAAATTTCTTGCTCGTGAGTAGTAACCTAAGCCTTGCCATTCCCTTAAAACTTCGTCTTCTGTGGCCTTAGCTAAGTCTTCTACCCGTGGCCAACGCTTCATGAAACGTTCCCAATAAGCAGTGCCTTGTGCTATTCTGGTTTGCTGCATGATAATCTCACTCAACCAAATGGCATACGGATTTTTGGTTCTACGCCATGGTAAATCTCTGCCATTTTCGGCATACCATTGTAATATAGTATTTGTGAAGTCCATTTTGCAAAGTTACTTAAATACTTGAAGAAAGTAGTTCAAAAATTGTTTATTCACCTAAATTTGTTTATTTTTGTCCTATGAAGTGTAGAAACGGCGTAATGCGGAGGCGAAAAGTTCTGATGAATAAAATTAATCTTGCATAGAAAAAATATTTTCCAATCTGTTACGCAAAAATAGAAATGATATGAAAAAATCAATTTACGCCATATTAGTGGCAGTTTTTGTGCTTATGATAAGCTCATGCACAACCAAACAAAGTGCAATGAATAGTCTTGAGAACTTCTCTTATGAATTGCGTGACCATAGTCGTTACTATAACGCAGAGCAGTGGAAGAAGTCTTTCGATAGATTTGGACATATTAGAAAGAACATAGCAAAACACGATTATACCGCAAGCGAGAAGATGAAAATCGGAAAATTGGAAGGGCAATGTGCTAAATACATGGCACAAGGAGCCAAAGATGGCATTCTTGATAATGTAACAGAATGGGCCAGTGAGTTGCAAGGTATATTAGATGCTTTTGGAATAGGGAAGTAGTTTGGTAGGAAAGGTAACGTTTGGAGGATAAGTCGGACGAGTCGGACAAGTCAGACGAGTCCGGTTTTGACTTAAAACATTTTGCGAATAACGCAATAATGTCTATCTTTGATATGTATTCGCAATGATTTTCCTATATAATGTGCGTTCTCTTCAACTTGACTTCGAGCAAGAATCTTACTTGATTTATATTTTTTTTGTGTTATTCTCTTGTTTTAGCGTGTTGTTTTTCGTATCTTTGCACATCAATTTGAAATACAAAAGTACAAATGGCTGGTACAAAAAAAAATTAAGACAGCATTAATCTCCGTATTCCACAAAGATGGATTGGACGATATTTTGAAGAAGTTGCACTCTGAAGACGTTAAGTTTCTTAGCACTGGCGGTACACGAGAGTTTATCGAATCATTAGGCTATGAATGCCAAAAGGTTGAGGACTTAACTACTTATCCATCAATTTTGGGTGGTCGAGTAAAGACCTTGCACCCTAAAATATTTGGTGGTATCTTAGCACGTCGCAACTTTGAAAGTGACCAACAACAAATGGAACAATATGAAATTCCGTCAATCGACTTGGTTATAGTTGATTTGTATCCATTTGAACAAACCGTAGCAAGTGGAGCAAGTGATGCTGATATAATTGAAAAGATAGATATTGGTGGTATTTCGTTGATTCGTGCTGGTGCAAAGAACTTCAATGATGTTATTATTGTGCCAAGCAAAGCTGAATATCCAGTATTGCTTCAGTTGCTCAATACACAAGGTGCACAATCAGAATTGGAAGATAGAAAGATGTTTGCCGAACGTGCCTTTGGTGTAAGTAGTCAATATGACACCGCAATTCATCAATGGTTTTCAAAGTAAACTATTAAGTTGCGTATAGAAAGCAGCAAGAATAGTAAAAAAGTAAATAAATAGACAATGGGATAATACCCATTTTTACTTCATATATTCAAATTTTTAGAATGGGATTTTTTTCATTTATCCAAGAAATAGCAATGGACTTAGGTACCGCTAACACCATTATTATCAGTGATGATAAGATTGTTGTTGACGAACCTTCAGTAGTTGCGCTCGACCGTCGAACAGACAAGATGATTGCTGTTGGCGCCGATGCAAAGATGATGTACGAGAAGGAACATCCAAATATTCGTACGATTCGCCCACTACGCGATGGCGTAATTGCCGATTTTACCGCTTGTGAGCAGATGATGCGAGGACTTATTAAGATGGTACATAGTGGTAATCGCTTGTTCTCACCATCTTTGCGAATGGTTATTGGAGTGCCTTCAGGTTCTACGGAAGTAGAATTACGTGCTGTGCGCGACTCTGCTGAGCACGCTGATGGTCGTGATGTTTATCTAATTTTCGAACCTATGGCAGCAGCCTTGGGTATGGGGCTTGATGTTGAGGCGCCAGAAGGTAACATGATTGTTGATATTGGCGGTGGTAGTACTGAAATTGCAGTTATTTCCTTAGGTGGAATTGTTTGCAATAACTCTATTCGTGTTGCAGGCGATGATTTAACAGCTGATATTCAAGAGTATATGAGCCGTCAGCACAATGTGAAAGTCAGTGAACGTATGGCTGAACGAATTAAAGTTCATGTCGGCTCTGCTTTGACAGACTTAGGCGAAGAAGCACCAGAAGACTATATAGTACATGGTCCTAACCGCATTACCGCATTGCCAATGGAAGTGCCTGTATGTTATCAAGAAATTGCACACTGCTTAGATAAAACGGTTGCAAAGATTGAAAATGCCGTGCTTTCAGCTTTGGAGAGTACTCCTCCAGAATTGTATGCTGATATTGTAAAGAACGGAATCTACCTTAGTGGTGGAGGAGCGTTGTTGCGTGGTATTGACAAGCGATTGACTGATAAAATCAACATACCATTCCACGTTGCTGAAGACCCATTGCACAGTGTGGCTAAGGGTGCTGGAATCGCATTGAATAATGTAGACCGTTTCTCATTCCTCATGAGATAACAAGATAAAATGCTGACTATTGGTGTTGGAAAATTCCGATGGTCAGTGTTGTTTTATCTAAATAGTAAGCATGAATAACCTAACTGAGTTTCTTGCCAAATATAAGCATTGGTTTCTTTTTGTTTTGCTGGAAGTTGCCAGTTTGGTACTCTTATTCCGCTTTAACAACTATCAAGGTAGTGTGTGGTTTACCTCTGCCAATATTTTAGTCGGGAAAGTCTACGAAATAAGTTCTTCGGTAACATCTTACTTCTCAATGGGTAAGATTAATAGCCAATTGACCGAGCGAAACGTAATGTTAGAACATCAGGTTGAGGAGCTATCAAAGAAACTTTACGAGAAGACACTCGACCCACAATATAAGCAAAAAGGACAATATCGCTTTCTTTCTGAATTTAAATTGATTCATGCAAAAGTAGTTTCTAACTCACTTGATAAGAACGAAAACTTCATTACCATTGATAAAGGTTCATGGGACGGAGTGAGAAAAGATATGGGTGTTGCTTGCGGAAATGGAGTTGTTGGCATTGTTTATATCGTTGGTACTCATTATTCTATTGTGCTTCCAGTGTTGAATGCGAAGTCAAATATTAGTTGTTCTATTCAAGGGCGAAACTATTTTGGCTATTTGCGATGGAATGGTGGGGCAAAAAATGTGGCATATCTTGATGATATTCCGCGCCATGCAAAATTTAAATTGGGCGATAGAGTTATCACAAGTGGTTATTCTTCTATCTTCCCAGCAGGCGTTTTAGTTGGGAAAGTAAAACATGTTTATAATTCCGAAGATGGTCTTTCTTATCGAGTAGCAGTGCAGTTGTCTACTGATTTTGGAAATCTACGTGATGTTTGTGTCATTGATGATGCCTCTATTAGGGAGAAAAAGAAGGTAATGGACATTGCGAAAGATTCTATTAAGCAGTTGAACACTGATTTTAGCACAACCGATTAGAATGGAAAAGACATAAATTCTTCGTGCTAATTTAAGTAATGTGTATTAAATTTTGCAGAGAGTTTTCTAAATAGCTGTCATATAAATTAAAGAATGAGTATAGATTTTGTAAAAAGTTTGGCTTGGTTTTTGGTATTGGTACTTGCTCAAGTGTTTGTACTAAACCATATCCATTTATTTGGTATTGCAACGCCTTTACTCTACATTTATTTTATATTTTTATTTAGAAGGAACTTTCCACATTGGGCAATTCTTCTTTCAGGCTTTATCATGGGTGTGGTGATAGATACCTTTACCAATACGCCAGGTGTTTCTTCAGCTTCTTTAACATTGATAGCTGCGGTACAACCTTATGTGTTACGTCCTTTCGTTCCACGCGATAGTGCGGACGATTTAGTGCCAGGTATTTCCACATTGGGTTTTGGTCAATACTTTTGGTATAGTATTACTTTGACCTTAATCTATTGTTTTATTTTCTTTACCTTAGAGATGTTCACCTTCTTTAATTTTGTTTATTGGCTTGAATGTATCGGTGGTAGCACGCTCTTGACATGGTTACTTTTATTAGTTATTGAACATGTAAGGAGTCGCGCATGAAGAATTTTGACCTTGAGAAACGTCGTTTGGTCCTCAGTGGAGTTGCAATAACTATCATTGTAGTCTATCTTATTCGGCTTTTTGCACTTCAAATTGCAAGTGATGATTATAGAAAGCGTGCTGATTCAAATGCTTTTTTAAAGAAAATAGAATTCCCTTCTCGTGGTATTATTACCGATAGAAAGGGAAAATTGCTCGTTTATAACCAACCTGCCTATGATATTATGGTGGTGATGAACGAAGAAAAGGGTAGGTTAGACACCTTAGAGTTTTGTAAAGCGTTGAATATTACGAAGGAATTCCTGATTCAACGCATGAATGATATTAAGGATAGAACCAAAAATCCAGGCTATTCTCGTTTCACACAACAACTCTTTTTGAGTCAATTAAGTGATAAAGAATTTAGTGCTTTCCAAGAAAAACTTTATCGTTTTCCAGGCTTTTATATCCAAAAACGCAGTATTCGCCAATATCATCGTCCCATTGCAGGACACGTTTTGGGCGATGTTGCAGAAGTTAGTCAAACCGATATTGATAAAGATGAATATTATCAGCCAGGTGATTATATCGGTAAGATGGGTATTGAACGTAAATATGAAATACCTTTGCGTGGTCAAAAAGGTGTTCAGATATTACTTCGTGATGCACATGGACGTATAAAAGGAAGATACAAAGATGGGCAATACGACCAAAAACCTCGTCCTGGAAGCGACATTCAGTTAGGTCTTGATGCCGATTTGCAAGCCCTTGGTGAGCGATTAATGGAGGGGAAATTAGGAGCAATAGTAGCTATTGAACCTAAAACTGGTCAGATTCTTGCTATGGTATCTTCGCCAACATTCGACCCACGAGATATGATTGGAAAAATGCGAGGTAAAAACCAACAAACAATGACCCTCGACCCAGCAAAACCTTTGTTGAATCGAGCTATCATGGGACAATATCCTCCAGGTTCAACCTTTAAAACAAGTCAGGCAATTACTTATTATAGTGAAGGTATTGTTAACGATTCTACTCGTTATCCTTGCCCACATGGGTTCTCGTTTCGTGGACTTCATGTAGGCTGTCATAGTCATGCTTCCCCTATTTCCATTGTTCCTGCATTGAGTACATCATGCAATGCTTACTTTTGTTGGGGCTTATATCACATGCTATCCAACCGACAAAAATATAAAAATCTTGATGATGCCATGAATCGTTGGCGCGATTACATGGTATCAATGGGCTTCGGTTATAAGTTAGGAATCGACCTTCCTGGGGAAAAACGTGGACTTATTCCGAATGCGGAGTTTTATAATAATGCTTTCGATAGGTGGAATCCATTGACGGTTATCTCTATTTCTATTGGGCAAGGTGAAATCAATCTAACCCCACTACAGATAGCGAATCTTGGTGCAATCATTGCCAATCGTGGTTATTATTATACTCCTCACGTTGTAAGACATATTCAAGGACAACGCTTGGATAAGAAATACACCACAAAACATATCGCCATGGGAACTCCCCAAGCCTATAAAGAAGTAGTTGCAGGTATGGCTTCTTCGGTTATAGGAGGTACTTGTGCCTTTGCACCACACCCAGGCTATACACTTGCTGGTAAGACTGGTACGGCACAAAACAGAGGCAAAGACCACTCTGTATTTATGGGTTTTGCTCCAATTGATACTCCAAAGATAGCCATTGCAGTCTATGTTGAAAACGGAGGCTTTGGCGCTGTGTTTGGTGTTCCTATCGGTGCGTTAATGATAGAGCAGTATATCAATGGAAAATTGACGCCTGCCGATGCTGTAAAAGCTGCTATTATCCAGAAGCGACACATCAGTTATCCTTTCAGACGAAAGTTAAGTTTAGCCGATTCGCTGCGATTAGATTCTATCAAGCGAGTGAACCAGATAAAAGATTCGTTGAAATTGGTTCGCGAAAAGCAGAAGATGAATGAGATGCAGAAGGATAAAGCACTAAAAGATTTGCAAGCAGCCAAGGACAAAGAAAAGAAAAAACAACCTCTGAACGACCCTGCAATACGAGTAGAAGAGGAGGTCAAGATAAAAACCGAGAAAGAAGATAAAGGCAAAGACTCCGAAAAGCCTACGAATGGCAAAAAGAAAGAAAATCGACCCAAAGACAGTTGATAATGAATAACGATTAGAAAGAATAGAAAAGTGGCAAGCAATTATAAATCAAATAAGCAACCTGGCGTGTTCCGTTCATTAGATTGGTGGACGATAGGCATTTATTTGGCATTACTCATCTTCGGTTGGGTTAGTGTTTGTGGTGCGAGTTACACTTACGGCGATACTGATATTTTCTCTTTATCATCGCGTTCAGGTATGCAAGTCATTTGGATTGGTACTTCCATTTGTTTGGGTTTTGTACTCCTTATGATGGACGACCGACTCTATGATACCTTTGCTTATGTGGTTTATGCGCTGCTTTTGTTATTGCTTTTTGCCACCATTTTCAATCCCCATTCCATAAAAGGTTCTCGATCGTGGATAGTTTTAGGACCAATTAGATTGCAACCTGCCGAATTTGCTAAGTTTGCCACGGCTTTAGCCATTGCTAAATTCATGTCTGCATACGGTTTTACCATATCGAATTGGAAGCATTTTGCTACTGCAGCAGGCATCATTGTCGTTCCTATGCTGTGTATTATTGGTCAACGCGAAACAGGTTCTGCTCTTGTTTACCTATCTTTCTTTCTTATGTTTTATCGGGAAGGAATGCCTGGTTCGTTTCTTTTTACGGGCATTGCAATGATTGTTTATTTTGTTGTGGGGGTAAAATACGACAATGTAATGCTTTGGGACACTCCCACTTCATCGGGTAAGTTCTTCGTTCTCCTATTGGTACAGCTTTTTTGTGCTGGTATGGTGTGGACGTATCTACACGATAAAGACAAAACTAAGAAGATTTTGTTGTTTGTTTTAGGTATTACACTGCTTGTTTTATTATTCTCCGAATTTGTAATACCATTCGATATTGTATGGGTTCAGCTTATTCTTTCAGCGGGATTGATAGCCTATTTGGTTTATGTTTCGATGAGTTCACGCATCATACATTATCTTTTCATTGGACTTTTTGCCGTAGGTTCAATTGCTTTCTTTTATTCTGCTAATTACGTTCTCAACGATGTGATGCAGCCCCATCAACGTGTTCGTATCAATGTACTTTTAGGCTTGGAAGAAGACCTTGCTGGTGCAGGTTATAATGTACACCAAAGTGAGATTGCCATTGGCTCAGGAGGTTTGCAAGGAAAAGGTTTTTTGAACGGGACGCAAACAAAATTGAACTTTGTCCCTGAGCAAGATACAGACTTTATCTTCTGTACGGTGGGCGAAGAAGAAGGTTTTTTGGGTTCAGCAGCCGTTTTACTTTTGTTTCTTGCCCTTATTTTGCGTTTGATGTATGTTGCCGAGCGACAGCCGTTTAAGTTTGGGCGAGTCTATGGCTATTGTGTGGCAAGTGTTTTTCTTTTCCATGTTTTCATCAATGTGGGCATGGTGCTTGGCTTAACCCCCGTTATTGGTATTCCGTTGCCTTTCTTTAGTTATGGTGGGTCGTCGCTTTGGGGCTTCACTCTGTTGCTTTTCATCTTCTTGCGAATAGATGCAGGGCGAAATCTTATCCGGCAGTAGTCATATATTGTTACTTCGAAAATAGCTCTAAATACTTTTATTTAGATGCTATTTCTTGTTTCTGCGTATTATAATTTACTTATTTTTAAGTATTGTAAGAAATTACAAAGCGTTGTAATTTTGTATTTGTAAAGTTAGAATACTAAATGAAACGAGCAAGATACATTCTTTTTATATATTTTCTTTTCTGCGCCATGGCTACTTTTGCGCAGAACATAACGAGTGGACTTGTTATTGAAAACCTAACAAATCAGCCTGTTATAGGGGCTTCTGTGATGTTTGAAAAAGGCAAAAGTGTATTGGCTATTACGGACATGAATGGGCGATTTCAGGCTAAAAACATAGAGGGAAAAACCATTCGCATTAGCTATATCGGGTACAAACCTTTGGTTGTAAAAGCTCAAAACAACGCTACCTACTATTTAGTAGCCGACACAAACGCTTTGGCTGAAGTTGTGGTTACGGCACAAGAGTCGCGTGGTTTGGCAGCTTCGTCCACCATAGGCAAACAAGCCATGGAACATTTGCAGCCATCAAGTTTCTCCGATTTGTTAGAGTTGTTGCCTGGTGGACGTTCGTCCGACCCATCGTTAAATGCCCCTAACAGCATTCGTTTGCGTGAGGCTACCCCCTACGGCAGCACCAATTACGGCACATCATCGTTGGGAACAAGTTTTATTGTAGACGGTGCGCCCGTGTCGAACAATGCCAACAAGCAAAGCATAGCAGGCGCATGGGAGTCGCAAGTAACGAAACGAGATTTTACAAATCAAGGTGTCGATATGCGTACCCTATCGACCGACGATATAGAAAAGGTGGAAGTGGTGCGTGGCATTCCCTCGGTTGAGTATGGCGACCTAACCAGCGGATTGGTAAAAATAGAACGTCGTCGTGGTGGACACAATCTTAACGCACGCTTAAAAGCCGATATGAGCAGCAAATTGTTCTACTTAGCCAAAGGATTTGAATTTGGAAAAACGTGGACACTCAACCTTAGTGCCGACTATCTGAAAGCCAATAGCGACCCACGCAATACGTTGGAAAACTATTCACGAATAACATTTTCGGCAAGAATGAGTGCTTTGTGGAAGAAAGACCGTTATAATATAATGTGGAAAAACAATTTTGATTATGGCGGTTCGTTCGATAGCGAAAAGTTAGATCCCGACCTTAACAGGGGAAAACGTGATACCTACAAATCACGTTACAATAGGTTTGCCCTCAACACGTCGCTCAATGTTACTTTCAAAAAGCAACAATGGCTGAAGAGCTTTGATGCTACGCTTTCCACAAGCTATCAACATGATGTTGTTTCCCGTTTGCGTTTAGTGCAACTTTCACGCATGATGCCAGCCCTAACCACTACCGAAGAGGGCGAACATACGGTGGCAATTCTGCCTTATACCTATTACGGTCAGCACGATGTAGACGGAAAGCCTTTCAATTTGTTTGCTCGAGTGAACGCAAAATTGCAAGTGCCAACCGACAGAATCGCCAATACACTGCTCGTTGGTGCCGATTTCTCGTTGGATAAGAACTATGGCGAAGGGCAAAAGTTCGACCCTTTAGCTCCACTTTATACAGGAACATCGGTTCGCCCACGAAAACTTTCACTCACACCAGCCTGAGTACATTGGCTTTTTATGCCGAGGAACGCTTTAAGCTCCCTATTTTGCGCCATACTTTCGAGTTGAATGGTGGTGTGAGAGTGAGCCAAATGCTCAATTTACCAACTTTATGCCATGCACGGACAATGGTATGCCGACCCACGAGTAAATATTGGGTGGTCATTTCCACAATTTCATATTGGTAAATGGGTAGGAAAAATACGCTTACAAGGTGGAGTTGGTCAGCACACAAAGTTTCCAACAATGGGTTATATCTATCCCGACCCACGCTATTTGGACATCGTTCAGTTGAGTTATTACCACCCAAACGAGGCTTTGCGCACGATTAACGTTCGCACGTTTGTATTGAACGAGGCGAACAAAGACATTCAACCAGCACGCAATTTAAAGTGGGAAATGGGAACAGACGTATCCTTTGCAGGTAATCATCTGTCGCTTACACTCTTCCGTGAGGATATGAAATCGGGCTTTCGTGCCAATACTGTTTACCATTCCTTTAGCTTTAAGCAGTTTGATACGTCAGGTTTAGATGCCAATAGTTTGATAGCTCCGCCCGATGTAAGTATGCTTCCTTACAGCATGGAACAAGAATTGTTTGGCAATACGGAATATACAAATGGTAGTCGTACACTGAAAAGAGGATTAGAATATACCTTCTCAACCCCTCGTTTTAGGGCTTTGCAAACCCGATTGACCATTAATGGAGCGTGGTTTAAAACCCTCTACCGCAATTCACAAACGGTTGCTTATCGTCCGAGTGCGGTTTTGAATGGCAAACAAATTCAGTATGTGGGTTTGTATCGTGATAATGACGGAATAAAAACCGAAATGGCAAATACCAATTTTACATTCGATACCAATATTCCTAAACTCCGTTTGGGATTTTCTCTGTCGGCTCAATGCCTTTGGTTTACTTCTTCCCAACGTTTACCATTGAGCAATGAACCTGAAAAATACATGACTCCTAACGGAAATTTGCATGATTGGAAGGCGGAAGATGCTAACGATACTTATTTGCGTTTCCTTGTTCGCGACCATACGGCGAAGGAATACATCAAATATACCGTACCTTTCTCTATGAATTTGAATCTGAAAGTAACGAAAAAATTGTTGAACGACCGCTTGAATATAGCCATGTTCTGCAATCGTCTTTTAGACTATACGCCAAATTACGAGCAGAACGGAATAACCATTCGCCGTAGTGTGCGCCCTTATTTTGGATTAGAAATAAACTTGAAATTATGAAACAATATATTTTAATCATAGCATTAGCCCTCATGGCTTGCACTTTCAGTTCGTGTCATAACGAAGTGGACGAATATATGGCTGATGTTACCATTGCCATAAGCAGTGAGGAGGCAACCGAAATAGATAGAGTTCAAGCAACAGCAACGCTTACAAATTTGAATACAAAGCAAACTTTTACCTCAACAAATTTTATTGGTAACAGACTGACAGAAACGGTTTTGCGTGGCGCATACAAGATTTCGATTGATGGTGTGATACGTTATACTGACAAAAAAAACGAGGTTAGAGTGCGTTCTTTCCGCAGTACAACAGATTTTATTAGTGTTGGGGAAAGCAATAGCAAGCCTATTGAAATGCAAACCATATTTACCGACTAAATGAAACAGCTTCGTTTTTTACATATTATCTTCGGTATGGTGTGTGCAAGCTATGGTTTTGCGCAAGATTCAGCACGCATTGAACGAGCAACGCTAACAAATTTAAGTTGGCAAAGAGCATGGGAAAATCCTGCAAACTATGGAAATGCTTTTCAATATAGCCATTCCGAACTTACACTTAATGGTAATTTGGAACACAGCACATCGCCTTTCATACTTGAAAAGGGCAAAGGGCAAAGAAGCATTGAGGCAAAAGCAATATCTTATCTTCGCCTTACAGAACGCACAACGATATGGGGTAAAGCATCGTATCTTACAGGACGCAACTTAGGAGTCAGTTGGAATTCGACTGCCGACTATGATTTGCTTGCGCCATACATACTTGCTGATTCGGTGGGAGGTAATACCGAACGTGAAAGATACCAATTCTCAGGTGGTTATGCCACAAGCTTGGGACGTTGGAACATTGGTGCTGAACTGAATTTCCGTGCAGAACAAGAGTGGAGAAAGCAAGACCCACGCATGAAAGGCGTTGTCGCTGACTTGAATTTAAAGCTCGGTGCAACCTATTTGTTAGGCTCTTATCGTTTGGGAACAGCACTTTTAGGTAATGTTTACAAACAATCGAACGATGTAGATATTTACAATGAATTGGGCGGAACAGGCGAATACATCATGACAGGGTTGGGAACGCATTATAAACGCTTCTCTGGCGCAAACACAGATGTAAGTTATAAAGGAAAAGGCGGTGCGCTTTTGCTTTCAATAGTCCCTATTTCAAGGCGTGGAATTGTTGCTGATGCAAAATTTTCAAGGCAAAGTTACGAACGAATATCCGACGAATACAACTCGCTTCCGCTTACTACGCTGCACAATATTAAAGCCTCCACCCAATTAGGCTATCGATTTGAAAGTAAGAAAAGTGTACTTTGGTTGTACGGACACTATGATATTTTAAGTCAGCATGGTGTCGAACACATTGCAGGCGATGCTGTCTTAGGCGATTATCCTATCATTGCCGACCTCACAATGTATAAGCATTATGCAACAATGGCTTATCTTGGTACTACCTATACTGCGAAAAAACAAACAGAATGGAGTATTGGAGCAAAAATTGGTTTTGTTTCTAATCGTTCAAAATATGTATATCCTCACCGAAAAATAGAAGTTTCGCATTTTTTTAGTGAACTTTCAACACATATTTTGCAACCTTTTGCCAAACAATGGCTATTAGATTGTGGTTTAACGGCTACATATTTTGGAAAAAATAACAATAAAATAGAAATGCCATATGCTGACATTGAAACTTCATTTACACAATATATAAATTATAATTATTCGCAATTAAAAAGCAACAGAGCAGAAGTAAAAGCCAATATACGCACCGATTATAAGCTAAAAACACCTCGATATGGTGTATTTGCAGAATTATCGGGCGGTATTATATCCAATTCAGAACATACCCATAGTGCGGTAACAAGCCTAACATTAGGTTTTTCATTTTAAAATAATCAATTAGTAATAACTTAAAATAAAAGAAAATGACAAAGAAAATTTTAATGAGCATGACATTGCTCCTTACCTTATGTTTCTCTTTTGTGTCTTGTTCAGAAGATAAAGATGACCCACAAACACCTAAGACTTCGGCAAAAATTAATCTTGAATTGCCTATAAACATTCAAGCAAAAGACTTTAAAAACGCTCTTGTCCTACTTACCAACAAGGCAACAAAAGTGGTTTACAGTGTAAAAGAATTTAGTAAGACCGAAAAAGGTTACACTGCGGAGATTAAAGATATACCTGTTGGTACTTATTCTGTATTGGCACACGGCATTTTAACTTACGAAGCTGGTGGCAAAGAGGTGTCAATAGAGGTAAATACTATTAACGAAAATGTACAAATAACAGAAAATAGTTCTAACCAAATCAATCTTTTGCTCAATGTTTCGACAGGCAAAGAAGGGTTTGTTATATCTGAAATTTTCTTCCGTGGCACACAAACACCAAATGGAAAAGCTTATTTTGCTGACCAATATATCAAAATTACCAACAATACAAGCAAACTAATGTATGCTGATAGTTTGGTTATCATGGAGTCTGCCTTTACCAATGGTGTAAAACATAAGTATATCAAAGATTACAGAAATGAAGGTTTTGCTGCTGGTGCTATATATATGATTCCAGGAAAAGGTAAAGATGTACCTGTAAAACCCGGAGAAACATTGTTATTAGCATTGAATGGAAAAAATCATAAGAGTGTAAATGCTAACTCTTTCGACTTGAGTAATGCTAATTTTGAGTTCTATGATGTTTCAACTAACAACTATAAAGATGAGCAAAATGCCAATGTTAAAGATTTGGAACGCATATTTACCACCTCAGCCTCTATCCTTGTATTAAATATGAGAGGTAATAAAGCATACGCAATTGGTAAGATTCAAGGAACAATAAAAGACTTTTTAAAGAATAATTATTATGAAGCTCAATACAATAATGACGTAAATGGAAAATTAATGACACAAAAGGCTTACTTCCTTCCTTCAGCTTGGATTATTGATGCTGTCAATGTTGATATGAAAGATAATCCTCATGATTGGAACATTATCCCTGTTTCTATGGATAATGGTTTCACTTATTGCAGTGATAATGCTAAAGACAAGAGCGGTATTGGTACTGCCGTTGTACGCAAAATGAAGAATGGCAAGTATGTAGATACCAACAATTCTTCTGAAGATTTCACACCAAAGGCAACACCAACAGTAAAATAAAAACCCAACAACCTCCTCTAACAATAGGGTTGGAGGAGGTTTTTAAACAAACATTATGAATAAACTTTTTTCAACACTCCTTGTTTCGCTCCTTTTGCCGTTCTCTGTGGCTGCACAAACGGTAGAAATTGACAATTCGTACAGAGTGGGCAAGTTAGAAAACGGACTTACCTATTATATCAAACATAACGCAAAGGAGAAAGGATTAGCCGATTTTTTCATAGCCCAACGTGTCGGTTCTATTCTTGAAGAACCTCGCCAACGTGGATTGGCTCACTTTTTGGAACACATGGCATTCAATGGTACAAAGCATTTTCAGGGTAAAGGAAACTCATTGGGCATTGTTCCGTGGTGCGAAACCATTGGTGTAAAATTTGGAACAAATCTTAATGCGTACACGAGTGTAGACCAAACGGTTTACAATGTATCGGCTGTACCTATCAAGCGTGAAGGTATTGTCGATTCAACTTTATTGATTCTCCACGATTGGAGCCACTTTCTATTGCTCACCGATGAAGAAATAGACAAAGAACGTGGCGTTATTCACGAAGAATGGCGTACTCGCCGTGCTGGAATGGCAGTGCAACGCATGATGGAGCGTGTCATGCCTACCATTTATAAGGGTACAAAATATGAAGATTGTTTGCCTATTGGTTCAATGGATATTGTAGATAATTTCCCTTACAAAGACTTACGCGACTATTATAACAAATGGTATCGCCCAGACTTACAAGCCATTATCGTGGTGGGAGATATTGACGTTGATAAAATGGAGGAAAAGATTCGCCGCACCTTTGCTGATGTTCAAAAGCCTGAAAATCCAGCAGAACGCATCTACTATCCTGTGCCTGATAACGACAAAATGATTGTTGCCATTGATAAAGATAGCGAGCAACCCATTATGCTTGTTAATCTTTACATGAAACAGGCGGCTACTCCCGACAATGAAAAGAACCTTATAGCAACCCAACGCAAGAGTTATTTAAGTGCATTGGTTACGAATATGCTCAACGGAAGATTAGCCGATATGAAGAAAAAGCCCACGCCTCCATTCCATAGTGCATCGGTTGGTGCAGGTCAATTCTTCATTTCTAAAACCAAAGATGCTTTTTCTGTGTCGTTCGGTTGTTTGCAAGAGAATGTAAAAGGGTCGTTCGATGCTGTCATTGGAGAAGTGGAACGCGCTCGCCAACATGGGTTTACAGCAAGCGAATTGGAACGTGCAAAGCGAACTATCCTCAAGTCTGCCGAGCGAAAGTATACTGAACGCAACGACCGTCGTAATCGTTATTTAGTGAAAGCAGCTTTGCAAAATTTCTTGAACAACGAGCCTATCACGTCAGCCGAATACGATTATCAACTCACACAAGAGTTTAACGGCAGTGTAACCTTAGCGAGGTGAACCAAGAAGCCATTGAACTTATTTCTGACAAGAACCAAGTGCTTACGGTTTATGCTCCTTTAAAGGCTGATTTCCCTATTGCTGACGAAGCAACTTTCGAGAAATATGTGTTGGAGGCACAGGCTAAGCAATACGAACCTTACAAGGAGGAAACAATGCAAGCCGAATTGATAACGAAATTGCCTAAGAAAGGTAAGATAAAAAAAGAAACGGATTGGGATAAATTTGGTGTAAAGAAACTTGTTTTGAGCAATGGCGTAGAGGTTTATGTGAAGAAAACCGACTTTGCGAAGGACGAAATCACGATGCGTTTCTATGGTGAAGGTGGAACATCAAGCTATCCTGATGCTGACGCAATTAACTTTTCTATGCTTTCAAGTGCCATTATCGATGCAGGAGTTGCCAACTTTGACAAGGTACAGTTAGACAGAATGTTGAACGGAAAGGCTGTTCGCATCAATCCAAGCATTGGTGTCGAAACGCAAGCTATCAATGGTAGTTCATCGGTAAAAGACTTTGAAACCATGATGCAACTTACCTATCTTTACTTTACTGCCCCTCGCAAAGACGAAGCGAAGTTTAAAGGTAGCATTGAAACCATGCGTTCGTTCCTCAAAAATCGTGAAGCCAATCCGCAAGTGGCTTATAACGATTCGGTTACGGCTATTCTTTACGGCAACCACCCACGCCTACAACCACTAAAACGCAGCACACTCGACCGTGTTTCTTACGACCGTATTTGGCAAATTTACAATGAACGTTTCAGCGATGCCTCTGGATTTAAGATGATTTTAGTGGGCAATGTCGATATGGAAACCTTACGTCCATTGCTCTGCCAATATGTTGCCACACTGCCCAATAAGGGGAAACGTAGCGTAGTGAAGGACTCTTATCCGCAAGTGCGCAACGTAAACGAAACGCATATCTTTAAAAAGAAGATGAACACACCATCTACTTTGGTAAGCGTTTTCTATACTTTCGATGAACCATTTACACCAAAAGCCGACCTTGCTCTTGATGTTTTCAAACGTGTCTTAACGATAGCTTACACCGATTCGGTACGTGAAGAAAAGGGCGGAACTTACGGCGTGAGTGTGCAAAGTCAGTTGGATAATACGGCAAAGCCTCACGGATTCGTTAAAATAAGTTTCCGCACCGACCCTGCAAAATACGAAATGTTGATGCCTATCATCTATCAGCAAATCGAAAACATTGCCAACAACGGTCCTTTGGCTTCAAGTATGGATAAGATTAAGAAATATTTGCTCAAAGCACACCGCCAATCTGTTAATACAAACGGTTATTGGGACTATGTCATCTACAATCGTTTGCACCGCAATATCGATTTCTTCACAGGCTACGAAGACCTTGTAAAAAGTCTAACACCGCAAGATGTGCAACAAATAGCAAAAGATATTTTGAAATCGAACCGACGGATAGAAATCACAATGATGTCTGAATAAATCAACATTCTCTCTCTGAATATTAAAAAAATGCTGTAAGCCACCATAGTTAAGCAAGTTGAAACTATGGTGGCTATTTTGTTTTCTATTAGGGCTATTCCATTTTTTGAAACTGTATATTATTTCATTCTCGTTGGTTATTTATCGAATAGTCCTTTAAATACTACTGAATTTTAAACCAATTTATATTTTGTTGAATTTCAACGCTTTACAGCGCATTTTTAAAACATTTTGTTTTGAGCTTCAAAACCCCTTGTTTTAAAGCTCAAAAGAGTATGTTTTGAAGTTCAAAACAAGGGGTTTTGAATTTCGATAAAATAAGCCTTGTCCTAAATTCCACAAAAGATTGTATATTCATTTATATTTTAACAAACAGTTTCTTAGCGAAAAATGAAACTTTGTAGGGGCGTGATTTATCACGTTCCTAACAGCATAATATTCGCTAAGAGGAACGTGATAAATCACGCCCCTACAAGACACCATAACTTGCTATATGCTATCTCATATTATGTTGAATTACAGACATTCGCTTCTCATTTCCCGACTTCGTCAATGTGTCCCTTTCGTAAAATAACGCAATGAGAATTGCTTATTTGGGTTATCAGTACGAGGAGTCTATTTTATATGAATTTCGGTGCATTACCCAAACGAAAAAAAACACCAATATTGATTATCAAGCACATATAAGGTCGATTGAGAAAAGTTATGAAGTCAGAAAAAGGTGGTTTTAATGTGTAATAAATATCTTTTGTCGTCAAGGGTCAATCGCTTTTCTGCTCAAATACAAAAAAAGAAGGCACACCGCCCACAGGTGCTCCATAATTAGTTGGCAATTTAAACAAGTTATTCGTTTTTATTTGCTAACTTTGTAGCCTAAGTATGCAATAAAAAAGGGGACAGAGCCCAATTTCGACAAAGCAAAAATGGATTTTTCAGAAGTTATAGGACAAGAAGAAACAAAGCAAAGGCTCATGAAAATGGCTGCAGACAAGCACGTTCCGCACGCGCTACTATTTTGTGGACCTTACGGAAGTGGCAAAATGGCGTTGGCTATGGCATTTGCTTGTCATTTATTAGAAATCTCATCGACCGCTCCAGAGAATACCAAAGCAATGTTGAATAAATGGGAACACCCCGATTTACATTTCACTTTTCCTACCATAAAAACGCCAAATATGGGCAGTGAACACCAACCCATAAGTAGCGATTTTGCAAAAGAATGGCACAATTTGATAAGCAAAGGTACTTATTTCAACATTCGGCAGTGGATGGAAGAAATGAATGCTACTAGCCAACAAGCCATTATAACAGCGGCAGAAAGTGATAATATTGCAAAAAACTTATCGTTAAAATCAAGCCAAGGAGGCTATAAAATTTCGATTATTTGGCTGCCAGAGAGAATGAACCAAACTTCGGCAAACAAAATTTTGAAACTATTGGAAGAACCATCAGAAGGTACGGTATTCCTTATGGTAAGCGAAGAACCCGAAAAACTATTGGAAACAATCGTTAGTCGCACCCAACGCATTGACGTAAAGCGCATTGATGACGAAGCCATAGAACAAGCATTGATAGCCCAAAGAGGATTAGAGGCTGATGCAGCACATCGTATAGCACGCATAGCACGAGGCAGTTGGCTCAAAGCAATAGAAACATTGAGCAACAACAACGAAGCAAACGAGTTCCTGCAACTATTCCAAAATCTCATGCGATTGAGCTATATGCGTAACTTAAAAGGATTGAAACAATGGACAGAAATGGTAGCTACGCTCGGAAGAGAAAAGCAACGCCGTATGTTAGTCTACTTTCAACAGCAAGTACGCGAGAACTTTATCTTTAATTTTGGCAATAGCGAACTCACCTACATGACAATAGAAGAGGAGCATTTTGCCAAAAACTTTGCTCGCTTCATCAACGAAACCAATGTGATAGAAATAAACGAACTATTTGAAACCTGCCACCACGATATAGGACAAAATGCAAATGCAAAGATTGTCTTCTACGATATGGCACTGAAAGTCATAGTTCTGATATTAAGAAAATAATAAATAAGCACATTTAAAATCAACATATACCCTTGCCATAATTGACAAACGAAAATTAGAAAGCAAGGCACAATCATTACAGAATGGATTACAAAGATATGAAATTTAAGCTATGGACAGGCTGCGACCGTGGGCTGTGCCATAAGGCTTGTGGACGTCAAGATAATAAATTGAATACATACGATTGGTTAGAAGACGTACCAGGCAATACAGATACTACCGACCTTGTGGAAGTGCAATTCAAGAACACACGCAAGGGATATTATCACAACGTGAACAACCTTGATTTGCAAAAGGGCGACATTGTTGCTGTAGAAGCAAGCCCTGGACATGACATCGGTGTGGTAACATTAACAGGAAGATTGGTGAAACTGCAATTAAAAAAAGCAACAGGGATAAAGTCGCCAGACGATATTAAAAATGTTTACAGAATTGCAAAAGAGGTGGACATGGAGAAATATCACGAGGCAAAAGCACGCGAACATCGCACCATGATAGAGAGCCGACAAATAGCGAAATCGCTCAATTTGGACATGAAAATTGGTGATGTAGAATTTCAAGGCGACGGCAATAAAGCCATTTTCTATTATATTGCTGACGAGCGTGTCGACTTCCGACAACTTATAAAAGACCTTGCGGCAGCCTTTCATGTACGCATTGAAATGAAGCAAATTGGCGCACGACAAGAGGCAGGACGCATTGGCGGAACAGGTCCGTGTGGAAGAGAACTCTGTTGTGCTACATGGATGAAAAGCTTTTCAAGCGTTTCTACCAATGCAGCACGTTGCCAAGACATCTCGTTGAATCCTACAAAGTTGGCGGGAATGTGTGCAAAACTAAAATGTTGCCTTAACTATGAAGTGGACGACTACATGGAAGCAAGTAAAAAACTGCCGAATAAGGATACTCATTTGTACACCTCTGACGCTGAATACTTCCTATTCAAAACCGATATATTGAATGGTCTTTGCACTTATTCTACCGATAAGTACTTAGCTGTGAACCTTGAAACGATTACAGCAGAGCGTGCAAAAGAAATTATTGAAATGAACCGCGAAGGAGAAAAACCTTTGTCGCTAACACATAACGGACAAGTCAAGCAAAGCAAAAAGCCTATTGACCTTTTGGAAGGAGCTGACCTTAGCCGTTTTGACAAAGAAAAAGCAAAGCGAAACAAACAAAAAAATAATAGAAAGAATAACAATCAGCAACGGGAAAACCGCAATCAGCAACGGGAACAACCGCAAGAACAATATAATCAACAACGCCCAAGAAGAAACGGAAGACCTAATCGTCGTCCTAATCAACAGGGCGACAGACCACAACGCAACCCAAACAGAAGAGATAATGAATAGGAAAAACATTTCCTTTTCGAGCTTTTTGGCATTGTTGGCTACCTTTTTTGCAATGGTAGCTTGCAATGATGGGCGCACGTTCGACCACTATAAAGCGGTGGCTTTAGAGGGTTGGGAACGCAACGATACGGCAATTTTTTCAATCAATAAGCAGAAAAAAAGGCACGTATAGCATGGAGTTAGGACTACGAGCGACTCAAAATTATCCTTACAAAACTATCACGCTAATTGTTGAACGGACTGTTATTCACCCTGAAACAAAGAAAAAGCAAATGCAAGATAATTACCAAGATACGATTACTTGCAGGATTATTGACAATAATGGGCGTTTGGTGGGAAAGCGTGGGATAGCAAATACAGAATTAATGAACCATGTTTCATCATTTACACTACAAGAAAATGACTCTTTAAACATTGCTGTTCGCCACATTATGAGCCGTGATATGCTCCCTGGAATCAGTGATGTGGGTATTAGATTGACCCACAATTGACCTTGTTAAGCATAAGAGCAGGGCTACGCTCTCACACCTTTTTAGCATAGATTGGTAAACTTCAATAAAGAAATAGGCGGAATATCGACCTCATTGGGTGATATTCCGCCTATTCTTATAGATTATATTTGGGCTTTTATATGCCTTGCATTTTTAGAAGCCCATACCGAATCTCTGCCACAATTTTCTTTCCATTTGTTGCCAATGATTGCTGGTATGTAGATATACATCGTAGGTATAATTGTTGAGAAGCGATGATATTTCATCTTTTGACGATGATTTTTTCACTTCTTGTTCCAGATTTGCCAATCCACGGAAAGCACGTTCTTGTTCGTCAAGGACAGCTTTATTCACCATTTTCTTGGTTTGCTGCCATGCTACAGTAGCCAATTTGTTAGCTTTGCGGTATTGCCACATCGCTACATCGTCGCCATAAACCTTGTTACCACAACGAGCAAAAGCTGAAGGCAATTTGGTAGTACCACAGAAAATTGGTATGCGAGGCGATTCTGCTGGATTGTCAAGACTCATCCATACTACACCACCGACAGCATCTGGTAAATCGCGGCGTAATTGAGCTACCCAACTGTAGCTACACCATGCCACACTAATGCCACGATGGAAAGTAACAGCCTTGCTATCAAGGTAGTTGAGCGTGCGCATCATGTTGCCTCCCATCCACGGATTGGCCACAGGACTTTGTATTGTATCTTTGTAGGCCTTACCGTCTTTATCTTTTTTGGTAACAACAGTCTTCAAATTCTTGCACATATCATATTGAGTTCCTTCGTAAGTAGCACGGAATAACTCCATAACTTTCTGTGCGCTAACCTTTTCTTTGGGCACAATAGAATAAGGAAGCTCGGGAAGATTCATGTTAAAACGTTCTTCTCCCAACAAACTATTGAAGATAAACATTTCACGTTCCAAAAAGTTTTTGCCCTTTGCATAGTCGCAATTATAGGCACGCCAGAAGCAAAATTCGCCCTTGCCGTCCCACAATTTATTCTTTAAAGCCACCTTTTCAACATTGTCGGAACACATAAAATCGGCACTGCCACGTTCTAATTTACCAATGCGAGGAATGTTGCATGATACTGCTACTTCGTTATCAGCCACACGTTTAGCCACCCAAACACCGCCAATAACATCTTTGCCAGCACCAATGATTTCCATTTGCCAAACTTCGTTGCGGTCGGCAATGGTCAAACATTCTCCATAGTCGCCATAACCATATTTTTTCACGAGTTCGCCAATTAATTTTATGGCATCACGAGCATTGTCGCAACGTTGAAGAGCTATGCGTTGTAATTCTTCAATAAAGAACCAGCCTTTAGGATTTTGCAATTTTTCTGGTCCAACGAATGTGCTTTCGCCAATAGCCAATTGTTTTTCGTTCAAACAAGGGTAGCCTGTGTTCAAATAAGCGTAAGTATGAGCAACTTCGGGCAGCTCTCCAATTACTTTTACGCCTACTGTGTCATTGCGAAAAGCGGTGTGTAATGTTCCACGAAGTACCTGATGCATAGCCCCTTTGGGGTAATCTCGCGCAGGTTCCATGGTCATCCATGAACGATAGTTGCCATCACAAGTGTGCGATGTAATCACTTCTCCCGTAGCGGAAGCATTTTTGCCCACCATAATACTGGTGCATGATTGCCCAACAGTCATATCTTCTGCTGTTACTTGGGCTGTAATTGATAGCGCAGCAAACCATACTGCACAAAAAAGCATTATTTTTTTCATCATAGTAGAGTT
>NZ_BAIS01000034.1 GCF_000613345.1 Prevotella disiens JCM 6334 = ATCC 29426 | reverse complement strand
TAATATGATTTGTAAAAAAAATATTCTACTTTCGTTATTATTCTTTTTCTTAGGAATATTCTGTAATGCTATGATAAGAATGTTTCACGAAGAATTTTATCAAGTGGTTGCTACGCCTTATCCTGAACAAGAAAAAATTGAAAAATGTAAGCAGCAATTTATTAAACATGGCGGATATAAAAATTATGAAACGATAAGGTTTTACTATGATGGTTTAGACGTTGCTCGTAACGAAGCACTTTATTTTGATATTATTGCAGCTAATCGGTATAATATTCTTTTAGGTTTTGGTTATACATATAGTTTTTTAGAAAATATATTACATAAACATGCAGTTATGGACGATAATACCCTCTTCTTTTTTAATGATATGCTTTTAGATTATGTGAAACGTGCGTCCCAGACTCACGATATGAAAGATCATCTATTTGGCATGCAAATGGACGGTAGAGATTTCTACGATGTGCAATTAGATAGTTTAGCTAACGATTAATTTTTTTTTAGTGTAATGAAGAAATATATTTTATTTGCCATAATGTTTTTATTTGGATTATTACTCCATTATGATAATTTAATAAGCTATCCGTATGTACGTTATACTGATGCTGCTAATTTATATAAGGAAAAGAAAAATGTAATAGAACGTGGAGATACAAATGCCTATAAAAGTATTTTAGAGAATTATCAAAGCTACTACCAACACGATCCTTCTAAAATATTCTACTATTCTTTTATTATGGCAACAAAATACCACTATGTTCCAGCTAATTACGATACTTATAAATCGTTAATAAGCAATTATGGGACATTAGATTCTTTGGATAAAGATACCAAGCATCTTGCTCTCTTTTTTCTAAGAAGAGGGATAAATAGGGGAGATATACTTTGTAAAATAGAATATCATCGCCTTCAAATAAAAAGATAAAAATTCAAAACCTATTGTTTTGGAATGCAAAACAATAGGTTTTGAGCAAAAAAACAGTCTGTTTTAGTCTGTTTGCGATGTGCATCTGCATGAAGTGTAATATTTACTTGTGGCGATTGGCTCTTTGTTGGCGATATTTAGCCTTCTGTTTGGCACTACCAGAGCCATGCGCCCCTGTAATATACTTCTTTTTCTTGGCTTTGGTCTTCACTTTGCCATCATCGACCTTGGGCTTTGGTGCACCACGGAAAACCATTCCGCCTTCTATGATTTCATCAATTTCGCTCATTTTTATTATTCTTTCTGTTTATATTATTGGACTTTGCGCGTATTGCCCAATCTATTTTATTAATGGTGGAACAGACGAACGCCTGTAAATGCCATTGCAATGCCGTACTTATCGCAAGTATCAATAACATGGTCGTCGCGAATGCTGCCGCCCGCTTGTGCTATGTATTCAACGCCACTCTTGTGCGCACGCTCAATATTGTCGCCAAAAGGGAAGAAAGCGTCCGAACCCAAAGCTACTTTTGTGTTCTTTGCTATCCATGCTTTGCGCTCTTCTATGGTCAATGTCTCTGGCTTTTCGGTGAAGAAAAGTTGCCATGTACCCTCTTGAAGCAAATCTTCGTATTCGTCCGAAATATAGATGTTGATAGAATTATCTCGGTCGGCACGGCGTATTCCCTCTTTAAACGGAAGGTTCATCACCTTAGGACATTGGCGCAACCACCATTCATCGGCTTTGCTTCCAGCCAAACGGGTGCAGTGAATGCGGCTCTGTTGTCCTGCTCCAATACCGATAGCTTGTCCGTCTTTCACATAGCAAACCGAATTACTCTGGGTGTATTTCAACGTGATAAGGGCAATCATAAGGTCGCGTTTTGCCTCTTCGGTGAACGTTTTATTTTGGGTTGGTATGTTTTCAAACAATGCTGGGTCGTTGAGTTTTACCTCGTTGCGTCCTTGTTCGAAAGTAATGCCAAACACTTGTTTGCGTTCTATGGGTTGAGGCGTATAATTTGCATCAATTTTGATGACATTATAGTTGCCCTTACGTTTCTTTTTGAAGATTTCGAGTGCCTCTGGCGTGTAGCCAGGCGCAATAACGCCATCGCTCACTTCGCGGTTAATCAATCGTGCTGTAGCCTCATCGCAAGTGTCGCTCAAGGCACAAAAGTCGCCATAGGAGCACATACGGTCGGCACCTCTTGCTCGTGCGTATGCCGAAGCCAATGGAGTGAGTTTAAAATCAACATCATCAACAAAGTAAATCTTCTTCAATGTATCGCTTAAAGGCAAACCAACGGCAGCCCCAGCAGGACTAACGTGTTTAAAGGAAGCAGCAGCAGGCAAGCCCGTAGCAGCTTTTAATTCTTTGACAAGTTGCCAACTATTCAGTGCATCAAGGAAGTTGATGTAACCAGGACGACCATTTAGCACTTCGATAGGCAATTCGCCTTCGTCCATAAAAATGCGTGATGGTTTTTGATTTGGATTACAACCGTATTTAAGTTCCAATTCTTTCATTTTGATTTTGGTATGTAATTGACTTTGATTATAGCTGCAAAGTTAGGCAAAACAACTTAATAATTAGCTAAAACCGCATGGAATAATTGTCTTTTTCCCTTAAAAGGGCTATTATTTTGCTTAATGTAAGCGTATTTTGCAATAAAGTTCTTACATTTGTAGTAGTCAATGAACAATTGTAATTAGACCAACCTTTGTTGGTGTTTACCGATACGTTGGAGGATAAATTAGAAAAGATAAACACAGCGTTTCGAGTAATAGACCAATTATTTACGACAGAAAGCATTGAGTATTATGCCACTTTGCCACAAGCCGAAGCAGCAAAAAGGAAGTTTGCAAAGGAGTTTTGCGAGATGACAAAACAATTGGAGGCTGCCAAAATGCAGGGTTTTGTTTGGGAAAATACGGAATATGAGTTTAAACACGCTAATGGTTATGTTACGTTGAAAATGGAGATAGACGAGCAAACCTACAAAGTGTTGTTGGCTCGCTATCGTGAACTCTTCCAAAAGAAACCAAATGACGGCGACGATGGCGACGATGATGTTTACCAATTGGACGCATACATTACCGAAACAGGCGCAGGAACTATCGATGCGGAGTATATCAATTCGAAGTTCATGAAGTTTGTAAAAGACCTTTATACAACAGGAGCCGACAGCGATTTGGTAAAAGCGGCTTTGTCGGAATTGCATACTGCTTTTGCAGGCTATTCGCAACAAGACCAGCGCACAGCACAACGCATTCTGCACGATATAGAAAGTGGCGACCTTATTGTAAGTCATGGGAAAACCATGCAAGACTATATTCTTGAATATCAGAAACAAGAATGCGATAAGTTGGTTTTCAGTTTGGCTGAGGCTTTGGGCGTAGAGCTTAATAGACTAAAAGACTTGATAGACAAGGTTGTCGAAGGGAATATCAATGAAGGCAGACTGAAAGAATTGATAAGCACAATAGACAAGGCAAAGGCAGCAGCGTTTTTGAAAACAATAAAAGGCGAAGAACAAAAGAAACGATTTGTTGTAACAAACCTATCAGACATATTGCGCCGCTTTATACTTGACCCTGCCGACAGAGCAAGAATAATTTATGCTTACCAAAACGAAGGAGTTTTCCTTGATAGGAATGTTCCTGAAGAATTGCCACAAGAGGAAGAAGCGCAGGAAACACCCGAAGAAAAAGAACAACGAAAAGAAGACAATAAACTATCATTCGATGAAATGAAAGAAAACATAAGAATAGTAGTAAAAAAAGACTTAAAGGAAATAAGTCCCATAGGCTTAAAGTTCCCTTTGTCTGACTAGTCCGACCTGTTTGGCCAGTCCGACTCGTCCAATAATCAAAAACAATAAAAATATGAACAATTTAAAATTAAGTTTAGTAGCAGCAAGCATCTTTTTAGCTTGCTCGTCAAGCGTTTCGGCGCAGTGTCCTATCATGGAACAAATACTCAATAGTGGCGATGAAGAAAGCACTGGAGCGCAGAAAAATCACACATTGATTATCAATTACGATGAGAAGAAAGGCGATAAAGCCTTGAAAAAAGCAATTGAAAAGAAAGATTGCGAAATTGTTTACGACCATAAAGAGTTTAATAGTTTGACGATTAAAACTCCAGAAGATTGGGATATAGAGAAGGCGATTACCTATTTCAATAAAATAAAAGGCGTAACAAATGTTAGGAAAGACGGAATTAGTAGGTTGCAAAGGTAAACTTAAAAACCTCTCCCCAACCCTCCCCGATGGGGGCAGGAGCGCAACTTTGCTTGTTAGTTGGGGTTATAAGTGTAATTTAATTTAAAATTTTGTTTTAATTCTCCATTGTCGGACTTGTCTGACCCGTCCGACTTGTCCTTTTTTTTATTTACACTCCCTCCCCCAACGGGGAGGGTTGGGGTGAGGCTTTTAGAGCATTACTTTATCAACCCTTCTTGCTTTAAAACACTTTCAATAACCTGTGGGAAATGTTCCATTTCCAAAACGTGTTCCTTGTCGGCAATATCGTTTGGCGTGTCATTCGGAGTTATTGGCGTGCGGAATTGGGCAATAATTTCGCCTCCATCGCAAACATTGCTAACCCAATGAACGGTCATACCTGTTTCGGTTTCGTTGGCTTTGCGCACAGCTTCATGGACATGATGACCATACATACCAATGCCACCAAACTTAGGAAGTAAGGCGGGGTGAAGGTTGAGCATACGTTTTGGGTAAGCATCAATGAGCCAATCGGGGATAATGAGAAGAAAACCAGCCAAAACTATAAAGTCAATTTTGTTTTCCTTCATAAGGTTTAAAACCTTTGTACGGTCGTTAAATTCGGCTTTTGGCAAAACAATGGAAGGCACATTCAGATTCTTTGCGCGTGTAAGAGCGTAAGCATCAGCCTTGTTACTAATCACCAATGCAATATTAACCTCATTGTTTTGTTGGAAATAACGAATAATATTTTCACAGTTACTTCCACTTCCTGACACAAAAATTGCGATGTTTACCATATTTTTTATAAGTGCGTTTTCGGTTAAAATTATTCGTCCTCGTCATCAAAATCGTCGAAACCAAACATGGCAGGCTCTACAAAAGCATCTATTTGACGACGGTCTTTCTTGGTAGGACGACCTGTTCCACGAGCACGGTCAATAAATCCACTAATCCGACTCATCTCCAACAATTCGTATTGCTTGGCATCGGTAACATTTTTGTAGACCTCTGGCACAAGTTTAGCACCTACACGGCTTTCAATGGGTTTTAATACTTCGAACGAATAAGTAATGGGTGGTTTCTTAACGCTAATTACATCGCCTACTTTTATGGTATGCGAAGGTTTAACGTTGATTCCTTTGATAGTTACACGTCCGTTTTTACACGCATCAGATGCTATGCTGCGTGTTTTAAAAATGCGTGCTGCCCACAACCATTTATCTATTCGTGCAACCTCATTCATTATTTCTTTCCTAATTTATTGAATTGGTTCATTGTAATGTTGATACCTGCAAGGGCGAAACTTTTAATGATTTCTACTGCTGTATCAATGCTGGGTTGAAGCGTTTTCATATCCTCTTCCGTGTATTTACCCAATACCCAATCAACCTGTCCGCCCTTCGGATAGTCGTTTCCGATACCCATACGGAGGCGAGCATAGTTTTGTCCTATGAGTTGTTGGATATGTCCCAAGCCATTATGTCCACCATTTGAACCGTTAGCTTTCAAACGAAAGGCACCTAAAGGAAGGCTAATTCATCAGAAATAACCAACAAACGTTTCTCATCAATCTTTTCTTTTTCCAACCAATAGCGTACTGCGTTGCCAGAAAGATTCATAAAAGTAGTAGGTTTAAGCAGAATTATCTTGCGCCCTTTAAGCATTGTTTCGGCAATAAAGCCATAACGCTTGTCCTCAAAAACAATATTGGACGCCTTAGCAAAGGCGTCCAATACCATAAATCCTGTATTGTGGCGAGTTCCCTCGTACTCACGCCCAGGGTTCCCCAAGCCACATATTAGATATTTGTCCAATGTTGTTCAACTTTATTCTTCGTCTTCTTCTTCGCTTGCAGCAGAAGCAACAGAGTTACGAGTAGCCTTAATAGAGCATACTACAACTTCCTTTGGAGTTACGAGTTCAAGACCTTCGAAACTCAAATCGCCAACCTTGATACTCTTACCGATACGAAGATTAGTAACATCGATTTCGAGCGTTTCTGGAATGTGAGAGTAAGGAGCCTTAACGTTGATTTTACGGATAGACATGTTCATACGACCACCATCGCGAACACCTTGTGCAAGACCTGTATGCTTAACAGGAACACCCATTACAATAGGCTTAGTTTCGTTTACTTCGTAGAAGTCGATGTGAAGAACAGCATCTGTAGTTGGGTGGAATTGAATTTCCTTCATAACAGCCAAATGCTTTTCGCCGTCAATGGTCAACTCTACAACATAGATATGTGGAGTATAAACCAACTTGCGAAGCTCTGCCATAGGAGATGCAAACGCTAAAGCTACTGGTTTGCCATTTTCTTTTACTTCACCATAAAGGTTACATGGGATTAAACCTTCTTTGCGGAGTTCCTTAGAGGCTTTCTTGCCAATAATCTCACGCTTCTTACCTGAAATTTGAATTTGTTTCATTGTTTGTGTTACTCTAAATTAATGAATATTTAATTCGCCATCACACACTGATACTGCAAACAAAGGATTGTAAAAATCCCATAAATTGCTGTTCTCAATTTGCAAAAAGCGGTGCAAAGTTACTCCTTTTTCCGTAAATGCACAAATATTATGCCTATATAATGCCTAAAAATCAAGAAAAAAGGACATTCTCTTGCATGGAACACATATTTTTTTTACATTTGCAAAACAATAGATTATAACGAAACACAACTTTTATAGGGCAATGATAAATAGAGATTTAATAAGAATAAAGGTCGTACAGTTAACCTACGCTTACTACCAAAATGGGGATCGTAATATTGATAAAGCAGAAAAAGAGCTTCTTTTCAGTTTATCAAAGGCGTATGGCTTGTATAATTATCTTCTATCGCTCATTGTTTCAATAACGCAGGAGGAGCGCCGCCGCGTAGAGATTCTAACGAATAAGGCAAAACGAGAAGGCACTGAAACTCCTTCTGAACGCTTCGCTTTCAATAAGTTCGCTGTACAACTCGAAGAAAATAAACAGTTGAACGCATTTATGGAAGGACAGCAACATCATTGGAACGATGACATGGAAACTGTTCGTAAAATATGTGACCAAATTGAACAATCGGTTATCTACCAAGAATTCATGGAAAGCGAGGAAGATTCGTACGATATTGACAGAGAGTTATGGCGCAAATTATATAAAGCATTGATTCAAGACAATGAAGATTTAGACGCTATTCTTGAGGAAAAGAGTTTGTATTGGAACGATGATAAAGAAATTGTTGATACGTTTGTCGTAAAAACCATTAAGCGTTTTGACCCAGCCAACAAAGCAAATCAAGAATTATTGCCTGAATTTAAGGACGAAGAAGATAAAGATTTTGCAATCAAACTTTTCCGTTCAACCATCTTAAATGCAGATACTTATCAACGTTACATGAGCGAAACAAGTCGAAATTGGGACTTCTCGCGTTTGGCTTATATGGACATTGTTATCATGCAAATAGCCATTGCAGAAATGCTTAATTTCCCCAACATACCAGTTTCGGTATCAATTAACGAATACGTTGAGCTTGCCAAACTTTATAGTACCCCAAGAAGTGGAAGTTATATCAATGGTATGCTCGATGCTATTGCTCGCTATTTGTTTGACATTGGGGTTATATTCAAGCAGTTGCCAGAACGTAGACAACCGCAACGAATGCAAAATAACCAAGGATACAATCGTCCTCATCGCCAACGCTTCACTCCTCAAAAGAATCATTTTGAAGAGAATGGTTATCAAGATGAAATGAATGAAAATGAAAACAAAGAATTTTAATCAATAAATAAGAAATGAATACAGCTTTTTTACTTGCTGCACAAGCTGCAGGACAGTCAGGCGGCGCAATGCCAATGATAGTTATGATGATTCTAATCTTCGCTATCATGTGGTTTTTCATGATTCGCCCACAACAAAAGAAACAAAAACAAATTCGTGCTTTCCAAAATGCACTGAAAGAAGGTGATTCTGTCGTTACCGGAGGTGGTATCTTTGGCATTGTAAAGCGTGTTGATTTGACAGCCAATAAAATTGATGTTGAAATTGCACGTGGTGTTGTTATTTCAGTAGACAAAGGCTATGTTTTTGCCGATGCTGAAGCAATGCGCATGAATCAAGCTAAATAATTAGGTTTGCAAAATTGAAAATGGTTTGCAAATGGTGGGTAAAACACTACATACATTAGGCTTTTTCAGGAACTTCGTGTCGAGAATATTCAACAAGGAGTTTCTGATTTTTTTGTTCTTTCTCATGCTGAGCGGTTTGTTTTGGCTAACAAACGTGCTTGACGACTACTATGAGAGAGAATTTACCATAGATTTGCGCTTGGCGGGGATACCTAAAAATGTGGTATTAACGGGCGAAGTAGATTCTGTGGTAAAGGTCGTGGTGCGTGATAAAGGTTATGTCATAGGAAGTTACATGTTCCGAGGAGATTTCCGACCACTATTTTTCGATTTCGAAACATGCAATAAAGGCAGCAATAACGGCGAGATTTTGGTAAGTGAAATTCAACGATTGGTACAACAACAACTGTATTCCAGCTCAAAAATTGTAAGCGTAAAAGCTAACAATCTTACCTATTCTTACAATTATGGACAACATAAAAAGGTGCCAATCAGACTGCAAGGTATGGCAATTCCAGCCGAAGGCTACTATCTTTCAAGGGTGCAATTTACCCCAGACAGCGTAACGATATACGCAACAAAGAAGGTCTTAGATAGCATTCAGTACGTTTCTACAGAACGAGTTGAGGTGTTAAACTTCTCGGAAATGCAACAGCAAGAAGTCAAGATAGCCAAAATAAAGAATGCAAAGCCACTCCCCTATCGTGTAAAAATGCAACTTTATCCTGATATTTTGACGGAAGAATACGTTGAAGTTCCTATTCAAGCCATTAACGTTCCGACTGATAAGACGATGAGAATCTTCCCTGGAAAAATAAAAGTAAGGTTTGCTGTTGGTGCACAACGACTTCGCTCTATGCCTAAAAACATAGAGACACGCGAATTACAACCCATTGGCTTCAAAGTAATAGTAGACTACAATGAGATTTTAAAGACAAAAGCAGAGAAATGTCATGTCTATATTCAAGCCACACCAAACGGAGTTCGCAATGCACATCCTATGATAAATGTGGTCGATTACCTTATTGAGCAGAAATGAAAGTTGCAATAACAGGGGGAATTGGTAGTGGCAAATCGTATGTTTGCAACCAACTACGCAAGTATGGCATCAAGGTTTATGATTGCGATGCAGCAGCAAAAAAATTGATGCGCACATCAATTGAATTGCAAAATAGGCTATTTCAGCTTATAAAACAGCCTATTTTTATCAACAAAACCATACAAAAATCTGTCATTGCAAAATTCCTTCTTGAAAGCGAAAGCAATAAGCAAGCTATCAATAACATTGTTCACCCAGCCGTGGCAGCCGATTTCATGCAGTCGGGTGCCGATTGGTTAGAAAGTGCCATACTCTTTGAAAGCGATTTTATCAATCGTGTACCAATCGAGAAAGTAGTTTGCGTAACCGCTCCAGAACACATTCGTGTGGCACGCATTGTTCAACGCGACAATATTTCTCCAGAGAAAGCGTTAGAATGGATACACCGTCAGTTACCGCAAGAGGAAATTTTAAGACACAGCGACTATGAAATCGTGAATGACGGAAAAAGAAATTTAGACACACAAATCAAACAAATAATTGATGAAATAATTTAAACGAATCAATAATAAAAATAAAAACAAATATGTTACAAACAATTCTTTCAATAGCAGGCAAACCTGGACTTTATAAATTGGTAAGTCATGGTAAAATGAATCTTATCGTTGAAACACTCGATGAAAAGAAAAAACGTGTACCAACATTTGCTACCGACCGTGTTACAAGTCTTAGTGACATCTCTATGTTCACCGAAAACGAAGATGTTCCTTTGTACCAAGTGCTTGCAAATGTGCGTGACAAAGAGGAAGCAAAGCCTACTTCATTGAATTGGCGCAAGGCTTCAGCTAAACAATTGCAAGATTATTTTGCTGAAATCCTGCCTGACTTTGACCGCGACCGTGTACACAATAGCGATATAAAGAAGTTGTTGCAATGGTACGACATCTTGATTAACGCTGGTATTTCTAACTTTGAAGAAATATTAAAGGCTGACAACGACAATTCAGAAGAGGTGCAAGAAGAGGAAAAATAAACGCTCATCGTTCCAATATATAATGTATCAAAGCCCTATTTTGCTCTGATTTTATAGCATTCAAAATCTTTCAGCTATAAAGTCAGAGCAAAAATTTTGTTCATACCTCGCCCTTTCCCATAGCTTTATTATTGGTTCAGCAGCAAAAGATGGAGTTTTTTTATTCTATCTTTTGATTATTAAGCCACTTTTGTTATCCTTATTGCTAAAGCTGTAAGCATCCAATATTAGCCTACTTTTTTAGAACTGCTGTTCATGCAAGGACATGCAAGAACCCATTCAACTCCGAAAAGGTCACGAGAAAGTTTCTGTGCCTTGTCGAAAAGATGAATGGGCTGATGAGGATGGTGGTTATCGCTTAACTAGTTTCTTGCCACCGATGATGTAGATGCCCTTTGGCAGTGACTCGAACTGTTGTTCGCCTTTGCCTACCACCACACCTTGCAGGTTGTATATGAGCATCGGCTCATTGCTGATGTGCGGAACAGTGATTGCTGCTGGTGCGGCTTTTGCCATGTAGAACGGTGTCTTGAGAATGCGCTCCCATTTAGGTACGTATTGCATCCCACCCTGGATGAAGTCTTCTTTTTTCTCGACCTTATAGCCATCTACGTAAATGGCATATTGTGCCCCAGCGACAACGTTGTCTATCGAGAACGGTATTTCCTTCGTGCTATTGGCGGGAATGATGTCTGCCAGCGAGATTTTGTTTTCAAGGTAAGCCTCGTTTGTATTGCCTTTCCTGCAACGCAGCTCAATGTCGAAACCGCCGCAATAGTCTGCATTCTCGCTGTTGGTGACAATGAGTTTCCCCCTCATAGCAGGAGCTTGGAAAGCGTTTTCTTCACTTTGTTCGATTTTCACCTTAACCGAAGGAAGGTTCTGCGACTTAGGTTCAGTAATGGTAATGTTTCCTTTAGAGCTGATAGTGGCGCCCGATTTACATTCGAAGGAATAGTCGAACTCTCCAACCTCCTTTGGATACAGCTCAAACATCACGTCCGTCGTCTGTCCTGCCGGCAGGAAGGTGGTGGCGGAAGCTACATAGTTATACTTGAAGAGCATGTCGAAGGTGTCGTACAGCTCGTCGCCTTTGTTCTCTATAGTGAGGGTGACGAACAGGGGACGTCCTGCCTCCTTGCTACCTTTCACGTCCACTTTCTTCACCTCTAAAACAGGCTTGGCAGTGGAGGTCTTCAGTTCCGTGTTGGTAATCTCTATCTCCTGCGCCATGTCTCCAATGCCACCACAGGCTTTCCATTCGCTTTCGCCTTGTATGCGGTAAACGGGTAGCACGGTGTACTTTCCGTTGGCGAGGGTGTGTGGTATGTTGAAGTTCGCTTCTTTCTTTTGTATCTTGCCGTCGCGCTTGAACTTTGAGCTGAACAGCTGTACGGCGTTTATCAATCTACCTCCCTGCCAAAAGCCTAAGCCGCAATCGGCATCAAAGGCTTCGCCGTAATTGTTCACGCATTTCATGGTGATGTCAAAATCCGTGAAGTCATCGCTGCTGTTCGAGCGACTTTGATCTTGTAGGGGAGTCATCTCCTTGACGTCAACGACTTTGGGAAATACATCAGCACCTTCGCTTGGTCTGAATCCGATGATAGCTCCTTGTTCGCGTGTGTAGATACTGGGCAGTTGCGTAAATCCATATTCGCGTGGCGAAAGAACCGATAGGCGATAGTAGCCGTTGAATTGACCTCCCCAGCCCCAGTTGATGTGAAAGTAGTCGCCTTCCTTGTAGCCATCGCAGACAAAGGCGTGACCATAGTTGTACACCACATCTTCGGCAAAGTAATATACGGGTCGTTTTGCTTTCAACTCATTGTATATCAGATTGTACCATTCCTCACTGGTGTAACGGTCTCTGAAAACACGGTGCATGTCCTTAGAGTATCCAAACAATCGGGTAAGGAACAATATCACGTTGTAGGAATCGGCGCCCGAATCATCAGCGGTATAATCCATATACACCGCCTGTCCCACATATCTCATCAGCTTAGCCACAGCGTCTTGCTGCTGCTGGGTGGTGGGAATGCGGTACGAAGGCAGTATGTCGTTCCACTCGAAGGTACTCTCGGCAAGCTCGGGAACTTGCAGATGAGCCGACGGAGCCGTGTAGGCAGGCATGGCGGGAGCCTTCTTAGGATACTGGTAGTAGCCCATAATTTGGGCTGCTGCCGTGGCAACACATCCCGTGACACAGTGCTTGTTTTTGTGCATGGGCGTTTGTTGGTTGTAGGGACCGTACTGGCTCCATGTGGTTTTCAGCAACGGTTCAATGGGTTGCAGCTTTCTGCTGGCGCGCGTGGTGGCAGGCTTTGTGGTGGTAGGTATGTTGTTCAGCATGCGCACCTCCTGTCGATATTGTGCCAAGAGCATCTTGAGCGATGCTGGACATTGCTGCTCGTCGTATGTTCCCTCTTCTGCATAACCTAACACGTCAGCCGTGCGGTCGTCAGCAGAGGCGATGACGAAGCCCTGTCCCTTGCCTACGTTGAAAATATAGTAGGCATTGGTACTTGCCACCTCGTTGAGCGAGGGTGCGGCTTGTGAAGCTCGTCTAACGACCCGGGAGTTAGTACTTGCATGGCTCTTGATAAAAGCCAATGCAGCTTGTCGGGCTTGTTGTCTGCCAACAGGGGCGGAAAAAGCCAAGGTTGTTGCGCATAGCAACACTAAAGATGTAAAAATTTTCCTCATATTTAATTTATTGGTATAAAGGGTGGTCCTATCAATTACCACCGTAAAGTTTTCTATGTCAATCTTTTTACGTTTTGTCATCTTGTGGACTCTTTTTGGTTCAATTTGCTTGTTCATTCAGTCGTATAGCTCGCTATACTCCTTCACTCACAAACAAATTGACCTCAAAAATAGTCTCACAATCTGTCAAAGCTAATTTATAGAACCGCCCTAAAAAGTGATTCTGGCAGTGTCCTTAAAAGTGTATAATTCATCTTTCATTTCTCTGTACTTCCACTGCTTTTTCCTGACTTTGTCTTCGTGTCACTCAGAAATATAAATCATTCAATACTTCTTGGCAAGAATATAAAAAATCAGGTTATTTCTCGTACAAGGGGAGTCGAGTTTGCTACTTTACTCGCCTTTTCGCACGTCACCCTAAGCAACAAAGATAAGTATTGATTATAAAGTACTTACAAATGTGTCTTGAAAAAGTGACGAAGTCAGAAGGGATCCAGTCCTAATTTTTAGGCTCAAAAAGTTTTAACGGACAACAATAGTCTTTTTTATCTTGTGTTTTTTTGTAACACGAGGTATAGCCTAAGGTAAATTTGATAAAATAAAAAATCCCCACCTCCAGTATGTATAGAATAACTTTTGTTTTATGGTGCACGGAATTTGTTGTCTCTATGCACGTTTTCTTAGGTACATCTTTAATACATTCTATGGGTGGGGGAATAATGTGCGTTACTTAACTAAAACCTTTTTTCCATTGATGATATAAATGCCACGTTGCAATGTGTTGAGTGTTTGTGCATCTGCATGATTCATATATCTCTTGCCGGTGATGTCGTACACGCCAACTTTTGCCTGGGCTGCCTTGACGCCGCGAATGCCAGTAGTAATGTTGTTGGCTACATTTTTCCAGCCGTTTGCGTTTCTGTATTTCTCCTCGCTTCCTGCTGGTACTTCCAAAACAAACTCGTCATCAAAGCCAGTGAAAATGTTTACATAATCAACAGGATCCATTTTGATGCCTCCGTTGATAAAGTCTTCACCTCCGTCAAGGGTTTGGGGTGGATTGACGGCAAGGCACACCGCTTTCTTTAGACTGCTGCAGTCACCAAAAGCACCCTCATCGGTACCAAAGAACGTTTTGAGTGTCTTTGGCAAGTACACCTCTGTGCATTTGGCATTATGGGCAAAAGCCCCCATGCCAATTGATTCTACTTGTGTTTGCGAAAGGTCTACCTTCTTAAGATTGCAGGTGTGGAATGCTTTTGCCTTTATCTCTTTTAGATTCTTCGGGAAAGTAACGGTTTCCAAAGCATTACATTCCTCAAAAGCACTCTCGTCAATCATGGAGATGTTGTCTGGTAATGTTATGGATTTGAGCGCAGTACAATGTTTGAAACATTCTTTTCCCAACTTGGTCAACGACTTAGGTAGCGTTACTTCTTGAAGGTTTGCAAAGTCCCAACATATATATTCAGCAAGAGACGTAACGCCTTCTTGTACTACAACCTTTTTGATGTCGTTGCGCTTTACTTGCGGATTTTCACCACCCCATGCATAAACAGAGTTACCTTCTGCGTGTTGCATCTCTCCTTTTCCGCTAATGGTAAGTGTGCCATCATCGGTAAACGACCATTTCAAATTTTCACCAATAGACCCATTGTTGTCTGCCAGTGCACCTATGCAAACCAACAGGCTCATTGTTAACATATAAATTTTTCTCATACTATAAAAACATTAAATTAAACATATTTAGGTAAAACCTATTTTATGAAGTTTAGTAAGAGAAGGCAGGCATTTATAATGCCTATGCCTTCTTATTTCGTAGGTACAACCACCTTCTTGACCTCAAAGTCAACCGATGAGTTGTTTGTATCGGAAAATCTTTTTCCATTAAAACGTCGAGTAATCATCTTGCCTGCACCAACGTCTATCTTATCATCAGCCTTTTCGTAAACGCCATTCCAACCTTTGTCCAGTGTACCCGATATCGGGAAACTTTTTTCAGTAGTAGCTCCTTTGAACCTTACATTTACGGCGTCAACAACCCATTGGTTCGGTAAGAACATAAAAATTTGTGAATGTGAGTGATGTCCACTTTCGTTCCACATGACATAGCGTCCATATTTTGCCATCGGATCTTCGATTTCTCTTAGCAACGCTTCATTTACTTTGGCATTGTTCATATTCTCTTTTATCTTCTCAATAGGTTCTGCCAAACGTATCAGCGCAATGGTGAAGTTACGCTCAAATCCGAAAGGTACATACTCATCGTCGTCTTCATCCCATACTCCGACTTTCGATTTGTCCTCTTTCATTCTTTTTTCCTGCTCTTTGTCGTTTTCCTTACAATAGAGGAACGTCATATGTGGAACTTTTTCGTTACCATTCTGTCCCCATTCAAAGTCGGCTTTGGAAAGGTCGATCAGTTTTTCGATACCTTTGTATTTAGCTGGATCTTCTCCATACTCTTTCAAATACTTCTTGTATCCTTCCGCATGATTGATGGCTCTCATGGCAATAACAATAGTTTTGCCTGCTTTTACGGTGTATGGCATGCCACTTTTATCTTTGGGAAAACCAATCATGTTGGAAACACCAAATGCTTTCTGCCTATAATCGCAATTAGGCTTTTCAAAGTTGACTTTGTCTACGGCGTTGTACTGACATAGTGCCAAAGCCATATTCTCAAGACTTATGTCATGGTCGGTAGGGTTGTAGACGGCAATAAACTTGTCATCCGTTTCTTCAGATTTATTGCCGTAAGGTGTCTCCACGAAGTCCCCAGCATAGTAAATGTCTTTTATAATCAGGTCCGTGCTTTCTGTCTCAGCGGTATGTTCCTTCTCTTCAGGTTGTCCGTCACGTGCACAGTTTGCGAAAAGCGCAATTGTTGCCAATGCGCATAACATCATCTTCTTCATTTGTTTGTCTTCTTTATATCAATGATTGTTGTTTAGTTATTCTTGTACGTCTCAACTCTTAATTCTTCTTGGTACGTGCATTGATGGAATTAACCTTCCAGTATGCAGTCATATCTAACGGTTTTCCCTTGCTGTCGCGTCTGCACAATGATGGTACACCTTTCGTGAAGTTCAGCGCAGAACTCATTTCGGCTACAAATCCTTTTCCATTGGTGCGACGAATCAGTGCGCCTTGTAATTGTGAGGGATCGAAAGAGGGATTAGAAAAGTCGTTAATTCCAAATATCCTATTGCAGACACTTGCTGTTCCTCTGTCGTACCACCATACTTTTTCTTTCTTTTCTTCTGATCCTTCCATTACGGGATGTCCTGTTGCATCATACACAGTTACAGAGCTTGGACCTGTCAGCAAGTCCATTTTCTTCTCTGTCGAAGGGCAAATGGTAAGGAAGTCGACAACCCAATTGTAATTCAACTCAATAGCATTGATGCCGCCCATACCAGTTGTGTTATATATCATGTGGTAGTATGCCGTTGGGTATTTTCTGTTCTTTTCCAGTTCTCTTTTCTTCAGCGGATCTGTCTCGTCATTAATTTGATCCTGCTCGGTTCCATACAAATCATATAGTCGATACCAATTGTAGCGAGAGCGTGGCGATTCGTCAGGATAAAATCCGTTTTCGTCTTTGGCATGAGGTTTGGTTGCATCGCCATCAGGAAGTTTCACTAAAGCCATACGCATACTCTGGCTTGGTCCCTTAAATGGTAGTTCAGTCCACAAAACAAGGTCACGCATATTTGGAATATCCTTGTTGTCAAATTTGTCGTTAGGGTCGCACATTCCATTTTTCGGTGAATGCTGGTTGCACAATTCAAAGGTCTTGTCCTTTGGAAGTTTGCTGTAGTCGGGCAGAGCTCCCAGCCATAGTAATTTTTCTTTGCCTCTTCTTCTGTGGTCTCATTCTCGGCAAGGAATTTCTTCTGGTGATCGCACGCATAATTCACGATGATGACACTGTCACCTGGCTGTATGACATGTGGCTTTTTTGTCACAGGGTCGTTGGGGAAGTACGACATTCCTCCAATGCCATAGTATCGCTTTGTGAAATCTCCATTACCGTCTTTTTGGAATGAATATTGGATACTTGGGTCGACAACATGACAAGCAATTGCCATATTCTCAAGTGATATTGGTTTATTGGTAGGATTGCATATCACCAGATAGTTGGCATCCTCGTATCTGCTATATTGGCTTTTGACGCCGGGGAAGGAAGACAAATCCCTATAAGTGCAGTAACCAATGTAAAAAACTTCTTTGAAAATGAGGTGATCCACTGTTGAATTAGCATCAGTAATGTCTGGCATATCTCCATTTCTCTGGCATGCTGTGAATAGAGATGATAAAGCTATGAAGGCTAATATCAAGGTATAATTTATTTTTTTCATATCCTTGTTTTGTTTATTTGTTCTGATAATTTTTATTGTTTATAATAATTGTATGAATTAGAGGAACCAGTTACCAAATGCGCCAAAGCCATGCGTCTTAACATTTTGGCTTGCTTCGTATGCCTGTTTTCCTGTCAATCCAATCTCTCTACCTAAGTAGAAATAATATGGTTCTGCTGGTGATGCGTTTGTCGGATCGGAATCGAACCTATTGCAATACACCTTGATTGGTATATTAAAGCGTATAAGTTCTTTCCATTCAGGAACCTCAAGTGTCGTATTCTTCGATTGCCAGAAAGGGTTATAGAATGGTGCGCAGGCTTTTTCGCTCTTCATCCAATCCCAATATCCAGCATAGTCCAGCTCCTTGTTGGCAATGGTAGCCTTAGGAATATATGCCTTCTTTCCCTTTTGACATTTCATAACTCTTACGGAAAGATAGAAGTAGGGCAATATGTATGAAGGACGGCTGTATGCTACCGACTCACCAGAAAAACCTTTTACCATGAAAGGCCATGTATCTTTGTTCTCTCCAGTCCCATATCGTCCATCTATTTCAGGCCTAAAGTTAGAGGTAGGCTCGTTGGCCTCATAATAAAAGTTGATGTGTCCTTTTAGTCCTACACAGTCCTTGTCATAGGAAACGCATGAATTAGCATCGGTGGCATCAAGGGGTGGCAGCAACCTAATGTTGTAAAACTCGCGCATACCGTCAGCCATGGCATTCTGATGCCATGTGTCACGGTAGGCATATTCAAACAAATTCTTGGTTGCATTTTGTCTACGCATGAAGATATCGTGACCTAAATTTTCATCCTTATCTACTCCTTCGAAATAAGGTGATACGACAGGATGCTCATCTACTTTGCCATCTTTTCCATTTTTGTCAACTTCCCATGTACCTCTACAGTCTTCGATCTTGTATGGGTTACCCTTATCTCAACGTCGCTGATGGTAAAGAATATTTGATACTCATCAGAGTGCTTGTATATCTCATCGTTAAGCAACTTTCCATCTTTATCCAAGAAGTACAAGCATACACCCCAAAGGTTTTTATCTCCACCTATAAGGCGAATGTAAGGTTGCTGGGGAGCAGGCTTGCCTAACTTCTTTTCAAAAACAGTTTGAATACTCTTTTCCCATTCCACCTTTACAGTAGGAAACTTTTGTGAATTGTTTTCTACTATGACAAATTCTTCTTGTCTCCATGGCGCTGCTGGGTAAACATAATTGCCATGAAATTTTTCATCTCCGTGTGAGTGTCCCTCTTTGAACATAACTAAGCAGCGAGCCCAGTTGTTGAATGCGCCATCTTGGTCGGGATTGCTCATGGCATCACCAAAGGGAGCTTTTTTCTTCAAGCTGTCAACCATGGCATCCGCACCGCTGTGTGGTACTTCTTTGTGTTCAAGTGGGTTTTCGTTGTAATCGATGTTCATGTTACCAAAGATGAAATCATCACATGATGTACATAGTATCAATATAAGAACGAAACAAAAACTATATTTTTTCATTTTATTATTTTATGTAAATGTCTTGATTAGATAGTCCAGTATAATTGGCACTTTGCTAAATACTCTTTCTCCTCTTAGCCGTGTATGTAAGTTTTCCTTAGTTAGGAGAACGTGCAGCCATATGAGGAATGATGATGCGCAAATGCCTTCCTTTTAGCTGAAGTCTACATGACGAATATATTCTTACGATTCCTTGACAGCAAATATTGAGGATTGAAGAAATAATTCTTGATTTCATTGGTATCCATGTGCGGATAGAACTTTTTGAAATCTTCCACGAACTTCTCGGCTTCATCGTTCATGTCTGCAATGACACGGAATGTTAAAGGAATGTCAATGTCGTGATTGCTCCATTCTGATTTTATCCCATTAAAATTATAAAGTCCTCTACTTCCTCCAAATCCGAGTGTAGGAATTTCAGAACAAGTCTTTGAGTCATCATCTGGATCATCATTTCCATATTTGGGCCAAATAGCATTCTTTGATTTATCCATTTGTGATACGATGTTGCATAGGCTTATTTGCATAGCAAATTCGGTGTTGGCTTGGGTAAACTGTAGAACTCCCTTGAATCCCATTCTGTCCAAATTGTTTGGACCTGTACCTATTTTCCTGCATTGGTGCAGCAATTCCACGAAATCGCCTTGTCTTTGTCTCAGTGCGTTTGTACCATCTGTTACAACACCACCGTCACCGCTACCTTCTTGATACTCATATCCCAATTGTTTCTCAAATGGGTCGGTATCTCGGTATTGGTATTTAAACAACTTGCTAGCAAATTTTGCCGCATGTGGCATGGTGAGTGTTTGAAAGAATTTAAAGCCATTTTCTGTCCATGTGGCTTGATTTTTTTTCAGCGTAGGGAATATATTTATCGCTTTGTCTATCAGCGCGCTGTCAAACGGCATACTATCTGATTTGTTCCCACTTTCAGGTGCAAGCAGTGCGCTGGTCGTGGTAATGTCACAAGGCTTTAGCTTGTCGCCCTCCATCTCAAAGGTAAGCTCTGGGTAGTATGTTGGATTCTTGCCCAGCGTGTGTGGATAAAAACCCTGCTTACTGTTCTTGGATATGGTTTTACCATCTATAGTGTAGCTGTGTTCCAATACTTCGTTGCCAATGGTAAAGAAGTGTTGGTGCTGTACCAATGTAGAATTGTCGAGGTCTGGGTCGCCGTTCTTCTTGTAATAGAACTGTATGAACTCACCGTTTATTTGTTGGTGGTTGGCTCCATAATATGTAAGCTCAAGTCCATAATAAACCTTATCTGACGCAACTACATCAAAATGGTCGCGCTGGCTGGTAATTTGCATTTGTCCATTGTCGCCCTTACTTATTTCAATTTGTTGCATGAGCGGATAGTCTGTCGGTTTATCCGTGTTCACGCTTATCATGTTGTACGAGTCTTGTTTGTATGTGTTGTCTATACTGTTGTCGGCACCAAAGTTTCCAACTTTTATGTCACCACCTTTGAACCCCATTCTAAGTACGGCACTTACTGCGTATATCTGTGAGTGTCCCTTGCCATTGTACTCAATAGAAGCAGGAGGAGCTTTTACTACTTTCTTCAAGAAATCATCAACATTATCGGTAGAACATGCGGCAAGCATGCAGCAGCAGCCTACAGCTAAAATAGTTGAACGTATTATTGTCTTATATTGTAACTTCATTTTCTTAAAATTTAATGATTGTGCGCAAAGAGTAGTTCATACCACGTTCGTGCGCATAATATCTAAATCGATCTGTATATTCCTTATATAATGTGTTGAGAATGTTATCGCCTGTCAACATTACCTTTATTTCCCTGTTGTTGGGCAGTTTGAAGGCAACATCTGCTGTGGTGCCAAGCAGGAAGTAGGGGTCGGGCGATACTGCCACTAAATCCTTGTTGGGGTCGAAACGCTCTTGTTTTGTGACATAGTTGCCAGAGAGAGAGAACGATGCCTTTATCTTTTTCTCTGCACCGAAGAAATGTTCGTAGCTAGCTGACAGTCCATACTTGTCTGATGGCATAAAAGGCAACCAGTCGTTTCGTGTTATGTTGCGTGCAAATATCCATTCGCCTTTTGCTACGATACTGAGTCCTTTAATGGGAATTACTGTAGCTTCTATATCGCCACCATACAGTCTCACATCGTCCTGATCATACATAAACTTGGCATATTTTCCGCTTGGGCTGTTATGAAAACGATTAGCACCATAGCCGATATGGTCGTATATATAACTGTTAATGTGTTGGTAGAACATGCTTGGCTCTACAGATACCCATGTATTGCGATACCTTGCGCCTAAGATGGACTTCCAACCACGCTCACTCTTTAGGTTTCTATTGCCCACTACCCAATAAGAACCTTCTTGAAGTCCGATGGCATAAAGCTCATTGATGTCTGGTGGACGCCACGACCAACCGATGTTCGCACGTATGTCCCAGTTGTCGTTAAACTGATAGTGAGTAGCAAAGCTCGAGGTGAAGTTGCTGTAAACCTTGAAGTCATCGTAATAGTCGTACTTGTTCAGCGTGGTGTAACCGCTCACGCTCATTACTCTAAAGTCGTAACGCAAGCCCAATTCGCATTGCAATTTTTCAAAGAAAGTAGCCTTTTGCAACAGGAAACCACCCATGGTGAGAGCGGCAAAGTTTGGTACAAAGGCAGGATTCTTGGTGCCTGGGAAGTTGTAGTTTATTTGGTATGTGTTTGCTATACCTGCAAAGGTGGACATTTTGTAAGGTTTCCATGAAGCACGATATGACAAGTCGCCCTTGTATGTTTTCAATATAAGGTCTTGCATCGGGATGACGCTCCACTCCTTTTTCATACGGTTCTCATACTCCTGTCGCAAATTTTCTTGGAACGACAAAGTCAGATCCAGCGATTGCTTTGGGTTAATACGATATTTCACCTCGCCCTTCAGCGTGAAGTGTTGTGATTGCTGGAAGGGTATGCCAATTTCATAACTGAATGGTTGCAATGACGACTCTGTTGGACGACCAATGCGGAATCGTTCTTGTAGTTGTGCCAAGTCGGATATTTGGCTGCCAAAATAGATACCAGAACGTTGGTAGAACAAACTTGTAAGCACGGTTGCCGTGATGCGCTTGTTCTCAAAACCACCCATGGCAGACATGCTGATGTTATTGTAGCCCGTGTTGTTCATGATGTATTCGGGCGTATGGTAATCACCACCACGAGTATAGTTGCCGTGCAGGCGCATACCGAAATTCTTCCAACCTGCTTCAATGCTTCCCGAACCGCTTATTCCCCGGGCATTGGTATCATAGCCGATGTTGGTAACTCCTTTCACGATAGGCTTGTTATGCCCATAGGGTAGGGGCGCATCGTTGAGCAACACCACACCACCCATGGCACCAAAACCGTAACGAATACATTCGGCACCCTTTACAACCTCTACCATGCTGGCACCTGTATAGTCAATTTCTGGCGCATGGTCGTTACCCCAACTCTGGCTCTCCAGTTTCACTCCATTGTTCATCAATAGAATACGGCTGCTGTGCATACCTTGAATAACAGGTTTAGCCACCGTACTACCGGCACTGATAGAGCTCACGCCAGGAATGGTCTCTAACATTTTTGCCAACGAGGTGGCACCACCTTTTTCAAGTATACTTTGATCCAAAGTCTTGGCTTGCTGCATGATGTTAGTGTGTCTCTTTTTAGCTGTCACCGTTACTCCACTTAATAGCTGTGCGTCTTCCTTTAACTTGATGTTCAGTGTGCGTGTTTGAGTTGATACATAAGAAATGTAACTCTTGTAACCTACGTATGTGACAGTGATTTTCACATTCTTGCCGCTGTTGCCTAACTTTATAGCGCAGGTACCCGACTCGTTGGTGACGTATGTCTTACCGTTGCTATCTTTTACAACGGCTCCTAATATGGGTTCGCCCGTTAGTGCATCTGTAACTTGAAGAGTCACGCTATCTTCCTCGGCTTTATCTGTGCTTGCGTTCGTGCCGTTGTGTGCCTTTGTGGCAGAGATGCTTAGAAACAGCATCGTCAGCATTAGCAAGCATCCCTTGAAAAGGGAGTCTCGAGCCGATAGAATCTTTTGCGTTCGTTGTTCTTTTTTCGACATTTTACTATTTTAATAATTGTTATAATACTAAAAATCTTTCGAGTGCAAAAGTATTTCAATTTTTCGATACGGAAAAAAAATGTACATACCCAAAGATAGGTATTTTCTTGTTGCTTCTTTTTACGGACATAACTACTTTTAGCGAAAGCAGATGGTGCCGACGAGATTGTTGGCTAAGTCGTGTTCCTCTTGTTTGGAATGTGGTCTGAGTGCTTTTGAAGAACTATTAATAGGAGTTTTCTTCTTACTATTTGAGGCTGGTTCTATAAATTACCACCGCATATTATCATTAAATTTTATGAAATACGTTTTGTTATCTTTTGGCTTCTTTTTATATAAAACAGGCTGCGCCTCAACAATTCAAACAAGTTTGATTGTATTCGGCTTGCTCTGTTTTTCGTTCAAAATGTAACAAAGCTAATTTATAGAACCAGCCTTTATGGAATTTAGAACAATTGGTATTTTCCTCCATTTTAAAAGCTATTGTTTTAACGCTCAAAAGCGTATGTTTTGAGCTCCAAAACCTATTGTTTTGAGTTGCGAAACAATGGGTTTCAAAAAGACATTCATAAGTCTTTGATTTTCAGAAGAATACAAATTGGTTGAAATTTCCGTATTATTTAGGTGCTTTTTAATACAACTGTGTCATTTTGTCGCTTATTTTGCCAATATGGCAGGGTTTATTACGTTGGTACAAACCTTGCAATATGGTTAGTGAAAACAAAAAACAAATAATTAAACAATAATAGGAGGTAAAAATTATGTACAGAAATTCATGGTTACCAGAAGTCTTTAACGATTTCTTTTACAACAATAATATGCCAAAAGCCAACGCTACTGCACCAGCTATCAACGTGTTGGAAGACGAAAACGCTTACACAGTCGAATTAGCTGCCCCAGGTTTGTGCAAAGAAGACTTCGATATTAGTTTGAATAACGAGGGCGATTTGGTGATAAAAATGGAGAAAAAGAATGCTGAAACTGAGCAAAAAGCACATTATTTACGTCGCGAATTTGCTTACAGCAAGTATGAACAAACCCTTATTTTGCCTGATGATGTAGACAAAGATAAGATAGGAGCAAAGATGGCAGATGGCATTTTGAACATTAGTTTGCCAAAGATTCAACAAAGTGTTCAAAAGGTTGCTCGCCAAATTGAAGTAGGATAAAGTTTTAGTAGTTAGATAATTGAGTTTAGGTTAAAAAGAAAAATCCCCAATAGCGACTTTAGCTTTGGGGATTTTTTTCTGTCTTATTTTATAATTTTCTTTGTCGTTCCGTCTTTCATTTTTACGATGTTTAAATTTTTCGTGCAAGGGACTTTTGCAGAGGTCTCTGAATATAATTATTGTTTTATTGATGATTAGCAAACCTTGTTTCTGCCATTTTTTCATATTTAGTTCCAGGCTTTCCGTAGTTTGCAAAAGGGAAAATGCTTATGCCACCACGAGGAGTAAACAAGCCAATCACCTCAATATACTTCGGTTCCATGAGTTTTATCAAATCTTTCATGATGATATTCACACAATCTTCGTGGAAATCACCATGATTTCGGAAGCTGAAAAGGTATAATTTCAAACTTTTACTTTCCACCATACGCACATCAGGAACGTATGAAATACGTATTTCAGCAAAGTCAGGTTGCCCCGTTATTGGACAAAGACTTGTAAATTCAGGACAGTTAAAGCGAACCCAATAGTCATTTTCTTGATGTTTGTTTTCAAAAGTTTCTAATACTTCAGGTGCATAATCCATGCTGTATTGTGTCTTTGCACCCAATTGGGTCAATCCCTCGTTACTTCTTTCCATTGTTTTACGTTTGAAAGTTAAAAAACACCTAATTAATTAGGTAAGAATATGGCTCAATGATGAAGCCTAACAATTAGCTTAAATTAAAGATTTTCCAAATACTATAATTCACACCCGTATCGTAAACATCTTCTCCTTCGTGTTCTTTGAGTTTCTTCACGATTCGAATGGTCATAGGAAGAGCAATAACTTCATAAATAGTTTTCAGCAAAACTTGCCATAACATGAGTTTTGGCAATTCATTTGCAGGCACAACGCCTCCTAAAGCCAATGGGAAAAAGATGATAGAGTCGCAAGTTTCGCCAGCAACAGTACTGAGTATAGCACGCAATGAAAAGCGTTTCCCACCATCATGAATCTTCATTTTGCTCATCACATAAGCATTTGCAAAAGAGCCAATGATGAAAGCCACAAACGAAGCTGCCGCAACACGTGGTGCTAAACCAAAAATGGCATGAAAACCCTCCTGATTATTCCAATAAGGAGCACCAGGAATCCAATCACACAAAGCACCCACTGACACGAAAAAGAAATTCATTGCGAAGCCTGTCCATATCAATAAACGAGCTTTTTTGAATCCCCATACTTCGCAGACACAGTCGTTGATGATGTAAGAAACAGGAAAAACGATTAAACCACCAGTAAGGCTAATCCCTAAAACCGAAATTTGCTTTGTTTCGAGAATGTTTGCCGCTATGAGGCAAACGCAAAAAAGTATGCTGAAAAGCATGAACAGCACACTCACTTGTTGTTTTGTCTTATTCATTATCTTGTTTTGTTAAAGAGGGTTTATCAAGTACCCCTATCCATAAAGTAGGTGCAAAGGTACAAAAAAATCTTAAAGAAGCATGGTTTTATCAATACAATTCTTTATTTTTGCATCTAATTAAAGAAATTACGACCCACACAAGGCGTTCGGATTGTAAATAATTAATAAAGAAATAATATGAAAAAAATCTTTTTGGCAGCCCTCTTAGCTGCACAGACATTCACAGGATTTGCCCAATCGCAAGACTTTAAGCCTTACGAAGAGAAAATGAACAAACTCTACGCTGAGTTTGAAGTAATAGGAAAAGAATTTGCAGGAATTCGTCAAAAAGGCGATGCAATTACAGAAGCCGATAAAAAGCGCGCTGAAGAGTTGTTAGCAAAAGACGATTCACTTACCAGTATCTTTACAACTACTACACTTGAAATTGCAAAGAAATTCAAAGCAACCAAATTTCCTGCAAAATATGTAGGTGATGTCTATGGAAACCTTACTTACGACCAACTCAAAGAGGTTCTCGACCCTACAAGTGGTTATTACAATGAAGAAAGTTTGAAGAATGCAAAGGACTTCCTTGCATCATTAGAACTCCGTCGTCCAGGTCTTATGTACACCGATTTGGTAATGAAAGATATGAACGGTAAGGAAATCAAGTTGAGCCAATTCGCTGGCAAGGGTAACTATGTATTCGTTGATTTCTGGGCAAGTTGGTGTGGTCCATGCCGTCAAGAAATGCCTAATGTAGTTGAGGCTTACAAGCGTTTCCACGACAAAGGTTTAGAAATTGTTGGTGTCAGCTTCGACCAAAAGAAGGAAGCATGGACAGCAATGGTTAAGAAACTCGGTATGACTTGGCCACAAATGTCTGACCTTAAAGGCTGGCAATGTGCAGCAGGCAAGATTTATGGCATTCGCTCTATCCCTTCAAACATCTTGCTTGACCCAGAAGGTAAGATTGTAGATAGCGATTTGCGTGGCGAAGACTTGTTGAACAAATTGGCTGAAATCTACAAATAAGATATTTAAACCTATAAGAAACGACCCATTTAGTTCATGCTAAGTGGGTCGTTTTTTGTTTCAATTGCTTTAAGACAGATGAAAAGACTGAAATATTATCGTTTGAAACTTGTTCTAATCCTTTTGTAAAAGGCTGAAATCGGAATAGTTGTTGAAGAAATATCAGTTCAAAAAATAAAAAATCCCCCGCTCTTATAGAAAAAGAACGGGGAAAATATAAATCAATGTCTATCGTTTTTATGAATCTATTTCTTTCTATAAACTACTTCGTCAGAAGAGTTTGCGTTGCTAACAGGCAAAATAGTCTTTGCTTTTTCGTCAACAATATATTTTAAAGTTTTCGCTGGCTGACCATCTTCAGCATTAAGTGTAATCGTCAGATTAGGTGCTTTGTATTCATAAATACCATGTAGCGAAGTTTCATTGCGGTTATAAGCGCCATGATAATTTCCAAAATTGTCTTGTTCGCCTTGATATTCATAACCAGCAGTTACAACAACATCTTTATTGGTTTGAAATTGGAGCGAACCCCAACGCTTTAAATTACCTTGCAGGTTAAAGTTTGATTTCTCATAGCTCCAAGTTGTATGTACCAAAGCGTTTGTTTCTACTATTTCATCGTTATCCTTATTACATGATGTAAAACTCAATACCATAGCTATTAATGCTAATCCAAAAATAATTTTCTTTTTCATAATTCTGTGGCTTTATATTTATCTTATTCGTTCGCAAAATTAAATAACAAAGAAATATACCTCAAGTGTTTTACATTTTTTGTGAACCAAAGAGCGAATGTTTTTGTCTTAAATCAAGTACATTTGCAAATATTACCCTCAAGTTGTTCTATATTCATATCAAACGAATCACTCTTCCGTAGAAATTCATCTATCTTACTTTGAAGGAAATCACCATAATATATAATAAACATGTGATTTTAGCTTAATTTGCATTAGATTTGGTTATAACATGTTATTTTCTTTTTGCTTTGATTTATATCAAACACATTGACAAAAGTCAAAACAAACGGCTCAAAACAACATTTTTCACCTTAATTTGATTTCTTTTTGTCAGAATGTATGTAATTTTGCATCGTATAATTCAAAGTAATGCTTCGAATTATTAATCTTCAATAGAGAAAAGAGAGGTTAAAGGATATCCTCGTGAATTAG
>NZ_BAIS01000035.1 GCF_000613345.1 Prevotella disiens JCM 6334 = ATCC 29426 | reverse complement strand
ACGCAATGTTAAAGATTAAAAATGTATTTTTTGTTCTGTTATTATTAACAATTTCGTTAAACTGTTTAGCAGAAGATGTAGTTTTGAAGGCAGGTACCGCTGTTCCTGTTAAATTGGAAAGTACTATTAGTAGTAAGAATGCAGCAGTTGGCCAAAATTGTAAATTTTAGAGTAACTGCTCCTATTATGGTTGATGGAAAAACTGTAATAGAGTCAGGAGCTATTGCAACAGGTCAAGTTGTTCGAGCTAAAAAGAATGGAATCTTGGGAAAAGAAGGCGAGTTGCAGTTGACTATTAATAGTGTTTTGGCTGTAGATGGTACTAAGGTAATGCTTTCAAGTGCCAATCTTTCTGATGAAGGAAATAATAATCTCATTCTTTCTCTTTTCTTATGTTTTTTAATCAAAGGCGGTTCAGCAGAAATTCCTGCTGGTATGGAATGTACTCCAATAGTTGCGGGAGCTACTACAATAACTCTTTAAAATAAAAAGTTTACTGAAAATCAATAAAAAAATGGGCAAATCTAAAAAAGGTTTGCCCATTTCTTTATTGACTTTATTAGTTCAATACTATTTTTCTTGTTTTTTGTTTATCGCTTGATTGGTAGGTGAGCAAGTATAATCCTGTTTTTAGATTTGAAAGGTTTACTTCTTTTCCTTTTCCTTTGGCACAAATTTCGCCTGCCACGGTTGCAATTGTCCATTGAGTTGCGTTGGCAAAGTAGATGTTTCTACCGTTGATGCGGCATTCGTCTGTGTTTGCTTCTGTTTCAACTGTTTGGATTGTAGATGTTACTTCGGTTTCTTCTCCGTCTGTTATAATCCAACTTTTTGCTTTTGCTTGTTTGATGATGTCGTCTGTTATTTGGTTATGTTCAGCACCTAAATCTTTGTCTTGTGAGTTGAACATTGCAAGATACCTCCTTCTACTGGGATTGGTAAGCTTTCTACTAACTTGCTTGACGCATCAGGGGTGAGATAGTTGTGGTCAATGAAAATTATTCTTAGGTTTGTACAGCCTTTTGCGGTAAAGTTTTGCAATTTATTGTTAGAGCAAGCTATTGCGCCTAAGTTCTGAAGTCCATCAATTTTTAGTTCTGTCAGCTCGCTGTTGCCTGCGTACACTTCCATAAGTGCCGCATTTTTGGTGAGGTCTAACGTTTTTAATTGGTTGAAACCAGCTGATAAGTTGGTTAATTCTGGTTGGTTAGCAAGGTTTAATTCTGTGATTGCCGTTGCTGAACAATATAGTTCTTTAAGTTTTGTACAATTGGTTAAATCCAATTTTTCTATCTTTGTGTTGTTGCAATTAAAGTCTTTTAATTCTGTTTTATTGCTGAGGTTCAACACTTTTAGGTTTTCGTTATCTTTGCAATGGAGTTGTACAAGATTAGGATTGTTATCCAAATTGAGTTCAGAAAGGTTGCAACCTTCGCATCGCAATTCTACTAACTTGGTATTTTTCGTTACATCCAACTTCCCTAAATTAAGTTTTTTGCAGTCAATTTTTTTAAGTTCTGTGCAATGACTTATATCCAATGACGTGATATTATTGTTGTAACAGCCCAATTCTACGAGCTTTGTTGCTGAACTCAAGTTAAGATTTTCAAGTTTATTTCCGAAGCAATAAATTAGCTGCAGATTGGCTAATGTACCTAAATTTAGGTTACTTATTTGGTTTTCATGGCAATAAAGTAACACCAAATTCTTGTTGTTTGAAACATCTAAGGAGGTCAGTTTGTTGTTTTGACAATCTAAAACCATCAATTTTGTAGCTTCTGCACAATTGATTTCTGTTAGCTGCATTGATGCGCATACTAACGCATACACATCGCCTTCAATCTCTATGATTGGCGAATCTGTGCTTGCTTGCAATGGAAGAAACGCAGGTTTTTCAGGATTGTTGTTTACATCGTACTCTTTAAACGTTCCATCACCCGTGTTGATTTTAACTTTTGCACGCTTGTAGCGATTGATAGGCGGATAGCTTCGCCTTTTGGCATACTACTTTTCAGTGTGATTTTTTGCGCTAATGCAGGAATGCAAAGCGCTACTAACATAAAGGTAAATAAGATTTTTCTCATAATTTGTAAAATTTAGATGCAGCAAAGTTACGAAATGAATATTAATTCTCCAACAAAAGTTCTCTTTTTGTCTTTTGCTTGGTTTGTTTTTCTTTCATATTATCGGTGATAATGAATATTTTTTGCAATTCAATTACAAAATATTATGTCCATGTTGTATTTTCTTTTTTGCAAACAATGTTCAACCTTTTCTATATGAACGCTATCAAACGTTTTAGATGGCGTCATTGAAGACCGTGGATAGCGCCATTAAAAATACCACACAGTATATTGGGAACTTTAATAACTCAGTTTTACGATGGCATTTTAGTTCTTTATCGAACTTTTATTCCTCCAATACTCTCTTTTATCTTCTCAATCTATGTATTGTTGCTATGACGCAACTTTTTGATTTTGTGTCTATTATGCTTTTATTTTTATTCTTGGCTCTTTACTCCATGATTATTTCCTTTTTTAGTTTAGGGAAATTCCCCCTTTAAATAGGGAATACTATTTTAGTTCTTGTTGGTTTTGTTCTACCTTTGCATCGTCATTAAGTAGGTTGGTTATGAAAAAGGTCATGATATTAGGCTTAGCAGCGACATTCTTTATGAGCAGTTGTAGCTCGTATATAGATGGAACTTTTACAGGAGGCTCTTTGGGGAGTGTGCTTGGGGGCGCTGTTGGCGATATTATAGGTGGACCGAGAGGTTCGGACATTGGAACAATTGTTGGAATGATAGGCGGAGCGGCTGTTGGAGCTGCTATGGACGCCAATGCGCAAAAAAGAAATCAGGAAGCTGCTCACGACCATTACGAACGTGTTCAGCAAAATAAGGCACAAGGCATTAACCCATACGATGATATGTATTCGTACTCTCAGGAAGGGTATGTGAATGAACAGCAAGGTGAAGAGATTGTTTTGGATACAACGGCTTCGGGCGATGATAGGATATACGACTTTCAACCTTCCACTGAAATGGAGCAGAAGACGATGATGAATATTCCTGAAAGTTCAGTGATAGAACGATTATCAACTATGCCATACGAAATTCCGAATGTGGAAATATGCAACGTTGTATTCACGGATAATAACAATGATGGTGTTCTCTCAAGAGGCGAGGTTGGAAAAGTTGTGTTCGAAATACACAATAACGGCACTCAACCCATAAGCAACTTAATTCCTTCCATCGTTGAGGACGCAAATTCAGGGCATTTTACAATAAGTCCAGCAGTACAAATTGATGGATTGATGCCCAAAGAAATAGTGCGCTACACGGCTTCAATTGTAGCAGATAAAAAGATAAAGGCAGGTATTAGCAGCTTTACCATAACGGTTTTACTAAATAACAAAAGTATTGCAAAGGTAGTGAGTCTTAAAGTGAATACAAGGAAATAATAGGACTCGTTCTTTAAAATTTGACTAATTAACATCAGAGAAGGGGGCAGGATAACAATTCTGCCTTTTTTCATGTTCTGATGTTTATAGTTCTTTGAAAAGTTTTATCGCTTAATATTTGAAGATAGAGAAGTTTACACTGCCGTAAGCTCTGTGTTCTTTAAAATGTGGGTGAGCTGAAAAGTCGTTATTCTTACCATGTTCAAACACCAATACTCCCTCTTCGGTGAGCAGTTCGTGTTGGAAAATAAGGTTGGGAATGGTGGAAAGTTCAGGCAATGCGTAAGGTGGGTCGGCAAAAATAAAGTCGAATTTTTGATGGCACGACTTTAAAAAGCGGAACACATCGCCTCGAATGAGGATATGATTTTCAGCGTTTAGTTTCTTGATACATTCTGAAATGAAGCGTGCGTGGTCGCGGTCTTGTTCCACGCTGACCACTTCTTTGCAACCACGCGAGAGCATTTCAAGACTTATGCTGCCTGTTCCTGCAAATAAATCCAAGGCGATTGATTCTTCAAAATCGACGTATGCGTTAAGTACATTAAATATATTTTCCTTAGCAAAGTCGGTTGTTGGTCGTGCTTTAAAGGTGCGAGGAATGTCGAAATGTCTACCTTTATAAAGTCCTGTTATGATGCGCATAGCTTCGTTTTTTGTTTTGTTTAATCTAAATATAACGCTTTTAAATCGTAAGGAATATCAGTTCGCTTTGCTATTTTTGCGTTATTAAAATCGGTTTCAAGATTGATGAAATAGGTTCTACTTACAAACTGTTCGAGTTCGGCACGCAATTCTGCCTTATTGGGAATATCGCCCGTAACATAAAGTTCGTTATCGCCATGCTCCATGCCCATTTGTTTCCAAACATTGAGTATGTAATACAATGTGTCTTTGGTGTTTACGGCTTCGTAAGCATTACTAAAATCGAAACGATTGAGCTGAAATCTCATGATTTCCATGCGTTTGTCGTGGAAATAAACAAAGAGTTTTCGGCGACTCCCTGTAAAGGCACGATGATAAAGATGCGACCAAACCGACTGCATAAGTGGCTGAATACGCACATCAACGAAATGGTCTTCCGCCACCAATTGTAAGTCTTTGTTAATGGTAAAGACGGCTACAGCGTTGAGTTCTGCCACCACATTGGTTACAATTTCCTCGTTGCGCTGCCATTTGTAAGTATGTTTGTAAAGCGTTTCCACTTCTTGCTCGTGATATTCGTCTAACGGCACGAGCATAACGGGGCTATCTACAATCACTAAACTACGTTTGTAGCCGCTTTGTAGGAGCTCCGATTTCTTAAAGGCTTCGCGCAAATTGGCTGCTATCGCCATGCCATTGTTCAGCTCATAAGGTTCAAAAACAATGTTTTCATTGATTTGTGGGTCGCCCACTGAGAACGACATACTGCTCTTTCCGACTCGTATAGCAAGGCGAATGCGCTTGTCTGATATGTTATTTTCTGTTTGCATCATGCGTTTATAGGTAGTGCAAACTTACGAAAAATCGCTGTAATATTTGCATAAAATCAGCAGTTTAACGCAATTGGGCTTGACTATTAAGGACATACAGCGCAAACCGCAGAATTAGGGGATTTTCTTAACGCTTCACTCCGTGTCCGCTAAAAATCCTCCAATAAGCCAACAGGGTTGCACCCCTCTGGACACCCCTGCCAAGCCTGTCGGCATGAAGAAACGAGCAAGCCGAAAGGAAGTCTCTCCTCCTTTCAACGATTGTCCACCGACCGTATCTAAGGACATCAAGGCAACGAAAACAAGATAATGACAACATCTAAAAAAGACAAAAGGATATGGGATATTGCGTATTGCATTTGGAAAAGGCAAAGGGAGTCGACAGCGGAATGTCAGCTCACATCGAGCGCACCATCGTGCCGAAGAACATAGACACTACGAGAACGCACCTCAACCGTGAGTTAATCAGGTTTCCCGACGGTGTGTGCAACCGCACGGCTGCCATACGCCACCGCCTTGACACGGGCAGGGCTGAAACGCAAGATAGGGAAGAACCAAGTACAGGCAATCCGCATCGTGCTGAGCGGAACGCACGAGGATATGGAACGAATGGAAAACGAAAGGAGGCTCGGAGAGTGGTGCGATGACAGCGTGGCGTGGCTGAGAGAGACCTACGGGGCGGACAACCTCGTGTCGGCAGTCCTGCACATGGACGAGGAAACACCGCACATCCATGCCACCGTAGTGCCGATAGTGCAGGGTGAGCGCAGGAAGCAGAAAAAGGAAGAGAAGGCAAAGCGCAGGTACAGGACGAAAGCGACAGCCCCACGCCTCTGCGCAGACGAGGTGATGAGCCGTGCCAACCTCATCAGGTATCAGGACACCTACGCCGAACACATGGCGAAGTACGGGCTGAAAAGGGGTGTCAGGGGCTCGACAGCCAAGCACCTCTCCACGCATAAGTATTACCGCAATCTCATCACGCAGGGCGAGGACATACAGGAGAACATCGCCACCCTGCTGGCAAGGGAGGCGGAAGCACGGTGCATCATCGAGGAGGCGGAGCAAGCCAAAATGGAACTCGCACGCATCAAGGCAGAGAAAAAAACGGTGGAACTGAAAAACTCAGCTACCAAGACCGCCACAGCAGCACTCAATGGCATCAACTCCCTGCTGGGTGGTAATAAAGTAAACAGGCTTGAAAGCGAGAACAGGAAGTTGTACGGTGAGGTGGCGGAACTTAAAGAGAGCATCGGACAGATGCGCACGGACATGCAGGAGATGAGGGACAGCCACACCGCCGAGCTGTTGCGGGCATCGGAGCTTCATCAGCGTGAGGTCTGCAATCTGAGGCGCATCATTGACAAGGCGAGGGAGTGGTTTCCCATGCTCGCAGAGTTCCTCAGGATAGAAAGGCTTTGCCGTTCGGTCGGATTGTCGGAGAAACACACAGACGAACTCTTGCAAGGCAAAGTACTCGTCGTTACGGGAAAACTGCGGTCGGATGAATACAGGCGTTCGTTCACCGTTGAGAAGGCTCGCTTGCAGGTGAGCAGAACGGAGAAGGAGGGCAAGACCGTGCTCGACCTGCTCGTGGACAGAGTGCCGATTGCTGCGTGGTTTAAAGAAAAGTGGGAAGCTATGAAGCAAGTTTTCATAAAGAATAATAAAGGGATGCGACTATAACGGAGAATGAGAATGTGTCTATTAAACACATTCTCATTCTTCTTATTATGTCCTATTTGTTTAAAATAAATAGGCAAATGAAACATTAAAAACGCGATTTTTACTATCGCCTTGTCCTTTCTCCTTTTTGTAGATATTTTTTAAACCTAAGTTATATCCCAAAGATAACTGATAGTGATTGTGAATTTCTACTCCCAAATTAACACCGACACCCCAATCAAAGCGTTCCTGCAATTTGTCTTTGAATAAGTTATCTGATGTTGTGGTCTTCATAACTTTGTTTTTTGACTCAACACTATAGGTGCTTTTCCCAAACACTCCCAATCCGACATAAGGTCCTACACTACCCAAGAATTTGATATTCTCTCCGACAGAAACCTTATAGCCCAAATGGAGAGGTATCTCCAAATAATATGGTGTACCTTTCCATGTCTTGGTTTCCTGTGTTGTTGCATCGTAGTAGCCTTTTGATTTCCATCCTTTTGAACTTAAAGACAATCCCAATTCAAGGTACATGTTATTTTGGAATTGTAATTCTCCTTTGGCACCGATATTAAAACCCAACTTAGAATCCAATTCACTTGGGCTGCTGATATTCATCCCTGTAAAAACACCAAGTTTAACTTCTTGCGCCCTTAGCCCTCCCAAATATAATGTGGCTAACAGCAATAATAGAATTTTTTTCATAATCGATTATTTTTACATTAATACTATATTTTTAAAGGTTGCATTGCCTGGACCAGAACATTTTGACGACTTGAAATCTTTGATTTCAGCACTGTATGTCGGAGAAAAAGGTTGTGTGTTTATGTTTAATATTGTAACCTTAGCCCCAGCAGGACAAAATACAGGAATTAAAGGACCACCATTATAGCCCAAATTTGCAGTATGAGTCGCCCTTACACTTTTCCTCCAAAACAAAACCTTTTTTGTAGTCTTAAATTCTACTGCCATAGAATTACCATTGACAATGCGCCCAAGTGTCATGGTGCTTTTATACTTTTTACGCTTAATTGTAATGGAAGCACCTCTTGATGCACGAAAGCCGGGTTCTATGGGACCATTGGGAAATGCGCGGGTAGAAGCAGAACTTGGTTGGATAAGTTTATTACCAACTACTACCATTCCATGCATATTACCAACCAAAGCTAATTTTTCATCATCAAATGGAAGATTTGGAGTAATATCAAAAGTATCAGTTGAGTTAAATGAAAACTTATCCTTATACTTATCTTTGTATTCGGATATTAATCGTTGAAGTAAAACAGGGTCATCATTATCAAATATCTTTTCCAATTCATTGTCAGCTTCTATAAATTGGGCGAACGCTCCCTTAAAACCAATCTGTTTAAAATAGTCCATACATTCAAGGTCAGACTTTTTCATCAGCTCTTGCGTTACACGATTATAGACTTCTTCATTATTAAAGTGTAAAACAGGTTCGTCCGCTTCTGCTGAAACACTTCGGGTTGTATTGCCTCCATGTGCAATCCATTGCCCTACCGTAGATACTTCTACATCAGGCTGTGTATCCCCATTAGTTACTGTGCTTAAAGTGTCGTCATTACTGCATGATGACAAACCACAAACTAAACATAAGAGTGTTAGTAAATGAGTTAAATGTTTTTTCATCATAATGATTAAAAATTAAAAGTTAATTGTAATGCAAAAGTACTTTCTTTTTTCAGCACGGACAATACCTATAAATAATGAATTTTATATCATTTTTTCAGCATTTATACAAAAAGTACAGCGCATTTCACCACAAATAGGTATATATTTTTTCTTATTCTTAGAGTAAGTATTGAAAATTTATTGTATTTTTGCAGTATTAAAAGAGTTTCTGTAAGCAAAACAAAGCAGGATATAGCAAACAGAACGGTTGCCAAATCGTTACCCAAAAATCAACCAATTGGACGGAACGCCTTTCTACAAAGGGTTATCGCTTTTCTATCCAAAGTTACGATAATTATTTCGATTATACCACCAAACCACTTATATTTGTCGTTGAAAGCAATGTACTCGCTGCGTTTTTATGCAATTCGTGGAATGATTGTAAAGAAAATTGAGTAACTTTGCAAAAGATATAGCTGTGATTTGCAAAGGATTTGAAAGGGAAATTTTGTCATACTCGTCCAATAAAATCATCAGCTAAAAGTAGCGAATAATGATAAAAGATGAATTAGTTTACCAAATACTCCAAGAATTTGGCTTTGAACCTACCGAAGACCAAATGAATGCGCTGCAAACTTTTGCAACGTTTATGACCGATAGGGACGAGCGCACTGTAATGATATTACGAGGAAGTGCTGGTACGGGTAAGACATCGCTTGCCGCAGCTATGGTTCGCACCATTCATCGTTTGCGCATGAAAGTGGCTTTGCTTGCTCCTACGGGGCGAGCAGCTAAGGTTTTTTCGCTCAATGCAGGTTTGCCAGCCTCCACGATACACCGAAAAATTTATCGAGAGAAAGCTTTTAATGGGGCAGATGGGCAATTTTCGCTCAATCATAATATGTTTCGTGATGTGCTTTTCATGGTTGATGAGGCTTCTATGATAAGTCTTTCGTTGAGCAATACAACCTTTGGAAGTGGCAGATTGTTAGACGATTTGGTGCAATACGTTTACACCAGTGGTGCTAATTGTCGGCTTTTGCTCATTGGCGATAAAGCACAGTTGCCACCAGTAGGCGAAACGGAAAGCGGTGCGCTACGGGCTGACATGATGAGAACGTATGGATTGCATGTTTACGAATGCGATTTGAACGAGGTTTTACGCCAAAGTCAAGACTCGGGAATACTTTGGAATGCAACGAAAATACGAGAAATGATAACCCATGATAGGCTACCGAATTACCAAAAATTAGTTTTAAATCCTTTGCCGATATATCAATTGTTCCAGGAGATGAACTCATCGAAAGTCTTGCATCAAGTTATTCGAAAGTGGGAATGGACGAAACAATGGTCATTACACGGTCGAACAAACGAGCAAACATTTTCAATCAAGGCATCAGAAATACCATTCTTGGTCGTGAAGAAGAACTAACTTCGGGAGATTTATTGATGGTGGTGAAGAACAAATACTTTGAAACACCCAAAGAAACGGCAGAAAAGAATAAACGGGACAAGGGTAGGGAGGCTACCACTCCGCTGCAAAGTAATGGTGTTTCAGTCGGTTTCATAGCCAATGGCGACCGTGCTGTGGTGAAAAGAGTACGCAACATTCGTGAATTGTATGGTTTTCGTTTTGCCGATGTGGCGTTGGAATTTCCTGATTATGATTTTTTAGAGTTGGATACAACCGTTGTGTTGGATACCTTGACCACGGAAGCACCAGCATTGACACGTGAACAGAACGAAAAATTGTTTGAAAACGTGATGCAAGACTATGCTGACATACCTTTAAAGACCGACCGTATGAAGCAATTGCGTGAAGATGATTATTACAATGCGATGCAAATAAAGTTTGGATATGCCGTTACCTGCCATAAAGCGCAAGGCGGGCAGTGGGCGCACATCTATTTAGACCAAGGATATATGACAGACGAAATGCTCACACCCGATTATATTCATTGGCTTTATACGGCTTTCACACGTGCTACGGAGCATCTTTATTTGGTGAATTGGAATAAAAAACAAATCAAAGAAGAATAGAAAACAGAAAATTTAAAAAGGTTTTATGCAATTAACGACAGATTATTTGAAACGAGCATTTATTCAATACAATAAGGAAATATTTCATGAAGAACTTCCATTGCCTATTTTGAAAATTTCGAATGCCAAGCATCGATTGGGTTCCATGCATTACAAATGGAAAATAGTCAAGGGAAAAGAGATAAAAAGTTTTACCATTGTTATTTCAAATTATTATAATGTGCCTGAAAACATTATCGAAGATACCCTTATTCACGAAATGATTCATTATGAAATAGCTTACAAAGGTTTGAAAGATACGGCTGCACATGGGAGATTATTCCGTGAAAAAATGAATTATATCAATAAAGAGTTCAATCGGAACATATCCATTCGTAAAAGCATGGAAGGTTTTGAGGCTCGCAATATGGGTACACGAAAAACCTATTTGGTGTTGGCTCTCAAAATGAAAAATGGTAAAAAAATGGTTACATCAGTAAGTCGGACGGCAGCAAGAAAGCTAATAGAAGATGTAAAACATATTAAAGAAATTGCAGAATATACCCTTTATGTTAGCGATAATCCCTATTTTCAACATTTCCCAATGGTGAGAACGTTGCGTGCGCATGAGGTCTCAAACAAAGAATATAACGACCTTATTGCCGATATGATTCCTGTTTATGATAAAAATGGGTGGGTTGAAGTGATATAATTTACTTGAAAAAATAATAGGGGCATAATTCATCACGTTCCTCACAACTGAAAATATCATTTATCAGTTTCTTTATTCGTGAGGAACGTGATAAATCACGCCCCTACAAGTTGTTATAAATGAAACAATTATCCGTAGATAATGTTTCCGTTTTCGTCTTTAAATTCGTCGTCAATACCTTTCTCGTAAGTGGTCATTGCACGAAGGCTCATACCAATATTAGAGAATCCACCATCGTGATAAAGGTTTTGCATAGTTACTTTCTTTGTTAAGTCAGAGAACATAACGATACAATAGTCGGCACATTCAGCAGCCGAAGCATTACCAAGAGGCGACATGCGGTTGGCAAAGTCATAGAGCTTGTCCATACCTTTTACGCCTTGACCTGCTGTTGTCATGGTTGGTGATTGTGAAATGGTATTGATACGTACTCCCTTCTCACGACCATAAATATATCCGAAGCTACGTGCGATACTTTCAAGCAATGCCTTTGCATCAGCCATATCGTTGTAACCAAAGAATGTACGCTGTGCGGCAATGTAAGTAAGGGCTACAATTGAACCATTTTCGTTAATGGCATCAAGTTTCTTAGCACTTTGAATCATTTTGTGGAATGACATTGCTGAAATATCAAGCGTTGTGCCAAGCATCTTATAATCTAAATCATCGTAACGTTTATGTTTGCGAACATTCGGCGACATACCGATAGAGTGTAAAACAAAATCTATCTTTCCGCCTAACACTTCCATTGAACGTTTGAACACGTTTTCTAAGTCTTCAACGTTAGTAGCGTCTGCTGCTATTACTTCACAATTAAGTTTCTCTGCTAAAGCACTCACAGTTCCCATTCTCACGGCAACAGGGGTATTTGAAAGTGTGATAGTTGCGCCTTCCTCTACGGCTCTTTCAGCAACTTTCCAAGCGATTGACTGCTCGTTTAATGCACCAAAAACGATGCCTCTTTTACCTTTTAATAAGTTATTACCCATATTTTTTAATTCTAAGTAGGCTTCAAAGGTACAAAAAATAGTTGGAAAGGTTTGAGATTATCGGTTTATTTGGGTTTTATTAAGATGTTTATAAAAGTTCTATAATTCCAATTAATTGTTTTTTATGGGTATAATCCATAAATTTTTGTACACTTAAAAATGGTATTTAGTATAGAAAAAATAGGGTTATTTGTTTTTAGTTTCAATTAAAAGTATTATTTTTGTAGCAGGAAAAGAATTTATTAAAACCTTATAGCGTATGAATAAGAACACAAAAATGGGAGTTTTATTTGTGGGAATATGGAATTTATTTCTGCTTATTCTGTTTGGAACTTACTTGATAGCTACGAAAAGACCATTTGAATATTTCATTGACGAAGAAACAAATGGTATGATTTCATTGGCTTTTCTTATTCTTTGGAGTGCTATTTGGTTTGCTATTGGAAAACATATTAGTAAGGATATTGAGGCGAAAAAGCATTTTTTAAAAGAACAATATCCACTTATTGGCAACGAGGAAATAAATAAAATTATTCGTAATATTTACTTCTTAAAGCTAAAAGCGATGCTTCAAATGGACTAATGGTAAAGGAATTGTTTTTATCATTTTATGGAATTTAGAACAATGCCTATTTTCTTCCATTTTGAAACCTATTGTTTTGGGGTTCAAAATAGCCTGTTTTGAGTTCCAAAACCTATTGTTTTGAAATACGAAACAATAGATTTTAAAAACGAATTGGTAAGTGATTGATTTTCAAAAGAATACAAGTTGGTCTAAATTTCCGTATCTTTTAGGTATTTTTTATATGAATGGCAATGTAAGGCGTGTTATTTTAGAATAAGTATAACACTGCGTTACATTTGTTTCGCTATGCTTTTTACTTTAAAACGATGCCGTTATAAATGCGACCCGAATTGATGCCGAGTTTGCGAGCGGAGAAAAAATCGGGCGAATCGTAGGTACAAATGCCCTCGTCGATAATGTTTTCCGATTGAACGCCCATGGTTTCTAAATCGAAACGATTGGATAATTTTAAATCGATATGCCATTTCATAGGTGGTTCACATTCTTTTGGTTGACTAATGGGATAGAGTTTAGCAAGGCGTTGCATATCAAAATTGGCTTGAGCAAATTGGTCGTAAACTTCTTGTCCCACTTCAAAATTCTTTAAAGATATGCCTGGCCCTATCACAGCTTTCAGTTTTGCAACGTCCGTTTGAAAGTTTAGTTGCATTTCCTTGACAGTTTTCATGACGATATGCTTCAAAGTGCCTCGCCAACCTGCATGAATAGCAGCTGCTGCATGATGTTCCGGGTCGTAAATGAGTATGGGAATGCAATCGGCAGTAGATACTCCAATGCAAACATTCTTTGCGTTTGTTATTACTGCATCTACCCCTTCTATGATTTGAAGCCTTATGTTTTCAGGTAAATTGAAATATTCTTCTGCTATCATTCGCGACTCTACGCTATGAATTTGATGCGGTACGATAAGCCGAGAAACATCTAATCCTAATGTTTCTGCCAATGCTTTGCGATTTTCTTCAATGTGTTTTGGATTGTCTTCGCAATACTTATTGATGTTAAAGCTACGATAATTGCCCTCGCTTACTCCTCCGTGGCGTGTAGAAGAGAAAGCAATTACATTAGGGGAAATATCATAATAATGTAATTCGGGATTATTCATCTAAGTATTCGAAGTCGTCAAGTTCTTCAATTTCGTCCAAATCGTCCTCGTCGTACAGTTCTGCATCTTCTACATCTGCCCCCTCTGCGTGCATTTCTTCTTCGAAACGGCTCATATCTTTATCACGATGCACGAGTGTATCCTCCGCAGTTATCGCTGTAAGTTTATTGCTTTCAGCATTCAATTCAGCCCAAAGAATATCTTTTAACTCATCAATTCCCATTCCCGTAACCGATGAAATGAACACCACAGGCAAATCGGTTGGGAGCGTTTCTTTCAGCATTTCGATTAACTCATCGTCTAAAAGGTCGCTCTTTGTAACTGCCAATACACGGTGTTTGTCGGTCATTTCAGGGTTGAATTGATGCAATTCGTTGAGCAAAATCTCGTACTCCTTCTTAATATCGTCCGTATCGCCAGGCACCATAAACAACAAAAGCGAGTTACGTTCAATGTGTCTTAAAAAGCGTAATCCCAATCCTTTGCCTTCGCTTGCACCTTCAATAATACCAGGAATATCAGCCATTACGAAACTTTGGCTATCTCTGTAACTTACAATGCCCAACGATGGTTCCATGGTTGTGAATGGATAATTGGCAATCTTTGGCTTTGCGCTTGATAAAGAAGATAATAATGTAGATTTACCTGCATTTGGAAATCCCACCAAACCCACATCGGCTAATAATTTTAGCTCAAGAATTATGGTCATTTCCTGTAAGGGCTGCCCAGGTTGAGCGTAGCGTGGTGCTTGATTAGTGGCGGTACGGAATTGGAAATTACCCAATCCACCCTTTCCACCTTTCAGCAAAACGACTTCTTGACCATCGTATGAAATGTCGCAAACAAACTTTCCTGTTTCGGCATTGTACACAACCGTACCACAAGGCACGTCAATATAAACGTTCTTTCCATCGCTTCCGTGGCATTTATCACGTCCTCCGTTGCCTCCATGCTCTGCGAAAATGTGTCGTTGATAGCGCAAATGGAGCAAAGTCCAATAGTTATGGTTTCCTCGAAGAATAATACTTCCACCTTTTCCACCATCTCCTCCGTCAGGACCGCCATTAGGATTATACTTTACATGGCGCAAGTGCATAGAGCCTCTGCCGCCTTTTCCTGAACGACAATATATCTTAACGTAATCTACAAAGTTTGTTTCTGCCATTTTATTATGGTGATTTTTAAAGTGAGTGGATATGGAAATCCATAAAAATGAACTATTTTCAATAAAAAAATGATAGGTTACGGACTTTATTTAAGCCTGTTACAGCTCCAGTCCGATGCCTATCATCTTTATTTCGTATTATAATGCGTCGATAACTTTTACGATGCGACCAAAGATTTCATCGATTGTACCAATACCTTCCACGTGGTGATGAACGCCTTCTTTCTCGTACCAGTCAATCAATGGGGCAGTTTGAGTGTTGTAAACGTTGAGGCGTTTCTTGATAGTTTCTTCATTATCATCAGAACGACCGCTCTCTTTTCCACGAAGAATAAGACGCTTCATAAGTTCTTCTTCTGGCACAAAGAGTTCTATCATGGCTGCAATCTTGTGTCCACGAGCATTCAACATATCCTTCAAAGCCTCGGCTTGTGGAGTTGTACGTGGGAATCCGTCAAAGATAACACCTTTGTGTTCTGTTCCAAAACTATCGTAAACACTGGCAAGGATATTTACCATAAGTTCGTCAGGAATGAGCTGACCATTGTCAATGTAGCCCTTAGCAGTTTTACCAAGTTCTGTACCATTCTTAATTTCAGCACGCAAAACATCACCAGTTGAGATGTGTTCGAAGCCGTACTTTTCAATCATTTTGTCGCTCTGTGTGCCTTTTCCTGCACCCGGAGCACCGAAAATTACAATATTTTTCATTATTCTTGTACTAAAGTATAAATGTCTCTTAAGTTTCTACCTTGCTGGTCGTAGTCCAAGCCATAGCCAACGATGAAGTCGTTTGGTATTTCCATTGCTGCATATTCTATATCCAAAGGCACTTGCAATTTGCCCGGTTTAAGGAGCAATGTGCTGATATGAATATTGGCAGGATTCTTTTTCTTTAAAATTTCCAACATGCGTTCCATCGTATGCCCCGTATCAACGATGTCTTCAACGATGACAATTTCACGACCAGTTATATCTTCATTTAATCCAATCACCTCCGTAACCTTTCCCGAAGACTCCGTACCGGCATAAGAAGCCACCTTAACGAACGATATTTCGCAAGGGATATTGATGAACTTCATCAAATCAGAAGCATACATAAACGAACCGTTTAAAACCGCAAGGAACAATGGAGTTTTGTCTGCCATGTCCTTATTTAGCTTTTCAGCAACGCGTTCCACTCGTTCCAAAATGGTAGCTTCGGGGATTGATGTTTCGAATGTTAAATCTTTAATTGTTATGCGACTCATTATGCTAAATCAGTTATTTTGGGCAAAATTACGAAAATTAAACCAAACAAAACAATTCGTTTAGCATTTATTTTGTAAATTTGCGACATATATGAAGATATTTACGGGTGCTCAGATTCATGAGCTTGACCAATATACAATAGAACACGAGCCGATTAAGTCGATTGATTTAATGGAACGAGCTGCCAAAGCTATCACTCATGCCATTACAGAAGAATGGAGTGATACTACACCAATCGTAGTATTTGCAGGTTCTGGAAACAACGGTGGAGATGCATTAGCTGTGGCACGATTGCTGATAGCCGAGGGTTATAAGGTAAAGGTGGTTCTGTTCAATATTTCGAATCATCTTTCAGAAGATTGCACGACCAATAAAAACCGATTGTTGCAAACAAAGCATTTCAATGACTTTACCGAAGTAAAAGTATCTTTCGACCCTCCTGAGCTTACTGCCGATACATTGGTGATTGACGGTTTGTTTGGCACAGGACTAAAAAAATCGTTGGCTGGAGGTTTTGCTTCTTTAGTAAAATACATCAATCAAAGTCCATCGAAAGTTGTAAGTATCGATATGCCATCGGGCTTGTTGGCAGAGGATAATTCATGCAATGTTCGTGCAAACATCATACAAGCCGACCTCACACTTACCCTTCATCAAAAAAAGTTGGCGTTCCTTTTAGGTGAATCGCAACAGTTTTTGGGCAGAGTAAAGGTGCTTGACATTCGTTTAAGCGAAGAGTTTATCGAGAAAACCAATGCACATTATTTAACATTAGACGAAGCCGACGTACGAAAAAAACTACTTCCTCGCAATGATTTTGCCCACAAAGGTACAATGGGAATAGCATTACTCGTTGCTGGAAGTTACGGAATGGCGGGGGCAGCTATACTTGCTACACGTGCATGCTTGCGAGCTGGTGTCGGAAAGGTTATCGTACATACACCAAGAAGAAATTACGACATCATGCAAACAGCGGTTCCAGAAGCAGTAATGCAGATGGATTACGAAGAAACGTGTTTTTCGGAAGCGGTAGACATGGAGGATATTGACGCATTGGGCATAGGTCCAGGCTTAGGACAGCAAGAAAATACAGCGATTGCAATGATTTCGCAACTAAGAAGAGCGCAATGCCCAATCGTTGCCGATGCTGATGCACTCAACATGTTGGCTTCTCACAGAGCATGGATGCAACAATTGCCAAAGGGAATTATTATGACTCCACACGCAGCCGAGTTTGATAGATTGAACGGAACGCCATCGAATAGCGACTACGAGCGACTGGAAAAGGCGCAAAACATGGCACAAACTGCCAACGCCTACATTATATTAAAGGGACATAACAGTGCGCTTTGCTTGCCAAATGGTAATATTTTGTTCAATACGACAGGCAATAGCGGCATGGCAACAGCTGGGAGTGGCGATGTTTTAACGGGTATTATCACTGCCTTTTTAGCACGTGGCTACCATCAAGAAGACGCTGCCGCATTGGGAATGTATATCCACGGATTGGCTGGCGACCTTGCTGCGAAGGATTTAGGCAAGGAAAGTCTCATCGCAAGTGATATTATTGACTATTTGCCCGATGCTTTTAAGCGTTTAAAGGATTAGAAAATAAGCCTAAAGAAAGAGGTCTAAATAGGTATTTAAATAGGCAACTCACGTTTTTCTTTCCTATCGAAAATAAATAAAAGAACATACTCTGTGAAGTTTCGGAAACATTAAGTTTTTAAACTTCGAAGAGCATGTTTTTTTATTTTATAAATTTCTCCTTAATTACTAATCGTAAACGACTGTTCTCCATCAATTGCATGGAACGCTACAATGATTTGACCTTGCGGAAGTTCGTTCAAATCCATTGTAAACTCCTTAGAAGGTTCTGGCAAAGTTATTTCTTTTATGCTCGCTCCATTGGTATCGGTAACAGAAACCTTGACCAACGGCTCAGTAGCCGTAGCTGTAAGTATGCCCTTATCGCTAATTTGAACATTTACTTCAATGACTGACGACTGCACTTTTGTATGTGTTGATTGGCTCGATTTATGGGTATCAGATAACTCAAAACCCATTCCTTGCAATGTTTTTAGAGCAAAACGACGACCTAACTGCTTGTATCCGTCTTCTGTAAAATGTACTTTATCAACCGCTAAGGCACAATCTTTAGCAGAAACGACAAAACTATGTTGCAAAACTGCGTGCATTTTACCGATTGTTTTATTGGCTTCTGCATATTTTCCGCCTACTTCTGAACGCCCAACTTCACCTATGAGCAAAGGAACTTTGGTAGAGTCTAACGATAAATCATTTAAAACACGATAATAAACCTTCTTTACACGTTGCAACCATGCGTTGTTGTAAGTGTCATTGCCGTCTTGTTGGAGCAAAATACCTTTGATAACACCATCTTTTTGAGCCAATCGTGCCATATCAATCAGTCGTCCGTAAATGTTATTGCCATATCTTTCTAACGCAGCTTTCGTCTTTTCGTCAGTTTTGTTAGCCACGAAATCATGCGAAACTTCTATGTCGTAAGCTGCCATAGGGAAAGTTTCATCAGCTACAGCAACCACACCTATTTTCTTATTTTTGGTATTTTCCAACATCGTCTTGCCAAAAGCCTCCAAAAAGCCATAGCCTCCTTTTTGAGAAACAATAGGCGAAACGGCTTTTTTCCATGTACCTAATTGAGTAGAGGCAGCATTTTCAGTTTGCATCACTACAAAATTATCGTTTACAGTAGCTTCTTTGGCTTCTACTTTTGCCGTACCAACCATGTTACCTTGACCTATTGCAAGGTAAATCCAAAAGTCATTGTTTTGTGCTTTCACTCCTACTATTGAAAGGAAGAGTAAAAGAAGTGTTATTTTTTTCTTCATTTTATGAATTAAGTTCGTGGAAACTAAAAAGCGACAGCCCCAAAAGAAGCTATCGCTTTTATTTGTTTATATCAATGAAAGAATTAGTCGAGGTTAGCCAACTTGTTGTCTGAACCGAGTACATTCTTAATCTTTTCAGCGTAAAGGTCGGTCATATACTCACGAGCTTTACCACAATATTGACGTGGGTCGAAATATTCAGGGTGAGCCTTCATTGTTTCGCGTACACCAGCGGTAAATGCAAGGCGTGAATCAGAGTCGATGTTAATCTTACATACAGCACTCTTAGTAGCTTTACGGAGTTGTTCTTCAGGAATACCGATAGCATTTGGCATATTACCACCATTTGCGTTAATGATTTCAACATACTTTTCTGGTACAGAAGAAGAACCATGAAGCACGATAGGGAAGCCTGGAAGTTCCTTTTCTACAGCCTCTAACACATCGAAAGCCAATGGAGGAGGTACTAATTTGCCTGTCTTTGGGTCGCGTGTGCATTGCTCTGGTGTGAACTTATAAGCACCATGAGAAGTACCAATAGAGATGGCTAATGAGTCGCAACCTGTGCGTTTAGCAAAATCAACTACTTCTTCAGGGCGTGTATAGTGAGATTCTTCTGCAACAACATCGTCTTCAACACCTGCCAATACGCCGAGTTCACCTTCTACAGTTACATCGAATTGGTGTGCATATTCAACAACTTTCTTAGTCAAAGCTACATTCTCTTCGTATGGAAGTGAAGAACCGTCAATCATTACTGATGAGAAACCAAAGTCTACACAGCTCTTACATGTTTCAAAGCTGTCGCCGTGGTCAAGGTGAAGCACGATTTCTGGGTGATTGCAACCTAATTCCTTTGCATATTCTACCGCACCTTCTGCCAAATAGCGAAGAAGTGTTTGGTTAGCATACTTACGTGCACCCTTAGAAACTTGAAGAATTACAGGCGACTTTGTTTGTGAAGAAGCGGTAATGATAGCTTGAAGCTGCTCCAAATTATTAAAATTAAATGCTGGGACAGCCCAACCGCCGTCAATGGCTCTCTTAAACATCTCGCGAGTATTTACGAGACCCAAGTTCTTATAATTTACTGCCATATTATATAATGTTTTAAAAGTGAATACTGAATACTTTTATTTAATTGCAAATTTAACATTTTATTTTGTATATGCCAAACCAAATGAGGTTTTAAATGTTATATCTTTGTTAAAAAGGCTTATTTCTTGATTTTCAACAAGAAATATAAGATTTATAGGAAAATGTTTTATCAAAGTTTTTTTATATTTATTCAGCCTTTAATATTTCACTTTCTCATTGAAAAATAACGGAAATTTTGACCAATTTGTATCTATCTGAAAATCAATACAATACAAGTGGTATTTTAAAACCTATTGTTTTGCTTTTAAAAACAATAGGTTTTGAAGCTCAAAAGAGCCTGTTTTGACCTCCAAAACAAGGGTTTTTAAAAACGTACCAAATAGGCGTTGTTCTATATTCTAGTAAATTACTCCCTAAAACCTACTTTTTCGATGTATAAATCACGATAAACGAAGAAACGAAATCGTGCTTTATTTTCTTTCAAATAGTCCTATCTTTTGCAAAGTACACATTACATTATAAAGATAAGAATTACGAAAAATGGCGGAATATTTGTATGATTTATAAAAAAAATGTACTTTTGCTACTCTAATCTAATAAACAACAGATTATAAACTACACATTATATATTATGGGTTTAAACATCGTAGTACTTGCAAAGCAGGTACCTGACACACGAAACGTGGGTAAAGATGCCATGAAAGCAGACGGAACAGTTAATCGTGCCGCACTTCCAGCAATCTTTAACCCCGAAGATTTAAATGCGCTTGAACAAGCATTGCAACTGAAAGAACAATATCCTGATACAAAAGTAGGTATTTTAACAATGGGTCCTCCACGTGCTGGCGAAATTATTCGGCAAGGTTTATATCGTGGAGCGGATACGGGTTGGTTGCTAACCGACCGCAAGTTTGCAGGAGCAGATACGCTTGCTACCTCATATGCCTTAGCTACTGCAATCGAAAAGATTGGAAATGTAGATATGGTTATCGGTGGTCGGCAAGCCATTGATGGCGATACTGCACAAGTAGGACCACAGGTAGCCCAAAAATTAGGCTTAAATCAAGTTACATATGCTGAAGAAATTCTCAAAGTTGAGGACGGGAAAGCAACGATTCGCCGTGTTATTGATGGTGGTGTCGAAACAGTTGAAGCACCGTTGCCAGTGGTAGTTACCGTAAATGGTACGGCTGCGCCTGCTCGTCCATGTAACGCGAAACTCGTAATGAAGTACAAATATGCTACTTGTCCGATGGAACGCACAGGTAAAGAAGCATGGGCTGAACTCTACGAACAACGTCCTTACCTTACATTAAATCAATGGTCGGTAGCCGATGTAGACGGCGACGAAGCTCAATGTGGACTCTCTGGCTCGCCAACAAAGGTGAAAACCGTTCAGAACATTGTTTTTCAAGCTAAGGAAACAAAGACAATTACAAGTTCGGACGAGGACATTGATAGCTTAATAAAAGAATTGTTGGACGAGAAAATCATAGGATAATCATGAATAACGTATTTGTATATTGCGAAATAGAGCAAACAACGGTACAGGAAGTATCACAAGAATTGCTCACCAAAGGACGTAAACTTGCCAACCAATTAGGCGTAGAACTTCATGCGATAGTAGCTGGAACAGGTATAAAGGGTAAGGTGGAAGACCAAATTCTACCATACGGTGTCGATAAACTCTTTGTTTTCGACGGCGAAGGCTTGTTCCCTTACACGTCAGCACCACATACCGACATACTTGTAAACCTTTTTAATGAGGAAAAACCACAAATTGCGCTCATGGGGGCAACCGTTATCGGTCGTGATTTAGGGCCTCGTGTGTCGTCATCGCTTACTTCTGGATTGACAGCCGATTGCACTCAATTAGAAATTGGAGAGTATGACGACAAGAAAGCTGGCAAGCATTACGACAACATCTTGTACCAAATTCGCCCTGCTTTCGGTGGAAACATCGTGGCAACCATCGTAAACCCTGACCACAGACCACAAATGGCAACCGTGCGTTCTGGTGTTATGCAAAAGGCTTTGTACGAAGGCGAAGCACGCAAAGAAGTGGTTTATCCAGAAGTTAGCAAATATGTTAGCCAGAATCTTACGCTGTTAAGGTGATAGAACGCCACGTTGAGGCAGCGCAAAACAACCTTAAAGGTGCGCCAATCGTTGTTGCTGGCGGATATGGTGTAGGTTCTAAAGAAAATTTTGAAGTACTTTTCCAATTAGCCGATGTGCTTCACGCTGAAGTAGGTGCCTCTCGTGCCGCAGTAGATGCAGGTTGGATTCCTACAGACCGACAAGTTGGTCAAACAGGAGTTACCGTTCACCCAAAGGTTTACATCGCTTGCGGCATATCAGGGCAAATCCAACACATCGCAGGTATGCAGGATTCGGGCATCATTATTTCTATTAATAACGACCCTGAAGCACCTATCAACCAAATTGCCGACTATGTTATCAACGGCGATGTGGGCGAAGTGTTGCCAAAAATGTTAAAGTATTACAAGCAAAACAGTAAGTAACAAAGGAGGAAAACTAAAATGGCAAATTATTATACTGACCAACCAGAGATTGAATTCCACTTGAATCACCCTCTGATGAAGCGTATTGTTGAGCTGAAAGAGCGCAACTTTGCTGACAAAGATAAATATGAAGATGCGCCTGTAAACTATGAGGACGCTATCGAAAACTATAAACGCATACTCGATATTACGGGCGATGTAGCTGCAAACGTGATTGAACCAAATTCTGAATCTGTTGATTTGGAAGGACCACATTTGGTTGATAATCGTATGCAATATGCAAGTAAAACCTACGAAAACCTTAAAGCCACACGTCAAGCAGGTCTTTGGGGTGTTAGCATGCCACGCCAATATGGTGGATTGAACCTCCCTAATGTGGTATTCTCTATGCTTTCAGAAATGATTTCTGCTGCTGATGGCGGTTTTCAAAACATTTGGTCGTTGCAATCATGTATTGATACGCTCTACGAGTTTGGAAATGACGAACAAAGAGCAAAGTATATTCCACGCATTTGCAACGGCGAAACCATGTCAATGGACTTGACTGAACCTGACGCAGGGTCTGATTTGCAACGTGTAATGCTCAAAGCTACATTCGACGAAAAGGAGAATTGCTGGCGATTGAATGGTGTAAAACGATTCATTACCAACGGCGATTCTGATATACACCTCGTGCTTGCACGTTCGGAAGAGGGAACTCACGATGGTCGTGGCTTATCTATGTTCATTTACGATAAGCGCAATGGCGGTGTAGATGTTCGCCATATTGAGCATAAACTCGGTATTCACGGTTCACCAACTTGCGAGTTGGTTTACAAAAATGCTAAGGCTGAACTCTGCGGAGATACCAAAATGGGACTCATTAAATACGTTATGGCACTCATGAATGGTGCTCGTTTGGGCATTGCAGCGCAGAGTGTAGGTGTTGCAAGCGAGGCTTACAAAGAGGGATTGAACTATGCTAAAGAGCGTGCACAGTTTGGAAAGAAAATCATGACCTTCCCTGCTGTCTACGATATGCTATCGCGTATGAAGGCAAAACTCGATGCTGGTCGTTCACTTCTCTACCAAACGGCTCGCTATGTTGATATTTATAAAGCATTGGAAGATATTGCTCGCGACCAAAAACTCACCGCTGAGGAACGTCAAGAGATGAAGAAATACAAGCGATTGGCTGACGCTTTCACACCGTTGGCAAAGGGTATTAACTCTGAATATGCCAACCAAAACGCTTACGACTCTATTTCTATTCATGGCGGTTCGGGCTTCATCATGGAGTATAAGTGCCAACGTTTGTATCGTGATGCACGCATTTTCTCTATCTATGAGGGGACAACCCAGTTGCAAGTAGTGGCTGCTGTGCGCTACATTATCAACGGAACGTACTTGAACATCATGAAAGAAATGTTGGAAGAGAACGTTTGCGACTGCATGAAGGACTTAAAAACTCGTGTAGAACGTATGATTGCGCTTTACGAAGAGGCTTTGGAAAAGGTAAAAGCAAGCGAATGCCAAGATACTATCGACTTCCTTGCACGCCGTTTGTATAACATGACAGCTGGCATTGTGGAGTGTTTGCTTTTGATTCAAGATACAAGCAAAGCACCAGAGTTGTTTAAAAAATCGGCAAACGTATTTGTTCGTATGACAGAAGAAGAGGTTGCAGGTTGCACAGCCTACATTAAAGCATTCGATTGCAAGGAACTTGAATACTTTAAGACTATGGAAGAAACTGCCGAATAAGCGTTTCCTACCATTTATAAATAATAAAAAGCCAATCAAGCAGCCCGCTTGGTTGGTTTTTTCTTTCTAAACAATAAAGATAATTGTCCTCTTTATGTTTTGTTTGTGGCAGTTTGCAGCTACAAATAGAAAGGTTAGTGGGGGAGAACTTCCTGTTTCTTTTACAAAAAAAGTAGGATTGAAACTTTCACTCCTACTTTCTAATCTGTGTTTCAAATCATTTTTGTTATGCTTCAGACAAAGTTGGCTCAATAACACGCCAAATTATTTTCTTTGTAATCTTCGTTGCACGGTTTCTAATGTAGGATACGCTTTAATAAGAACGTCGCATTTTGGTTGCGTGCCACTCCTTTCCCTATTTTATAAGTATAGGTTACATCGGTTCCAAGTTCTATTTCGAAACTATAATTATGGAAGCGTTGTGGATTTTCTTCCTCTAATTTGGATAGTTCTAAGTCGTGTGTAGCAATAACACCTGTAACATTTCGCTTTGAAATATACTCCAAAAAGAGGCGTGAACCATTGAGTTTGTCCAACGAATTAGTACCTTTCAAAATTTCATCAAGTATGATTAAACTTGGAGTATCAGGCTTTAAATTACTTATTAACTGTTCTAAGCGGAGCAATTCAGCATTGAAATAGGAGATGCCATGCGTAAGGTCATCGGTGGTTCGCATATTAGTGAACAAATGAAAGAGGGAGATGCGCATTTCATCAGCAAACACTGGCAACCCGTTCATAGCAAGAATATAGTTCACACCCAACGTTCTAAGGAAAGTACTCTTTCCTGCCATGTTTGCACCTGTAATGATATAAAACTCTTTATCCTTTATATCGAAGTTGTTGCGCACGGCTTTTTTGCCCAAAAACGGGTGGTAAATGGAGCGTGCCGAGTAGGCTACACCGCCATCATCTACGATTATTGCCGTGTTAGCTATATTTTCATTCAAACGGAAAGTAGCCATTGATACGAGCGCATCGAAGAGGCTGGCGGTCTTAATCCATTGGTCGGTAATGGGTTTGTAGGTGCGTTGCCAACGCAAAAAGTGTCGAACAATGGTAATATCAAGTAGTCCGAAGCAATTGAACAGTACAATACCAATTTCGTTGCTACGGTTATCAATCTTTTGCAGTATGCGTTCCAGCTGACTAAACGATTCTATTGCACCCGATAAGTTGCTTTTTAATTCGCACAAATAGGGTGTTTCAAACTTTTGTTGCTCTATGAGGCTGCCATATTTACATAGCCACGCACTTGATTTTTGAGCTTTGAAATAACTTCATTGATGAGTTTAATGTATGGATTAGCACAAAAAGTGGCAAGAAAGAAGTTGAATATAGCCCACCACAACGGCATAAAAGCAGGCAAAAAGTTGCCTATTGAAAGGAAAATGCTAAGATAAAAGCCTACAAGGTCGGCATAAAGGAAAATGCGAAAGGCTCTATTGGCAAATAAATTCGATATTTTCAGCGTATGAATGCTACTAAAAGCTTTACGAATAGCAGTTGTGTCGATTTGTCTTTCAACCCCTTGTGCTTTAAATTGTGCCAAAAAAGGTTCGTTTTCCGATAACTCTTTAATGCTTTCAATGCGTGCATTGATATGTTTTTTTAGTTCCGTAACAGGCATTTCCTCCCACGCTCCCGACAGTGATTCGGCTAAACAATCGCTTCCACCCAACGAAATCGTGCGATTCATGCGCTGGAATAATGAACCATTACCAAATACATCAAGGTCGTAAGTGAACGCATGGGTAGGTTGAACGTATTGGTCTCCCGATGGAAAGCACGAATAATCGCCTTCTCCGTAAGCCACTTCCTTTTCATAAACCATCTTCAATGCCTCTGCTTCGGCTATTTTCTTATCGTTCTTGGTATCTAAATTGCGGATATAAAAATAGGAAAACAAGGCGCACAAAGCTGCCCCAAGTGTCCACGAAGCATTTTCAAGGATTGTAAAAAGCACTACGAAACCGATGGCAACACCAAAAGAAACAATTTCGGAAACAATAAATCCACGACTTTTAGTGCGCAAACTTCCTATCGTGTTGCTTAATTCAGTGATGCGACTGCTATATAATTTGTTTAAATCATGATTCATATTGCAAAGATAATAAAGATTTTTCAAAAATACCT
>NZ_BAIS01000036.1 GCF_000613345.1 Prevotella disiens JCM 6334 = ATCC 29426 | reverse complement strand
CAGTAAACACTAATTAGTAAGATTGTCAAAGAACTCATTGGCTGGCAGCCTAAGGCTGCGTAGCCATATACTCAAATTTTAACGAACTATTGCTATAAAAATCACACCCTAACAGAAAATAATTAAGCTCAGTTATAAATAATTTATTCTTCTTTTGCCGACTTTTTTACAGCTTTTGCCTTTGATTTAGTGGCTTTCCCACTCTTCTTGCAGTCGGAAAGTTGGACACGAAGTTTGTCGCATTCTTGGTCTAACTTCTCTACTTTGGCTTTCAACAAGACTATTTCCTTGTCGCGCAATTCGATTTTCTTTTCTTGATTATGAATTGTCGTGAGCAATCCGTCGAGTTCTTCATTGTCAATTTCAACAGGATAGAGCGCATCTACACGATTGATGAAATCGCCAAGAATATTCATATAGTTGGTAAAGGCATCGAATGGTGTACTATAAATGCCACGGTCTACCCCCACAGGCACAGGTTTCGTACTCATTGCACTAAAGTTGTCGCTCGCTTGAAGGTAGTCCCAGTCTTGATTAATGCGTGGGTCGTTCGAAATTCTTATTCTATCGGCTACTGAATATAGTTTATTGAACGCCTCACGTTGCATGGCATTTCCGAGCCAAGTGCTAATGTCGCGCTCCTCATCACGCCAACTGATTGGATAGGGCACAGACAATTCATCAACCGACTGCTCTGTATTGCATATTTCTATCGGCGTAGAGAACGTAACACCCTTACTTCTTGCACATTCAGGCAATGCTTTGAAAAACTCAAGAATATTGGAATGGAGCGGTTGTTCCATGCCTAAAGCGGTAAGATTCATAAATATTCCATACACTTTTTCGTCTTCTGGCTGGGTTGCAATACGCTCAATATAGTTTTCGGCAAATAACGGATACCCCTCCCATTCGGAGTTGTTGAAACGCAAAGAAATGTCATCGCTCAACGTAACATCACGCAAAATAAGTTTTAACTTTGGAGCAAGGGCGCAATGGTATAAATAGTGCGGACTCTTCCAACCCAAAATGTGCTTTGCACCTTCGGTTATCATTCCCTTAAAACCCATATCGGCTGCCATTAAACCAATATCATCGCTATAAATGAGCGAAGAGTTACGCAATACTTTTGGCGTATACCCAAAGTATTCTTTAATTTTCTTGCTCAATCGTTTCACCTCCCGTTTGAAACTTTCCTCATTGCCTAAAGCCGCAAGACCATGCGAATAAGGTTCGGCAAGAAACTCAACGCAACCCGTTTGGGCTAACGCTTGAATCTTCTCAATTACCTCTGGCGCATATTGTTCCAAACTTTCTATGCCCACACCCGATATGCAAAATGCCACTTTAAAGTAACCTCCGCTTCCGTTTATCATTTCTAAAAGTGTATCAAGTGCAGGAATATAGCTATGTTCTACGATTTCTCTGATGCTACGTTCGTTCTCGTAATCGTCATAATAGTAATGGTCTGTGCCAATATCGAAGAAACGATAACGGCGCAAATGTATGATTTGGTGAATTTCAAAATATAAACAGATTGTTTTCATTGTTCTTCTTTTTTTATTGTTGTGGCTGATTTCTTTTATCAATTATTCCAACCCAATGTGCGCATATAGAGTTCACGAATCCATGCGCCCACCTTTTCCCATGTTATGTTGTCTACCTCTTCTTTTCCTTTCTCTGAAAGATAAGTAAAAAGACTCTCGTTTTGGCATATAGAATACATCGCATCTGCCATGGCTTCTATGTCCCAATAGTCTACTTTAATGCAATTGTGTAGAATTTCAGCACAACCACTTTGATGAGAAATAATACTTGGCGTTCCGCATTGCATGGCTTCTAAGGGCGAAATGCCAAAAGGCTCGCTCACAGACGGCATAACGTACACGTCAGAGGCTTTCAAACATTCGTAAACTTGGTTGCCTCGCATAAAACCAGGGAAGTGGAAACGGTCGGCAATGCCTCGTTTGGCAGCAAGCGTAATCATTTCGTTCATCATATCGCCCGAACCAGCCATACAAAAGCGTACGTTTCGTGTTCTGTGTAATACCAAATTGGCTGCTTCAACAAAGTATTCTGGACCTTTTTGCATCGTAATGCGACCGAGGAAAGTATGATTTTTTCCTTTCCCTTATGTGAAGGTCGTGGCAATTCGGCAACTTCTTTTCGCAACGGATAAACGGCATTATGCACCGTAAACACCTTGTCAGGGTTTTGATGATACTGCTTAATAACTGTCTGACGAGTAAGTTCCGACACACACATGATGCAGTCAGCATAGTCCATACCATTCTTTTCAATGCTGTAAACCGTAGGATTTACATTTCCACGAGAACGGTCAAAGTCGGTAGCATGCACATGAATGCACAATGGTTTACCCGATATTTGTTTGGCATGTATGCCTGCTGGGAAGGTAAGCCAGTCGTGAGCGTGAATAATATCATACTCCATTGTCCGTGCAACTACCCCTGCAATGATAGAATAATTGTTTATTTCTTCATTCAAATTACTTGGATAACCACCCGCAAATTCCATCGCTCCCACCTCATTGGTGTACATTTCGCTAAAATCTGCATAGATGTTGTTACGCAATTTGTAATACAAGTCAGTGTCCATCAGGTTGCCTAAAAGTTCCTTTAGGTGGTCGTGGCTCATCTCACGATACACAATTGGCACTTTGTTCATGGCAACAATATTGGCGTAAGTTCTATCTTCATCGCCAAAAGGGTGTGGCAAACAGAGCGTAGTTTCTATGTCGCCTTGCGCATAAAGTCCCTCTGAAATACCAAAATTAGCAGTAGCCAGTCCGCCAAAAACATGTGGTGGATACTCCCAACCAAACATTAATACTTTCATTCTGTTCCTCCTAATTTTAATATTTATACTTTTCAAGCAACGCTAAGGTACGCAATATTCCTGCTACATTCATTGCAAAAGATATTGCGCCACGTCCTTTGTAAGGCGGATTACCGTCGAAATATTCAGGAATAGTTCCCAAACAATGGGTTATCGTTTCGTCTTCATAGCCCACTAACTGACGTTCTATGAAACTCAAACGTGTGCGCTTATAAAGCTTCATACACGCTTCCAAATAGAAACCGCCCAACCATGGCCACGCTGTTCCTTGATGATAAATGCGTGTACGATAGTTATTGTCGCCAGCACATACAGGTGTAAAACCTTCACTCTTGGGCGAAAGCGAGCGCAAGCCCTTTGGTGTTAATAGTTCACGCGTGCAAATATCTACGATGTTTTTCTTTTGATTTTGCTCCAAAGGCGAATAATCTAAAGCGGCAGCCAATATCATATTGGGGCGAACACTCCAATCTACCATATTTCCGTCCACATAATCGTAAAGATAACCATACTGATTGACGAAGGTTTTAACAAACGATTCCTTACAATTCGTGGCTATTGTGTCTAATTGTTCTACGAGTTCAGCGGTTTCTCCATTGCGCAAAAGTTCGGCTGCAAACCTAATATCATTATACCATAGGGCATTGAACTCAACAATATACCCCGAACGTGGATTGACAGGGCGACCATCAAGCATAGCGTTCATCCATGTGATTGCTGTGTTTTTACCTTCTGCATAGACCAATCCATTGTCGTGAAGCAACAGATTGGGGTGCTTTCCGTCTATGATGTAAGTAAGCAAATCGTGCAAAAGTTTTCCATATTTTTCAATACATTGCTCTGTTCCAACTTCTTTAGCATATTGCTGAATAGCCCAAATACACCATAACATCACATCGGGTTTGTCCATTTCGGTTATAGCAACCGACAAATCTTTCCTCTCCATAAACTCTCTTAAACCTTGTTCGGCAGTTGCCATAACGAGTTCAAAGTAGTCTGATTCGCCTATGCTCAATGTTAGTCCAGGCAATGCTATGAATTGGTCGCGCGCTCTACATTTGAACCAAGGATAACCCGCAAGGATATATCGCCCACTTGTTTTCTTGCGGTTATGGAACTGGTGAGCAGCATTGACAAGACAATGGAAAAAATTATCGCGAGGCTGGCGTGCTTCAACTTCTTTATCGAACAATCGTTTCAGTCCCGAAGTCTTTATTTCTGATGTAGAAGCCGAAAAGACAATGCTTTCTCCTTTGCGTATTTTCATTTCAAAATAGCCTGGCACATAAAGGTCTTCCGTAGAATTATATCCACGCTCTTGTTCCTTTGGATATTCTAATCCTCTGTACCAATAGGGTTCATAATGAAATTCGTTGGCTTTCGAAAATTGCATAAACAATTGCGGATAGCTTCATACAAACATGTAGCAATGCCGTTTTCCGCATTGTGGAAATCCTTATTGATGCCTGCATTCTCGTGTGTAAACTCTTTGACACTACGAAAAGCAAGGAACGGACGAAATTGCAAAATGGTTTGCGGTGCGCCTTCTACCAAAGTGTAACGGATAAGAATGCGGTCTTCGTAATGTTGGAACACAACTTCTTTCCGAAGGATTGCGTTTCCCACTCTGTACAAGGTGGTTGGCACTTTGTCGCAATCGAACTCGCGAATATATTTATGACCTTTCGGACTAAAGTCGCCTCCTTGATATTTGTGCAAACCTAAGTTGAAAGCTGCACCATGCTGAATTACAGTAGGGTCTAACGAACTCAACAGCACATGATTCTCGTCGTCTAATTCAGGAATAGGCACAACCAACAAGCATGATAAGTTCTGGTGTTACAATCTACTATTGTTGAACAAGCATAAGCACCCGAGCGATTGGTTCGTAACAACTCACGCGGAAGAGAATCTTGCAAATTGGTCATCAAAACCTTTTCAAATTTAAGGTATCCCATATATCATCTTTTCATAATTAACATTCTTGGTTAGTAGTTTTTCGCCTTTGCGCAGTACGTTGCAATAGGTTTAACGCTTCTACCACTACACTCCAAAGTTACAAATAATATTTATAAACAAAACACTTGTAACATTTTTTTCACCAAAACACCCTATTATTTTACCATAACAAGGCGAATAAGACGCCAATATTCTCACAAAAGTACTCCCACAGAAGTACTGGAGTAATCTTGTTTAAGTACTCGAGTACGCTCAAAAGGGTACTATCATCGTTTCCCCACAGGGAAACTACCGTGTCCGCAAAGAGAAACAGCAGTAGATAACGCTACTAAGCACCAGAGAAGAAAGGATAATCGTTGCAAAGAAGTAAAGCTTATTCCTTTTATACATATGAAGATTAAAGCCAAAAACATAGTTTTTCCTTATTTTTTCGCTATCTTTGCACCAACAATAAACGAGAAAAGATTATGGAAGTAGGAAAGAAGCCGCTCGTGGGAATGAATCTATTGGAGCTGAAAAATGTAGCCAAGGAGTTGGGCATGCCTGCCTTTACGGGCGGACAAATGGCAAAGTGGCTTTACACACAGCATGTAACATCTATTGACGAGATGACCAATATTTCAAAAGACAATCGGGAAAAGCTGAAAGAAAACTACACCATTGGTTGCAAAAAGCACATAGACGCCCAATATTCTAAGGACGGCACCATCAAATATCTATTCCCAACAGACAACGGAAAGTTTGTTGAGTCGGTTTATATCCCTGACGAAAATCGTGCTACATTATGCGTTTCCTCACAAGTAGGCTGCAAAATGAATTGTCTTTTCTGCCAAACAGGCAAACAAGGATTTGAGGGAAACCTCACAACAGCCGATATATTGAACCAAATCTACTCGCTCCCTGAACGCGAAAAGCTAACCAACATTGTGTTCATGGGACAAGGCGAGCCAATGGATAACTACGATAATGTACTGAAAACAACGCAACTGCTGACGCTGATTACGCTTACGCATGGTCGCCAAAACGCATCACAGTGAGTTCAATTGGTATAAAAAGTAAACTAAAACGCTTCCTTGAAGAGAGCGATTGCCACGTTGCCATTAGCATGCACAACCCTATTCCAGAAGAGAGAATAGAAGTAATGCCAAGCGAAAAAGCCATGTCGATTACAGAAATCGTAGAAATGTTGCGCAATTACGACTTCTCGCATCAACGCCGTTTGTCGTTCGAATACATTGTTTTCAAAGGTAAAAACGACTCTGTCGCCCATGCCAAAGCTATCATTAAGTTGGTAGAAGGCTTGGAATGTCGGTTCAACCTCATTCGTTTCCACACCATTCCCAACGTTCCATTGCAAGGAGTGGACGATAAAAAGATGGAAGAGTTTAGAAATTATCTAACCGCTCATGGAGTTTTCACCACCATTCGTGCAAGTCGGGGACAAGATATTTTTGCAGCATGTGGACTACTTTCTACAGCAAAAAAGAATGCCAACAAACATGCGTAAGTTACAATGGTTCTGTTACTTGGTGTTGTTCCTAACACTAATGGCTTGCAATGAAAATTCCTTAAAGCCAACAAGTTACGGAAAACCATTCGAAGTGTTGATTGTAGGCGATAGAAAAAACTCCATTTCCAATGTGCTTTCTTCTCCAATGAACGGATTGCCACAAGCGGAACCTACATTCGATGTTATAAAATCAGCAGCAGATACACTCAACGGAGATGAGAAATTGCTCAGCAATATTGTCATCATTAAAATAGACAAACAATACAAAACGACGGAATTGAGTAGCCAACAAGATATTTATGCACGGCAACAAGTTGTTGTAACCATAACTTCTCCAACGGAAAAGGCATACATGGGTTTTGTGAAACAGCAAGGCGAAAAGTTACGAAACTACTTCATTAAAGCAGAATTGAAGCGAGCGCAAAACGAATTGGTCAAACATTCGAACAAAGAAGCCGAAGCTAAAATACAACAAATGTTTGGCATTAAGGTGAAAATACCGCCTGATATGACTGCCAGCAAAGTGGGGAAAGACTTCCTTTGGCTCTCAAATAATTCGCCTTCAAGCATGCAAAATATGTGTTTTTACACCATTCATGCAACCAATTTTAGGCAACAATGCGACAGTGTCATGCGCAAAAACATACAAGGCGAACGCAAAGGAATGTATATGCGCACCGCAGCAATCACCGAAACCACACAGAACAAAGGTAAATCGGTTACCATTCGTGGCTTATGGGAAATGAAAGACGATGCAATGGGAGGTCCTTTCATAGCTTATTGGAAAGAAAACGGAGGTAAAATCATCGTGAGCGAGGCTTTCATCTATGCCCCAGGAGCAAAAAAGCGTAACGCTTTAAGGCGTTTAGAAGCAGTCCTTTACACAAGAACAAAATAAGAACAAAAATACACAATATAACGTATGAACAATAAAAATAAAATCCGAGTGGCCATCACTCATGGCGATACGAACGGAATAGGATATGAACTCATTTTTAAAACCTTTGAAGAGCCTGCAATGTTGGAGCTTTGCACACCTATCATCTATGCTCGCCAAAAGTTGCAACCTATCATCGCAATGCCTTAGGGATAGAAGCTAACTTTACAATCATCAAAGACATCAACGAAGTTCAACCTGATAGAATTAATTTTATCCCTGTTTTCGATGAAGAAATAAAGGTGGAATTGGGCGCACCTACCGAGGAATCGGGCAATGCTGGCTTAGTAGCGATTGACCGAGCATTGGAAGATTATCGTGCAGGAGGGTTCGATGTTTTGGTTACAGCACCGCTCAACAACAACGAAAACTTTCAATTTAGCGGACAAAGCAGATACATCGAAGACCATTTATGCGCCGAAGTACCGAGCATTAGTGTCTTAGTGAACGAAAAATTGCGCATCGCTTTGGCGACAAGAAACTTACCATTGAATCAAGTTTCAGCATCTTTGTCAGTGGAAAGAATTACAAAAAGTGGCAAATTACTATACAATAGTATCATGCGCGACTTCCGTATTTCTAATCCACGCCTTGCCATATTAGCTCTAAACCCTAAGGCTGGCGACAATGGTTTACTTGGTTCTGAGGAACAAGAAATCATCACTCCTGCTATCGAAGCATTAGTTGGCGAAGGCATTCAAGCCTTTGGTCCATACCCAGCCGATAAGTTTTTTGGTGATAGCTATTGGGAACAATTTGACGGAATACTCGCCATGTACTACGAACAGGGACTCACTCCGTTCCGTGCGCTCACGGTTGAAGGAAGCGTAAACTATTTGGCAGGACTGCCATTAATATGTACTGCACCCGAAATAACGGATAATTTGGAGATTGCAGGCAAAAACATTGCCGACCCAATATCTATGCGACATGCCATTTATCTTGCAATTGACACCTTTAGACATCGTTTAGAATATGACGAACCAATGAGAAATCCATTGCAGAAATTATACAAAGAGCGCAGAGACGATAGCGAAAAAGTGCGCTTTTCAATTCCTAAACGTCGCGACAATAGGGAGGGTAGTAACGATTAAATAGAACTATTTTCTTGTATTCACGAACAAAATAAACAATGAAAAAGAAGTACCAAAACGTTTTTTTTATCTTTGGCATCGTCGTATTAGGTATTATGGTTACTCAACTCGACTTTGCAGAAGTCTGGAAAGGGTTGCAACACGCTGGCTATTGGTTCTTTGCTGTAGTTTTCCTATGGGCTTTTCTCTACATTTTTAATACTGCGTCGTGGTACATCATCATCAAAAGCCAAGAAAAAGAGGAAGACAAGCGCACCATTCCGTTTTGGTTACTCTATAAATTGAGCGTTTCTGGCTTTGCGTTAAACTATGCTACACCAGGAGGACTAATGGGCGGAGAGCCTTATCGCATCATGGAGCTCACACCACGAATAGGTGTTGAACGTGCCACGTCATCGGTTTTGCTCTTCGTAATGACCCATATCTTCAGTCATTTTTGGTTTTGGCTCTTATCAATTCCGCTTTTTTTACTCACTCAACCCGTGAACTTCTTCATGGGAACAATGCTTTCCGTAATAGGCTTGGTGTGCATTTTAGCCATTTGGTTCTTTCTTTCAGGCTATAAAAAAGGACTCGCTGTGCGTTCTATGAACCTATTAGGACGTATTCCTGGAGTCAGAAACTGGGCTAAAAAGTATATTACTGAGAATAAAGAACAATTGGAAAACATCGATAAACAGATTGCTGCCTTGCACAATCAAGACAAGAAAACATTCATTTCCATTGTACTTATAGAGTTGGCATGTCGCATTTGCAGTGCATTAGAGATATTTTTCATTCTCCTTGTACTCTTTCCGAGTGTAAATTATCTGAATTGCATTCTCATCATATCGTTTACAACGTTGTTTGCCAACCTACTTTTTTTCATGCCTTTGCAATTGGGTGGACGAGAAGGCGGCTTCCTAATGTCGGTTTCAGGTTTAGGATTAACAACGAGTGCTGGTATTTTTGTTGCTCTCATTGTCCGCATTCGTGAACTCATTTGGACAGCGATAGGACTTCTTTTCATTAAGATTTCAAAGACGAAAAAAGAAGAATAAAACTAAACAAATAGTAATATAAAATTCGGTTTACCAAGGAATATAACATTTTTCATCGTATAATTTTGTTTATTTAATAAATAATTAATACTTTTGTAGCATACTAATCAATTACTATGAATGCTTCTTATACCCCTATTAAAAGCATCAAACTGAGAGTATTATTAACTAAACAATATTATTTCAATGAAAAGAAATCACATTTTAACAATTGGCCTGAGCCTATTTTTTGCATCAACACAACTACAAGCAAAGGTTTATCATGTAAAAATTAATGGTACTGGAGACGGTTCTTCATGGGAAACAGCCTGCGGAACATTAGACGACGCTATCGACAAAGCTGCGATTGGCGATGAAATTTGGATTGCAGCAGGCACTTACAAACCAACAAAACTTATTAAAAACAGAGCCAAAAACTCTCGCCACTTTCTTTTAAAAGATGGTGTTTCGTTCTACGGAGGATTCGAAGGAACGGAAACAGATAAGGCGCAGCGAAAGATGAAAGACAGCGGGAAAGCGTGGGAATATGTAAATGAAACCATATTAAGCGGCGATGACGACGGTGTTGAGGACAAGTGGGTGCGTACAGAAACTCCTGAAAACCCTTTCATCTATGGTTGGGAAGTTGAGAAAAATGTAGTGCTGGGAACAGAAGGAAATGCCAACCACTTATTGTTCAACAAAGTAGAACTCACCGCCCCTGTTACCATTGATGGTCTTACACTCAAGGGAGCAAACGCAATGGACTATAAGTCAATATGCGCTGGTGGAGCGATTTACGCTTTAGGAAATGTAACTATTACTACTTGTCAATTCATAGAAAATTCTTGTTATTTTAAAGCCGATGGTGATAGATATGCAAATGGTTCAGCCATTTATTTAGTAGGAAAAGGTAATGCACAAATAAAAGATTGTTACTTCTATCGCACTTATGCCCATGCTCCAAGTAGCCAAGCAAAAGGTGGAGCAGTGTATGCAGAGAACGTAAACATTAGCAATTGTGATTTCACAGAATGTGTTTCGTTAGACTTCGGAGGTGCGCTCTTCAACGTAAAGGGTAACGTAGACAATTGCACATTCAAAGATTGCTACGCTCGTCAAGGCGGTGCAGTAGTATCAGACGGCATCATGCGCAATAATAAAATTTACACTTGTCGCGGCGTTTTCGGTGGTGGCATCTACAATTCTGGTGTTGCAATCAATAATATCGTAGCCAATTGCTTTGCCGACTACACGCTATTGGGCGAAGACAAAGGCGGTCAAGGTGGTGGCGTTTATAACGTAGGCACTTTCTTAGGCGGTCTTGTTTATAATTGTACTTCTTTCCTTGGCGGTGGAATCTTCAACGAAGGTGGCAAAATTATTAATTGTACCGTGCAAAATAACTCTCTTCGCAAAGGTACAGACAATGAAAATATCGCCTTCAAAGATGGTAAAGAAGACCCAACCAAAGTCATCAATACACTTGGAAACGGCATTGATATAAAAGCTAACTTCGTAAAACCAACTGAATTTAAGGGTTGCACATTAGACGAAAAGCTCATGAAAGAAGTCTTTGAAGCCGATTGGAATTTGAAGAACAAGAGCGAATTTATTGACAAAGGCGAGGCTATCACCATTGAAAATTACGATAAAGACGTTTTGGGAAATAAAAGAGTCATGGGCAAAGGCATTGATTTTGGTGCAATAGAATCTAACCCCAAAACAGCAGGAATTACTCAAAATGTAAATAACGTAGCTAATGCTCAAACCAATTATTACACCATTAACGGACAATACATTGGCAACAAGCGCCCAAGCCAAGCAGGTATTTACATCGCAAAGACTACTAACAACCAACAAACCATCAAGGTTTGCAAGGTCATTGTGAGATAATAGGAACTTGTAGGGGTGGAATTCATTCCGTTCCTCAAAACTAAAAGGAAACATATTAACCTGATAGGAACGTGATACAAGTTGTTGAGCTTGCGAAAAATCATGCCCTTACAAGATTACTACAAGCACTTCAAATAGGGGAAAGATAGAAATTCAAATCCCACTACATCTATTTGCAAGCACAAAATTGTATAAACGTGTATAACGAATTGTACAAACGTGTACAAAAGGTTGTACAAACGTGTACAAAACAAAGCCGCTTATACATTTCGATAAGAACTTGTAAAAGAAGGTTGGTGCTGAAAACTTGCAAAAGCTATTGTTTTACAACGAAAAACAGGCTATATTTTAGTAGAATATAGCCTGTTTCTTTTTTTCTACTAAAAAGGATTATAAGCGAGAAGTTATTCGAAAGATAATTTTTTTAAACGTGCTTCCAACTCATCAGCGAGCGATTCACGAATGGACAAGATGATTTCACAGGTGTTATCAAAGTTTTGCTCTACAATGCGAGGATTCATATCCTTGACAATTTTCATAACATCGTTCATCATCGGATAAGAAAAAGTGTAACGAACAAGGCGTTCCACAAATTTTTCTTCGATTGTAGCATGTGCTATACCATCAGCCGCAGCCTCACGATAAGCTACAATCAGTCCGCTTGTACCAAGATTTACACCTCCATAATAACGAATAACGCAAATCAAAGTATCGGTAATTTCGTTACTAATGAGTTGCCCAAGAATAGGTTTACCTGCAGTAGAAGAAGGTTCTCCATCGTCATTAGCACGAAATTCTGCTCCTTCTGCACCCAAGCGGTAGGCATAGCAGCAATGACGTGCATCGTAATATTTTTTCTTATATTGCTTCACGATAGTTAACGCCTCGTCAGCAGAATCAATATGATGCACAAAGGCGAGGAATTTACTCCTCTTTTCGGAATAAAACCCCTCGCCTATTGTGTTTTTATGTACTGTCTTGTACTTATCTGTCATTAATTAACTTTTCTGTAAATTAATAACACGCAAACTTATGAAAGCTTGTGAATGATAAGACCAGAGCGGAGTTTTGGCTCAAACCATGTAGCCTTTGGAGGCATAATCTTACCGCTATCAGCGATGTCCATGATTTGCTGCATAGAAACAGGATAGAGAGCCAAAGCCATCTTCATTTCGCCACTATCAACACGTTTCTTGAGTTCGTCAAGACCACGAAGACCACCTACGAAGTCGATACGGTCGCTTGAACGCAAGTCCTTGATTCCGAGCAATTCGTCGAGAATCAAACGGCTTGAAATATCAACATCAAGAACACCGATAGGGTCTGTGTTGTCGTAAGTACCTTCCTTAGCTGTGAGTGAGTACCATTCGCCTTCCAAATAGAGTGAGAACTCGTGCAAAGCAGCTGGCTTATAGTTAGCAGCACCCTTCTTTTCAACGATGAAATTCTTATTCAATGCTTCGAGGAATTGAGCTGGAGTCATACCGTTCAAGTCCTTAACAACACGGTTGTAATCGAGGATTGTAAGTTCAGATGCTTGGAAACAAACAGCCATGAAGTAGTTGTATTCTTCCTTACCTGTGTGGTTTGGATTAGCTTTTGCTTTTTCGCCACCTACAAGACCAGCAGCTGCTGAACGGTGGTGTCCATCTGCGATGTAAAGACTTGGCATCTTAGCAAACTCTTCAGTGATAGTCTTGATGTCCTTATCGTCAGAAACTACCCAAAGCTTATGACCGAAACCATCGATAGGAGCGATGAAATCGTATTCAGGTTCTGTTGCTGCGTAACGTGTAGTGATTTCCTTCAATACTGCATTGTCAGGGTAAGCGAAGAATACAGGTTCAATATTAGCATCGTTTACACGAACGTGCTTCATACGGTCTTCTTCCTTGTCGCGACGAGTAAGTTCGTGCTTCTTAATTACACCATTAACATAGTCTTGACAAGCAGCACCAACAACGATACCATATTGAGTCTTGCCGTTCATTGTTTGAGCGTAAATGTAATATTGCTCCTTTTCGTCTTGAACCAACCAACCCTTGTCTTGGAACATTTTGAAGTTCTCAGCAGCCTTTTCGTAAACACGTGGGTCGTATTCACTTGTGCCTTCTGGGAAATCAATTTCTGGTTTAATGATATGATAAAGGCTCTTTTCGTTGCCCTTTGCTTCTTCACGAGCTTCTTCAGAGTTTAATACGTCGTAAGGACGGCTTTCTACTTGCTCTACGAACTCCTTTGGAGGACGTACGCCTTTGAATGGTTTTACTATTGCCATATTATATTTGAAAATAAAAACAGATTATCAGGGCTTGTGCTATATGAGCATAGTTCCTAATAATCTGCTTTATGGTTTAAAAATTACTTATTAACTTGAAATTTGGTATCGCCGTTAGCGAAGAAAGCGTTAATTTGCTTTGCTGCTGCAATACCTGCATTGATGTTAGCTTCAGCTGTTTGAGCACCCATCTTCTTAGGTGTGCTGAAGTAACGACCTTCAAACTTAGCGAAGTCAGCATCAGCATCAGGCTTGATGTCTGTGATGAACTTCAAGTCTTCGCGTTCACCCATCAACTTAATGAGTTCTGCTTCGTTGATAACTTCCTTACGAGCTGTATTGATAAGGATACCACCCTTATGCATCTTGTTTACAAGAGCATAGTTGATGCTATTCTTTGTTTCAGCTGTTGCTGGAATGTGGAGAGAAACAATGTCACAAGTTTCAAACAAAGCTTCTTGGTTATCAACAGCCTTAACACCAGCTGCTTCGATAACGTCCTTTGGACAGAAAGCGTCGAAAGCATAAACTTCCATGCCGAAACCCTTAGCAATGCGAGCAACGTTGCGGCCAACATTACCGAAAGCGAGGATACCAAGTTTCTTGCCCATTAATTCAGAACCACTCTTGCCGTTGTAGAAGTTACGAACACCATAAACAAGCATACCCAAAACGAGTTCAGCAACTGCGTTTGAATTTTGACCTGGTGTGTTTTCAGCTACTACATTGTGAGCAGTTGCAGCAGCGAGGTCAATGTTGTCGTAACCTGCACCAGCACGTACAATAATCTTCAAGTTCTTAGCTGCTTCAAAAACTTCAGCAGTAGCTTTGTCTGAACGAATGATAAGAGCGTCAGCGTCCTTCACTGCGTCTAACAATTGAGCTGTTTCTGTATATTTTTCGAGAAGAGCGAGTTCGTGTCCTGCACCTTCTACTTCTTTTCTGATGCCTTCAACAGCAGCTGCTGCGAATGGCTTTTCTGTTGCTATTAAAACTTTCATAGTAATAAATTTTTTAATGCAAATTACACGGATAAACGCCTTTCAGTTCTATCCGTGTATTTGCTATTTGTTTTTTAATTAGTGCTTAGCTTCAAATTCCTTCATTGTTTCAGCGAGAGCCTTGCAGCCTTCAACTGTCATAGCGTTGTAGCAGCTTGCACGGAAACCACCTACATCACGGTGTCCCTTGATACCAACCATACCACGCTCAGTAGCAAACTTGAAGAACTCATCTTGGAGGTCAGCATATTCATCATTGAGAACGAAGCAAATGTTCATGTAAGAACGGTCTTCCTCGTTCTTAACTGTACCATGGAACAACTTGTTGCGGTCGATTTCGCCGTAAACAATGTCAGCACGTTCCTTAGCAAGTTTTTCCATAGCTGTAACACCACCATTAGCCTTAATCCAACGGAGATTTTCCAGAGCTGTATAAATTGGAACTACAGGAGGAGTGTTGAACATAGAACCCTTCTTGATGTGTGTACGATAATCCAACATAGTAGGAATTTCACGTTGTACACGACCAAGAACTTCGTCCTTGATGATGATGAATGTTACACCAGCCATAGAGAGGTTCTTTTGAGCACCACCATAAATACAATCGTACTTAGAAACGTCTACTGGACGGCTGAAAATATCTGAAGACATATCACCAATCATACGAACTGGAACGTCCAAATCTTTGTGCAATTCAGTACCGTAGATAGTATTGTTAGTTGTTACGTGCAAGTAATCCAAGTCTGTTGAACTTCGAAATTCTTTGGAATGTATGTAAAGTTATCATCAGCAGATGATGCAACTTCAACAACTTCGCCAAACAATTTAGCTTCCTTCATTGCCTTCTTTGCCCAAACACCAGTATTCAAATAACCAGCTTTCTTTACCAAGAAGTTGAAAGGAATCATACAGAATTCGAGTGATGCACCACCACCCAAGAAAAGAACTGAATAACCTTCTGGTACATTCAAAACTTCCTTGACCAAAGCTATTGCTTCGTCCATTACTGGTTGAAAATCCTTTGAACGGTGGCTAATTTCAGCGATTGAAAGACCTATTCCGTTAAAATCTAAGATAGCACTTGCTGTTTTTTCAATTACTTCGCGTGGAAGAATGCATGGTCCAGCACCAAAATTGTACTTCTTCATGATGATATTAATTTTTAAGTTGAACTTATGTTATTGTTATTAATTTTCAAAAGGTGTGCATAGTATCATTACACGTCTGCGAAGTTAATAATTTTATTTGACATAGGCAAATATTTAAGGATATTTTCACATTCTATTTTAATATGCAATAATGATCTTTTGTTCTCATTTTGCTAATAAAATAGCATTATTACATCTGTTTTAGCGAACCTCTTCCACAATGGTACTTATCCCCTTTATTTTCTCACCTTTGGTCATTTTTAAAATATGGGATATTTTTTCATTTGGAACGGCAACATAAGTAAAACGAGGCATCACATCTATTTTTCCAATTTCCTTTTGAGTCAAACCACCTTTTTTACACAAGAAACCAACAATATCGCCTTTTGAAAGTTTATCTTTCTTTCCTTTACCAATATACAACGTACCCATTTTGGGTGGCATAATGGTAGGCAAATCTGTTGGAATTTCCATTTTTTCAACGGTCTGCGCTACATATTCAGGAAGATTTTCTTCTGGACCTAACACAAAAAAGGCATTTCCTTCCTTGTCCCAACGAGCCGTACGACCTACTCTATGGATATATTCGTCTTCATTTTCGGGTAAATGATAGTGAACAATGTTATCAACATCAGGAATATCCAAACCACGTGCCCCAAGGTTTGTACTCACCAAAATATTGGCAGAACCATTTGAAAAGCGATATAACGAAGCCTCACGCTCCTTTTGTTCTAACCCTCCATGGAACATTGACACCGAAAAGCCAGCTTCTTTTAAGAAGTTAGCTGTACGAATCACTGCATCACGATAGTTCAAAAAGACGATTGTACTTTGGTTTCCCAAACATCTTAACAAATTGGAAAGTGTTTCTAATTTATCTTTATCAGCACTACGAACTTCGTGTAATTGCACTCTATCAGGAACTTGCTCTTCGTTTTCAAGATAGTCTACACGAATGGTACGCCCCATGCTAACAAACTTAGGGATTGATTCTGACTCGGTTGCGGAAAGTAAAATACGACGTTCAACAAAAGATAATTTACTTACAATCTGCTCCATTTCAGCTTGAAAGCCCATTTCCAAGCATTTATCAAATTCGTCTATAATTAACCATTTTATAGCATTGGGCAATATATTTCCCTTGTCCAAATGGTCGTTCAATCTTCCTGGCGTTGTGAACAGGATTTGTGGAAACGTGTCGCGCAACGCTCTATGCTCCTCCATTGTAGGGCGTCCGCCATATAAAGCCATAGAACGTAAACCTGATTTCATATTTTGTACAACATTAAAAGATTGCTTTGCCAATTCACGTCCAGGCACAAGTACTATTGCTTGCACATCATTAGAATCGGCGTTAAGGAGTTGAACAAGTGGTAGTAAATAGGCAAATGTTTTTCCTGAACCTGTTGGCGATAAGACAACAACATCTTTATTAGAGCGCAAAACAGCCTCCGAAGTTTCTGTTTGCATTGGGTTCAACTCTATTCCTAATCTTTCTATAATTTTATTTCTTTCCATTTCTTAATTTATCAATCTCGTCAAATTCGGTTCCCATATTCAAATTCAGATAAATGGTGTAGAGTGGAGCCAACCATTTATCGCGTTCTGAAGGAGCCATTGTTCGATAACGTTCTAAAAAAGGCAATGCCTTTTCATATAATTTATTTATTTTTGCTCGATTAGCCCTACCCTGTTGCACCTTGTCTAACTCTATTGCTTGGTCGAAATAAGCCAATCCAATGTTACAATAAGCATCAGCAAACTTATCGTTTTCTGCTAAAAGTTTTTCGCAAATGGCAATACATTCCTTATATTTACCCAAATTTAGAAGGGTTGTACTCTTTGCAAAACGAAAGAGAACACTTGTAGAATCTGCTTCTAAGGCACGATTTGTTACTTCTAAAGCAGCTTGGTAATCACCTATTTTAGCATAATATTCTACTAAACGGGGAAAGAAAAATGCAAAATTAGGATAGGCTTCAAATCCTTCTTTCAGTGCTTTAATGTATCTTATCGTATCTTTTTTCACCAAATAGGCATCGGCTTCGTATTGCCTTACAAAATTAAGCATCGAAGAATCTCGTTCTGCTAACTTCAAATGGCGCATTGTTTTTTCCGTATCCTTCAATTTGTAACCGCAATACATCGCCCAATAAGCCGCGTGTGGCATAAGCCTATCATTTTTAGCATAATCATATCCCGCAAAAAGCGATTGCTTGTCGCTGACGATGTAATTATCAAAATATTTGAAAGCAGTTTGGTAATCTTTTGTATGAATAAAATATACTCCTCCATTGAAAAGATTTGGACGAATAGAATTGAGCAATTTGGCATGTTTTTCCCTATATTTAGGTTGCACAGGCGTTCGGTGTCAATGCGTGCATCTATGCTATCGAAACTTGCCATCGTTTCAAACATTCGTTTTGTTATCTTGAAAAACGCAGCAGTATCATACTTCTGCTTCAAATAAAGTTTTTCGTTTCCTTGTTCATATTGTTTCGTAAGGGCATCACAAAGTACCACCCACGCTTTCACATTATAATGATTAGCCGAGTCACTCAACAATATTCTCATTGATTTTTCTGCCTTTGTCAAATCTTTGCCAGCTCTTACTAAGTCTTTTGCTGTTGATATTTGCTTCTTTTGGGCAGATACCAACAACGGACAAACCATTAATATAAATATTACAATCTTTTTCAAATCAGTTTTTTTATTTATTGATTAGCGACTCTAATTCTTGCGCCTTGATAGTGTTTCCTAAAATATTATAAGCCATATATAATGGGTTTACCCAATCTACTTTATTGCGTCTCGGGTCTTTTACTTTTACTCGTTCTAAATAATTTCGGGCTTCAGCAAAGTACGACATAAATTCATTATCGGAGGCAAATTCTCCTTTTTTCTTCTTTTCAAGTACTTCGTTTCTCATCTCAATACCCTTCATATTCAAGCAAACACCTATATTAAAAGGTATGGGTATAAGTTCTGGAGAAATTTCATCAGCCATTTTGTAAGCCTCTATCGCCTCTTCCCAACGTCCAGCTTGCATGGCTATTTCACCTTTTAAAATCCACGACACAGCCGATTTTGCATCATTCATCAATAGGTGATCTATGAATCTTTCAATGTTAAATCGCTGAGTAGGGTGTTGATAGAACGACATTATCCATGAAAAATACTTTTGATTGGTGGGTTCTGTTTCATACAATTTTTCTAAAACCGCCAAATATTGCATTGAATCTTCGGCTGTTTTCATTTGCTCACGCATACATGCTGCCTTTACTTCCACTGCACTTTGTACGGTTTCATCATACTGCATAGCGAGGTCAGCATACTTATCAGCCAATCTAAAGTTCCTTGATTTCAAATAATTGTAGGCCAAATAATAAGCAGCAATACCACTTTCATCTGCAATATCGGCAACCAACGGATTATTCCTTGCAGTGAGATAAAGTTCCCATGCCTTTATTCCGTCTTGCGTAGTGTAATTACTCTTTATTAAAAATAGTCCAGCATCTATCAGCATTGGATACAAAGTTGCCACACGTATTGCATTATCGTCTTCAAATTCAGGCTTGACTTTTCCTTTACGATTAGGCATTCGATCGTATTCATCGCTTTTTAACGAATAATCTACGCCATTGATTACAGCTTGGTAGATTGTTAGCGAATCCCTATTCGAGTTCGAATGAACTATATTAAAAGCTTGATTTGCCTTTTTATTGAAGTCTGCTGCATTAGCTCTATTATCTTGTGCTTGAGTTACGAGACAAAAAATAAAAAATAAGATAAACGTGAGTACTCTTCTCATTGGCTATAATTTTAAGTGAAGCCAATCCTAAAGAATTCTTTCTATTTTAGGATTAACAAAAAAATCCCCCTTTTGACAATATCAACTATGCCAAAAGAGGGGAATATTTATTATTGTTGACCTGCGTCAGCAGCACAAGCCTGAGTTTCAGGAGCATTAGCACCCTTTACAAAGTAGTAACTTCCATAAAGAGGATAAGCCCAAAGGTTCTTGTTTTCCTTTGTAACATCAAGTTTCTTAGCTGTTTCCAAATAAGAAATTGCTTCGTTGTAAACAACATTGAATTGTTCGCGAGCTTGCTTTGTTAAATTCTTAACAGCCATTACACGATCTTGAGCTTTATAAAAGAAGCATTGACCTATCAAAGAGTTGAGAAGAATTTTACCATTGTCATCTGTTGCCATTGGGAGAGCTTTTTTTAAAGCTGTAGCAGCAGCATCATAATTTTTCTGTATGCTTTCAAATTGTCCTTTCAGCATAAGAGCATTGTAGCTATTAGGATTTTTAGCAAGGTGTGTATCAATAAGTTGGCTTGCCTTATCACTCATTTTCAACAATGTGTATGTACCAACCAAAGTCGAAAGTACCGCTTCATTGCTTGGGTCCTGCTCATAAACACCAGCAAGTTTTTGTGCGTATGCAACAGAATCTTCATGAGTTTTGAGTTGTGAGCCTAAAATTGCCAACTTCAAATTTTGTGCATCTTTTGCACGGTCTTTGTTTTGCAAAGCATATTCAACATATTTTTCAGCTTTTGTATAATCTTTATTTTGAAATGCATATTGTGCTGCAAAAAAAGCTATTTCGGTCAAGTTTTGATCTTGCGCCTTATCGAATTTAGCAAAAATTGGATTATCAGCCGATTCAACATATTCTGCCCAATATTGATAAGTCAATTTATCATCTTTTCCTTGATAGAAAATACCGCCATTGATAAAATGTGGACGAAGTTGATATACTTTTTCCAATAATCCATCAAATTTTGGTTTTATTTTACCTTTTTCATTAGGCATATTGTCATACTTTACAGCTTCAACACCTGCGTCAAAAGCGTTTTTTACAGCTTGATAAAGACCAGCTTCATCAACAGGTTTATTACCTTCTCTACCCATTTGCTTTTGGGTTTCGTTTTCGAGCTGGATACCTTGCTCGTAATTAACTTTCTTCATAGCCAATTCATAGAGGCGATTGTAAGCCTTAGCTTTCTCGCCATTGCCTGCGAGTTGGTCTAAAGTTGATTGTAAGAGGCTTACTGCTTCAGAATAGTTATGAGCTTTCATAATAGCCTTCAATGGCTCGCTGTCACCAGCAAATGCAGTTGATGTTGCTAAAAACATCATGCTGCCATGATTACTTTTTTCATTTTGATATAATTTTAAAGATTAATATTCTTTATTTTCTCTCTATCTTTGTTTTAACGTAACGTTTTTTGAATTATTTTATTCAAAGTCTACGGTTGGAGCGTCTTCTTCATCTTCTCCATTTTCGTTTACTTTTTCGCTTCCAACAAGATTATTTTCTATTTCTTCGTTTGTTTTATTAAATTTTGAACGACTTTCTTCTTCTAATTCTTCTTCAAGTTCTGCGTTCATAACTTTACATACAGAAGCAATAACATCGTTCTTTTTAGCCAAATTAATGAGGCGTACCCCTTGTGTTGCGCGTCCCATTACTCGGCATTCAGCCACAGCCAAACGAATTACAATACCACTTTGATTAATAATCATGAGGTCGTTTTCATCGGTTACGTTCTTAATAGCAACGAGTTTACCTGTCTTCTCGGTGATATTGAGTGTCTTAACGCCCTTACCACCACGATTGGTCAAACGATAATCTTCTACCATTGAACGTTTTCCGTAGCCTTCTTCCGAAACTACCATGACGGTTTCCTTTTCTGTGTCATTAACAACTATCATGCCAATAACGCCATCTTCTCCATCATCATCAAGGCGCATACCACGTACACCTGTTGAAACACGACCCATTGTGCGTACAGCATCTTCGTGGAAACGGCAAGCGCGTCCATTGCGATTGGCAATGATAAGTTCGTTGTTTCCGTTCGTTAAACGTACATCTACCACCTCGTCGCCTTCGTTAATGTTAATAGCAATGACACCATTTGTACGTGGACGTGAATAATGACGCAAAGATGTTTTCTTTACCAAGCCACATTTTGTTGCGAAGACAACATAGTGTGAATCCAAAAATTCTTCATCGTTCAAACCTTGAATACGCAAGAATGCATTTACGCTATCATCAGGGTCAAGTGCTAACATATTTTGTATAGCACGTCCCTTTGCGGTCTTATCGCCTTCAGGAATATCGTAACACTTCATCCAGAAGCAACGTCCTTTCTTGGTAAAGAACAACATGGTTTGGTGCATTGTGGCTGGATAAATAAATTCTGTAAAGTCTTTCTCTCTTGTACGAGCGCCTTTCGAACCTACTCCACCGCGTGCCTGTTCCTTAAAGTCAGCCAATGGTGTACGTTTAATATAACCAAGGTGGCTAATGGTAATTACGACTGGGTCGTTAGGATAGAAATCTTCTGCATTAAACTCATGCTCATCAGGGATAATTTCAGTACGACGCACATCGCCATATTTTTCTTTTACCTCTTGCAATTCTTCTTTCATTACTTCCTTGCAACGCTCTGGATTGTTCAAAATCTCTTGCAAATCTTTGATAGTTTGCATGATTTCATCGTATTCAGCGTGCAATTCTTCCATACGCAAGCCTGTCAGTTGCGACAAGCGCATATCAACGATGGCTTTAGACTGCAATTTGTCTAAGTCAAAACGTTTTTCCAAATTAGCTTGTGCATCAGCTGGAGTTTGACTTGCACGGATTATCCTAACAACTTCGTCAATATTATCGCACGCTATGATAAGTCCTTCTAAAATATGAGCACGTTCTTGCGCTTTTTTCAAGTCGAACTGTGTGCGACGAATGGTTACATCGTGGCGGTGTTCAACAAAGTATTTCACACATTCTTGTAAGCTCAACAAGCGTGGACGCCCCTTTACAAGGGCAATGCAGTTTACTGAGAACGAACTTTGCAAAGCTGTCATCTTGAACAATTTGTTCAAAATAATATTAGCATTGGCATCACGTTTCACATCAACCACAATGCGCATACCCTGACGACCCGTTTCATCGTTCACGTTTGAAATGCCTTCCAATTTGCCTTCTTTTACCAAGTCGGCAATATATTCTATGAGTTGTGCCTTGTTTACTCCGTATGGAATTTCGGTTACAACTATCTTATCGTGTGTATCATCGCTTTCTATTTCGGCTTTAGCACGCATAATAATACGACCTCTACCTGTTTCGTAAGCATCTTTAACACCTTGCAGACCATAGATATAAGCTCCTGTTGGGAAATCTGGAGCAGGAATGTATTGCATCAATTCCTCTACCGCAATTTCAGGATTATCAATGTAAGCACAACAACCGTCCAACACCTCACTTAGGTTGTGAGTAGCATATTGGTTGCCATACCTACGGCAATTCCGTTACCACCATTCACAAGAAGGTTAGGAATTTTTGTTGGCATCACCGATGGTTCTTTCAAGGTGTCATCAAAGTTAGAAACCATATCAACGGTTTCTTTTTCAATATCGTCCATGACGTGTTCACCCATTTTAGCCAAACGACACTCTGTATAACGCATCGCAGCTGGCGAGTCGCCATCGACAGAACCAAAGTTACCCTGTCCGTCTACGAGCTTGTAACGCATATTCCACTCTTGACCCATGCGTACCAATGCACCGTAAACTGATGAGTCGCCGTGTGGGTGATACTTACCAAGCACCTCACCTACAACACGGGCGCATTTCTTATAAGGTTGATTACTAAAGTTACCAATACCTCGCATACCGAAAAGAATACGGCGGTGTACGGGTTTAAAACCATCGCGTACATCAGGAAGCGCACGAGCCACAATCACCGACATAGAATAGTCGATGTAAGAACTCTTCATTTCTTCCTCAATATTAATTTTTAAAATGCGGTCTTGGTCTATTGTCTGATTTTCGTCCATTATATCTGTTTTTTATCTTCTTATTCTTTCCACGATAAAAAGCGCCTGTTTTTTCTATCAAAATAGCCGAAAATGGCTTTTATTTTCGTTTTAAGGGCTTTTAATTGTTATTTCAAGGTGTAAAAGTACAAAATAAAAATGAAACAGAAACGCTTTAAAACGAAAATAAAAACGATTTTAAGGATTGTTATAGATGTTACACAAAGTAATGATAACTCCAACAAAAAATCTTTTTCACCTATTTATATTATATTGCTATGCCAGGATTTCCTCGTTTAAAATGAAACATCTTCCCACCTGTTCCAAAATATCCGATAACCAATTCTGCGTCATTAACGTATTCAAAGTAGTGGATTTCCACATTTGTAGCGTTATTGCCATAATGAATCGAAGTAGAAAAATAATTAGCATTTTCCGCTTCCGACCAACCCAATCGCCATTCTCCCGTTGTGGTTTCGTCTTCAACTACTTCCCAATCGCCATATTCCACCTTTCTGTCCTTAGTTATTGCTTCTCGAGTAAGTCTCTTTTTATAAGTTTCTAACTTGCCTTTTTCCTTACAATTATACGAAATATAGTCAATATCTCTATCGGTTCGTTCTTCGTAATACCATTCGCCAATCATCTTGTGGTAGTAAAGTTTACGCACTGCCAATGTTCTCTCTTCCTCTTGTGATAGTTCTCTATCGCCATGACACGATGTCAGAAGGGTTGTAAAGGATAAAAGTGCCAAAAGAATGACCAAAAGTTTTCTCATTTCTATTTAATTTTTAAGTTAATAATTTGCTTAAGAAACGCATTTCGTGGTTGTTTATTGTAAAAACAAAAGTAAAGTGAACTTCATTCATCTTATTTAAGTGAAAAATTTTAACGTATTCTATTCAGAAACAGAATACTGCAAAAGTTCCCATACCGAAAAAATACACGATTTTAGGTATTGCAGGCATTGCCATTTCTTGCTACTTTTGCCTAAGATTATAAACTAAAAAACAAGTTATGGAAACAAAACAACTATCAAGTGTGCCTGAAACAATGCTGATACCACTTTGGGCAAGGGCATGGGAAACTGAAAATAAAGGTGGATTGATAAATGATGAGATTGCTAAAAACATCATCAAGCAAATTGATTACGATTTTAGTAAGTTTAAAAACGGAAAGCTCTCACAGGTTGGGTGCTGCATTCGTGGAAGTTTGATAGACAAAGAAGCACAAAAGTTTCTTGAGAAACACCCCGATGCAGTGGTAATACAATTAGGAGCAGGCTTAGATGCTCGCTATCAACGCATGAACTATCCGAAAGTAACGCATTGGTTCGACCTTGATTTAAAAGAATCGATTGACATTCGACGACAACTTATTCCTGAATCGGAAAACAATACTTATTTGGAACTTTCTATGTTCGATTATAGTTGGATTGAAAAAGTAAAGGCATTCGAGAAACCAACATTGATTATTATTGAAGGGGTGTTAATGTATTTCAAACCAGAGGACGTTCAGAAATTTTTCATTACTTTGTGTGAACAATTCAACGAAGCAACTATTCTTTTTGATATGCTTGCTTTTGGGGCAGTAAAACATGCAAAACATCATGATACATTAAGAAAGGTGAATGGTAAAGCTGAATTTTTATGGTCGGAATTGGATACAAAGATTATGGAAACGTGGCATAAGAAAATTCATATTACCAAAGAATATTACATGAGTGACTACGACCAAGGACGCTTTCCACTATTGATACGTTTGTTCTACAAATTTCCTCGTTTCTACAAACGTTTCAATCAACGCATCGTTACGTTGGATATAAAATAAGGAGTATTCCTTATTACAAAATAAACAATAATCAAAAGAATGAGCAAAATGAGGGTAATAAGTGTTATACCGTAACGAACAATAGGCGAAGGCTTTTCGTCTATAATTTCTCTGACTTTCTCGCTGCGAAGTTCTATTTTGTTATCTGCCATAAATACTCATTCTTTTGGTTAATTTCCTAATTCTAATTGATTTTTTACAAGGTTATAATAAGCGCCATGCTTCTGCGTTAGTTCTTCGTGAGTGCCTATTTCAGCCACCTTTCCTTTGTCTAAAACAACGATTTGGTCGGCATTTTTTACGGTGCTAAGTCGGTGGGCAACGATAACAACGGTCTTACCTTTGTAAAACTCGTCAAGATGTTCCACTATCATACGTTCATTGTTGGCATCAAGTGAATTGGTAGCCTCGTCAAGAATAATGCTAAGAAGCGAAACGCCTTCAGTTGTTGCAAAACATAACTCAGATATGTACTCCATTGGGTATTTCTTCCCCCAATAAGTACATATCATAGTTAAACATGCCACACCACATTGCATGGAATCACGCTGCTGGATAAGTGGAAAAGGTTTCTCCATTTTTTATATGACCAAATATCGTTTAACGTCTATTTTAAGTTTTGATGTAAACTTTTTTATTTTTATGGTTTATAGTATAGTGTTACCATTAATTCTCTTCCCCGAATATTCAGGTTGCTATAGCTATGAACAAAGGCTCCATTGATTCCGTACCCATAATTCTTCTTATTCAAAATATTATTCAATTCCATTGTAATATCAAATTTCTTTGCAGCATATTTCATGGCAATGTCGGTAAAGAAAATATCTTTGAATTTATTTTTTTCTATTTGATTATGGTAATATTCTGCTCTTGATGTTACACTTAAATTCTTTGCAAGCGAGAAGGTCAAATAAGCATTATGTTCCCAATTATTAAGGGTAGAAGTAGTAGAAAGAGCTGGCATTTCTGATTGATGAAAGGTGTAATTAGTGTTTACTG